>CAZYJK010000038.1:0-15500 GCA_964647865.1 uncultured Veillonellaceae bacterium | reverse complement strand
GATGAAGATAGCATGATCGGTCGAGGCCGTGAAGCGATTGACATGATTGTTGATCCGGGCTCGCTGCAGGAAAATGTGATTGGCGATTTCAAGATCGATGCCGAATCCGGTCCCGGCGCGGTGGTGGGGACAGTGATGCTCAAAGGCGAACCGGCAACGGTGATTGCTAACGACGCCGAAGAGTTCAATCCGCGATTTCCGGTGGTGTTTGCCGGAGTCATCGGGCTTGAAGAAGGCTATAAGATGGCGCTGGCCGTGTATTACACCATCGAGACTGACCAGAAAAAACCACTGGCGGAGAAACGACCGATTATATTGATTGTCGATACACCGGGCAACGGCCCGGGGAAGATCGAAGAAATTATGGGGATGAACAAATCGACCGGCGCATATCAACTGGCACTGGCTGAAGCCAGAAAGGCCGGCCATCCGATCGTGGCGATCGTAATTGGCCGTGCAATTAGTGGAGCATTCCTCTGCCATGGTCTGCAAGCCGACCATATCCTGTCGCTCTCCAAAGAATTCGGAACTATGATTCATGTCATGCCATTGACAAGCATTTCCCGCATCACCAAGTTGGATATTGAAGTTCTCGAAGAATTGTCTACCCAAAACCCCGTTTTTGCCGCTGGAGTGAATTTTTTCTATAAACTGGGCGGCGTTAACGAAGTGGTGGAAACAGTAGAGGGCATGAGGGAAGCAATGCAACGTCATGTGCAGGAAGTCCGGCAAACCAAGGTTGCCGGTCAGCAACAAAAACTTGGTCCTTGGGGCCGCGGTGAACTTGGCGCCGAACGTGGCGGCCGCAAAACCCGGGCGATGGTCATTGCCAAGATGCAGGCGCAATTTGACACTGTCGCCGAAAAATATCTCGACGCATAGGAGCGCTGGTTATGAAGGACTTTCTCGACAACCTGTCACAGATGGTGGAAGACTTCGGGGGTGCGCCAACGATTGAGGAAATGCCCCGACGTACATTATTCGACAAAGGAATCAATGGACCGACCGCTGCGCATGTGATCGAGGAAGTCCATGTTCCCTTTAATCTGGCGTATCTGACATTTACTACCGGTTCTTCGGCGTTTCAAAATATCGTAGGCGTAACGCACGCTGAACTGGCTGGTCGCGAAAAGTCGACTCGCGCCGTTTTTAGCCAGTGCGGCATCGTATCCGGCAGTAAGATACTCTTCACTTATCCGCCGCTTGTCAATGTGTTCAGCAAAAAAGCGCTGGATGCCTTTGGAATGACGTGGTCGTTTTTGCGACGATCAAGCAGGGATGCTTTTTTGGCGGCATTGTACAACGAACAACCGTCGGTTGTTGTGGGAGAGTCAACATTCATCCGTTCGGCGTTACAAGACGCCAAAACGATGGGGATTGCCGGTTATTTGCCGCAAAACCTGATCGTGCTGGTGGCAGGGACACCGCTTGATCTTGAACTGCCTGCCGTAGCAGCGGAGGTTCTTTCGGCAAAGGTTTTTGATCTTTATGGGTGCCAGGAGTTTGGCTGGCTGACTGTGGACGGAGTACCCGTAAGGCAGGACCTCAGCTTGGTTCCCTCGCCGATGGCTGGTGCGGGCATGTGTGAAGTCGTAGTCGGTGGCCTGCCGATGGGAGACACATTTCCGGTAGCGAGCAGCGGGCATGTCAGCAATCCATTGGGCAAAATAATCACCTATCGAAGGGAACGAACCACTCCCGAATATGAGGTAGTCGTTCTGGCGACCACTTTGTCTTCAGCCGTCAGTGCGGGGCGGACGGCTCGCACGATACTGAGGATAAAAGGGAGGGTGGTCAAAGTTGATCCACAGGTGCAAACCATGGCGCCGCAGACAATTTTGGAACTACGGCCGGGTGATGGATCGAAATTGGAACAACCCATCATCATTGAAGGACCGGTCCTGACCGAAATGTTTGATGATCTAGTGTCTGCTCAGCTCGATTACCAACAAACCAGCAAGAGCGATCCGGTATGGACAAAAAAACGCTGAAGGCGTTACAACGTCACGACTTGGTTGAAATCAGCGATGCGGGGCGTCGAAGAGTTTTCGCTGAAATCGCCGCGAGAAGCGGCTCGGATCAACTGGATAAAGTGCGACACCTTATTGTCGGTGATGAAACGAGTGCGAAAATCCCGGGTATTGTGCGCAGGGAGGACAACGATCCCCGTCCCGGAATGATCCCGGTAGGTTTCGTATCGCCCTTTCGTTTGGAAGGAAACCGAATGCGGATTGCAGCATTTGTGGCACAGGCCGATATCAATGCGTTGATATCGCCAACTGCAGTGTTGCGCCGGCCGTTTGTCGCCCGGACCCCCTGTTTGAAGGCTTTGGCTGATATTGCTGTAATGGCGGGACGCTTGGGGCTGGAGATGGGTGTATGGGGATCAGCGGCGCTGGAAGTCTATACTGGATTGCCCTTTACTGATGCGGGATCAGATCTGGACCTGTTGATTGAAGGGACAGAGGTGGAGGTGATGCGCGACTTTCAAAGCAAGGCGATGAAAATAGCCGAACAATGGAAATGTAAAACGGATGTGGAAGTTGCGTTGCCGTCGGGCTACGGAGTTAAATTGGCGGAACTCTTTTTGTCTACTGAAACGATTTTGGCGAAAGGGTTGCATGATGTGACATTGTTGCCGAAACAGGCAGTATATTCAATGCTAAACAACAAAGGTCAAAAAAAATATAAAGATATGGAGGAAT
Source organism: uncultured Veillonellaceae bacterium (assembly GCA_964647865.1). Lineage (GTDB taxonomy): Bacteria > Bacillota > Negativicutes > UBA1444 > UBA1444 > UBA1444. The sequence continues at coordinate 12,795 of CAZYJK010000038.1, read as the reverse complement.
GAGCAATGGAAGTCAAATCACGCGTTCCAGGAAAAATCATCGAATTTATGGTGGCGGTGGGCGATACTGTGAAGGCAAAAGACGTTATTGCAACGATGGAAGCCATGAAAATGAAGCAAAAAGTCCCTGCACCAATTGACGGCGTTGTCAAAGAGATCAAACTGAACCCTGGGGATCGAGTTGCTGCAGGTTCGGTTATTATGGTTATCGAGTAGAAAATGGGTTTGCGGGAGAGCGTTTCTCCCGCAAAACCCCGAGTAAGGAGGAACCGTACGAATGGCAATTTATGGCGTGGCTATTTTGGCGTTCTGTTATTTTGCCGGCAATTTCATTGGCGACATGTTGGGGGCGTTGCTCAAGGTAAAAGCGAATGTCGGCGGAGTTGGGTTTGCGATGCTGTTTTTGATTTTGCTTATCGATTACTTGCAAAGCAACAAGATGATTTCTAAAGCATCCGAAGGGGGCATTGCTTTTTGGAGTGCAATGTACATTCCGATCGTGGTGGCAATGGCTGCACAACAAAATGTTCTGGCAGCGCTCAAGGGCGGACCGTTAGCTATTTTGGCAGGCACAGTTGCAGTACTGGTCGCATTTATGTTTGTGCCTATTTTGGGAAAAATAACCAAACCCTCTACTGATGACGAATGGAAAACCAGTAAGTAAGGAGGTGCGAAATGGACCTGGCAAAGATGACCACAGCCCTATTTGTGAAAAACGGTTTGCTGACTGCATTCATGGTTATTGGCATCGTTACATGGCTGTCGTATTACATTTCCAATCTCACCAATAAACGAATCCATGGATCGGCCATAGCTATCGTATTTGGCCTGGTGTTGGCGTACTGGGGCGGTTTGATGACTGGAGGAAATAAAGGAATCGCTGACGTTAAAGTTTTATCGGGAATCGGGTTGATGGGCGGCGGAATGCTGCGTGATTTCGCCATCGTATCCACCGCCTTTGGTGCGCGGCTACAAGAAATTAAAAAGACGGGAATCGCCGGAGTACTTTCCCTGTTTGTTGGCATTGTCACTTCCTACATCGTCGGAGTCGCTCTTGCGCATATGTTTGGTTATACTGACACTGTCAGTATGGCGACTATTGGAGCCGGAGCGGTAACCTTTATCGTCGGTCCGGTTACCGGCGCTGCGTTGGGCGCAAGTTCTCCGGTTATTGCCATCAGCATAGCCGCTGGTGTTGTGAAATCGATTTTGGTCATGATCCTGACGCCGTTGATGGCTCCGTATATCGGACTAAATAATCCTCAGGCAGCAATGGTATATGGAGGATTAATGGGAACCACCAGCGGCACGGCAGCAGGCCTGGCTGCGACAGATCCTCGTCTCGTTCCTTACGGTGCAATGACAGCCACGTTCTATACGGGGCTAGGCTGCTTGCTTTGCCCTTCGATCTTGTTCCTAATGACCAAGGCAATTTTCGGTTGATGTGAAATAGCAGAAAATCGATAAAAATGAAAACGCTGATCAGTCAAGAGGCTGGTCAGCGTTTTCATTTCAATTGTGACTATTACTCCTCTTTGGCGGGGAACGTTTTGTGCAGCAGCGCCGTAGCGCCCATAAACAACAGGATCACGGCGAACATCGCCGGCAGGGCGATCGCCATCAGGCTCAGCGCTTGTTGGACAGTATCCGTCATTGTTAATTCCCTCCTCCTTGTCTTACTTCACCAGCGCCAGCACGACCCCGCCGGCCACCACCGAACAGATCTGCCCCGCCACATTTACGCCGATCGCATGCATGATGATGAAGTTCGTCGGGTCCTCGGCCAGCGCCATTTTCGCCACCACCCGCCCCGACATCGGAAACGCCGAGATGCCGCAGGCGCCGATCATCGGATTGATCTTTTTCTTCACCACCAGGTTCACGGCCTTGGCAAACAGCACGCCGCCGGCCGTGTCGAAGATGAAGGCCACCAGGCCTAGTCCCAGCACGATTCCAACTTCGACGATCAGGAACTTCTCCGCCGACATCGTGGAACCGATCGTGATCCCGAGCAGTAACGTCACCAGGTTGGCCAGTTCGTTCTGGGCCGAGTTGGACAGCCGCTCGACGACGCCGCTGACTTTGATCAGGTTGCCAAACATCAGGCTACCGATCAAGGCGACGGAAATCGGCGCGATAATGCCGGCGATCAGTGTGATCATAATCGGAAACAGCACCAGCGCCGTCTTGGACACCGGCTCCTGCTCCTCGTATTCCATCCGGATCAGCCGCTCTTCTTTGGTGGTCAGCAGTTTGATCACCGGCGGCTGGATGATCGGCACCAGCGCCATGTAGGAATATGCCGCGACCGAGAGGGGGCCGAGCATATCCTGCGCGAAGCGGGTGGCGACATAGATCGTCGTGGGACCGTCCGCCGCGCCGATGATGCCGATGGCGGCGGCCTGTTTGAGATTGAAGCCGAGCATCGCGGCGATGACGATGGTGGCGAAAATGCCAAACTGGGCGGCTGCGCCGAACAGCATGGCGATCGGCCGCCGGATCAGCGGCGAGAAATCGCACATCGCGCCGATGGCAATGAAGATGAGCACAGGGAACAGTTCACTGTAGATGCCGAACTCGAGAAGACGGGTGAGAAAGCCTTCGTGGCCGACCGCTGAAGAGAAAGGGATGTTGGTCAGGATGGCGCCGAAGCCGATCGGCAGCAAAAGCAGCGGTTCATAGTCGTGACGGATCGCCAGGTAGATCAGGATTCCGGCGACCACCCACATCGCCACGTGTTTCCAGGACAGATTTACGATGCCGACGAGTAGTTCATCCATTTAAATAGCCTCCTGTAATAAAAATAAAAATACCTGATGCGAGGTTTGTTTAGGCTAGCGGGTTCAATTATCACTGTGCCAGGCGGCGTCGATGATTTCACAGCCTCGCTCGGCCAGCGTCTTGTCGACCCATGACCGGTCGAGCGTTCCCTGTTCGATTTGTTGAAAGATGGCCTGTTCGCTGAGCGATTTTTTGCGGGCTGCCGCCGCAACCGCCTGTGCGTCGCGCGGAGCGATCGCCACCACTCCGTCGGCGTCGCCGGCCAGGATCATGCCTGGCTCGATTACAACGCCGCCGCAGCAAACCGGGACATTGATTTCACCTGGACCGTTCTTGAACGGTCCTTTTGGCGTGAAACCGGCGGCGTAGATCGGAAAGCGCATTTGGCGCAAAGCATCGACGTCGCGGACCGCGCCGTCGATAATCAAGCCGCCCAGCCTGCGCTTGACCGCCTGGCGCAGCATGATCTCGCCAATCAGCGCCGTGCCGACATCTGCCTGCGCATCGACGACGATGATATCGCCGGGAAGTGCCATGTCAATTGCCTTATGCAGAAGCAGGTTATCGGCGGTCCAGGCTTTGACGGTAAGGGCCACGCCAAGTAAAGGAGTCGCGTTTAGCGGCTTGATCCGACCGTCCATACAACCAAAGCGGTTCATTTCATCGGCGATATTGGCGACCGGCAAGTCGCGAAACGCCTCGACCAACGAAGGGTCCGGCCGATTGATCCTGGTGAATATGCGAAAACCTGTTCCCATGTTCATGTCCTCCCAATAGTGTATTGCGTGTTGATTTATCAGCTATATCTTTTCCGCAATCATCGCGGATTATCCTGCTGCCGGTTTTTTTAGTATAATGGATTGAGAAAAGCCTGCAGTGCAAGAAATTTTGGCAGGCACAGGGAGTAAACATGAATCAGTCATTTGCCGAACTGGGAGTTCATAGCGCATTGGTGCAAGGCCTGGAAAAAGCAGGAATAACAATGCCGACGAAAATACAGGAAGAAGTGATTCCCGAAGTTTTGGCCGGCAAGGATGTGGTCGGTCAGTCGGCTACCGGTACCGGAAAAACACTGGCGTTCTTATTGCCGTTGTTTCAAAAGATCGACCATGCCAGGCGAGATACGCAGGCGATCGTGCTGGCGCCGACGCATGAACTGGCGATGCAGATTTTTCGCGAGGCGCAACTGCTGGCCGACAACTCCGGCCTGCCGGTGACGGCGGCAGTAATCATCGGCGATGTGAATATCGCCAGACAGATCGACCGACTGAAAGACCGGCCGCACCTGCTGGTCGGGTCGAGCGGGCGGATCCTGGAACTGATTCAGAAACGCAAGATCAATGCCCAAACCGTAAAGACCATTGTGCTGGACGAGGCGGACCGGTTGCTGGATGACAACCACCGCGTCAGCGTGGCGGCAATTATCAAGGCTACACAAAAGGATCGCCAATTGTTGGCGTTCTCGGCGACGATCCCGGCCACGGCTCTGGAAAAGGCGGTTGGCATGAGCAACGACGCGGTGGTGGTGACGATCGCAGCCCCGACAGCCGTGCCGCCGGAAATCGAGCATCTGTATTTTGTCGTCGAAACACGCGACAAAATCGAGTTTCTGCGCAAACTACTGGCCAGCCTGCAGGTCGATAGGGCGCTTGTCTTCATCAACACCAGCGCCGCCATCGAAGAAACGGTAGCCAAGCTTTGCCATCATGGTGTGGCGGCGACCGGAATCCACGGCAGTTCGGTCAAAAAGGACCGGCAAGGGGCGATGGAATCGTTTCGTGACGGCCGGACCGGGGTGCTGGTCGCCTCTGATCTGGCGGCGCGCGGGCTCGATATTGCCGGCATCAGTTGTGTGATCAACCTGGAGTTGCCGGAAGATCCGCAGGCATATCAGCACCGCGCCGGACGAACCGGGCGGGCCGGCGCGACCGGCATGACGCTGTCGATCGCCGATCAGGCAGAAGAAAAACGGATTGCGTTCCTGCAGAAAAAATTAAATATTAAAATCGTGCCGAAGCGGCTGGCGTTTGGCAAGATTGTCGATTAAGAAGCCGCTATCGGCAGGAGGGATACTGTGAAAGACCACGTTCCTTACAACGATATCACCCGTACAACGCTGTCAGTGCTGTCCATCGGCATGCTGATCGTCGCTGCCTTTTGGATTGCCCAGCCGTTTCTGCTTGCGCTGCTCTGGGCCAGCATGATCGTATCGGCGACCTGGCCGATATTGCTGCGAGTGGAGCGGCTACTCTGGAACAAACGCAATCTAGCGGCGGTGGCCATGACGATTTTATTGGCGCTGCTGGTAGTGGGGCCGCTGATTTTGGCTGTGAGCATCATTGTGGCCAATACCGAGCGGATCGTGAGCTGGCTGGAATCATTGAGCCGACTAACTTTGCTGCCGCCGCCCGACTGGGTGGTGACGCTACCGGTCGTCGGGCCGAAACTGGCCGTGATGTGGCGGGAGTTCGCTGCTGCCGGTACGGCCGGACTTGCCGAATTGATGGCGCCGCATGCCGAAGAAATCGTGACCTGGATTTTTCGGCAATCAGGCAATCCCGGCAAAGTGGTGTTTGACTTTCTCTTGACGGTGGTGATTTCCGGCGTGCTGTATTCGACCGGCGAGGCTGTGGCGCAGGAAGTCTTGCGGTTTGCCCGGCGCCTGGCCGGCGCGCGGGGCGAGAATGTGGTGGTGCTGGCTGCCAAATCAGTGCGGGGGCTGGCGCTGGGCGTCGTTGTCACTGCCGTGGCCCAGTCGGCAGTAGCCGGAATCGGCTTGGCGATCGCCGGCGTTCCTGTGGTATTTCTGCTGACGGCCGTGATGTTCGTGCTGTGCCTGGCTCAGCTGGGTCCGTCGCCGATTCTGGTTCCGGCGGCAATCTGGCTGTTTTGGACTGATTCAACGGGCTGGGCGATATTCCTCAGCATCTGGACGATTTTGGTGACGCCGATCGACAATATCCTGCGGCCGATGCTGATTCGTAAAAGCGTCGATCTGTCGCTGTTCGTAGTGTTGCCCGGCGTTATCGGCGGACTGATCACACTCGGCATCATCGGGGTTTTTGTCGGCCCGGTTGTATTGGCGGTGGCCTATAGCCTGCTGGAAGCCTGGATACAGGAAGGCGACGCCACGGTAGAGGAAGCGGAAATTCTTGCACAAACAAACGGAGTGTCTGCAGGACACTCCGGCAATACCGGCGATGGGAGCGAAGCGTGTGAATCAGGAACGAATCAGGCAACTGGCCGGGATCGGCTATGTCAATCTGGCGACGCTGGCCTGGGCGTCCAACATGGTGATCGGCCGCCTGGTCCGTGATGATATCGGACCGATAACGTTATCTGCATCGCGGTTTACGGTTGCGGCAGTGTTTTTTCTCATACTGTTGCAACAGACGCCGAAAATCGGCCGCCCCACAAGGGCAGCGTTGCCGCTTTTGGCAGGGATGGCGCTATCCGGGGTGATTCTGTTTTCGCCGCTGCTCTATCTAGGGTTGCATTTCACCACGGCAGTCAACGGCACTCTCATCAATGGAACCGGACCGCTATTGACCGGATTGCTGGCGGCGCTATTGATCCGGGAACCGATGAAAGGCCGCCAGATTGGCGGCGCATTGCTGGCGCTGGCTGGGGTGGTATGGCTGATCTCCGGCGGGTCGTTCGCGTTCTGGCAACAGGCGGGGTACAATGTCGGCGATTTGCTGGTACTGACAGCGGTGGCGACCTGGGGCGTCTATTCGATCCTGTCCGGTAGGGTGATGCGGCTGATGCCAGCGGTGGCCGCCACCGCCTGGTCGATATTTTTAGGCTTGCCGGTGCTTTGGCTGCTGGCGGCGTGGGAGCTTTATACTTCGCCAATCGAAATGAGCTTCAAACTGGCGATGATAGTGTTTTATTTGGGATTGGGGCCGGCGGCGATCGGGTTTTATGCCTGGAACCAAGGGGTGGCCCGGTTGGGGGCAAGCGGCGCGATGGTCTTTTACAACACGTTGCCGTTGTACGGAGCGATGCTCGGGGCCTTATCGCTTGGCGAACCGATCGGACAAGCGCATCTCGTCGGCGGTCTGTTGATCATTGGCGGAGGACTCTGGGCGTCGCGCAAGCGGTAAAGGCGTGTGCCCCCGGTTAAGCGGGTTTTGGCTCAACCAGTTCGATAAAATGCTCGACCAATTCAGGATCAAACTGGCTACCGGAACAGCGGCGCAACTCGGCAAGGGCGACCGGCGCCGGCACAGCCTTGCGGTAAGGTCGGTCATTGGTCATTGCATCAAAGGCGTCGGTGATCGATAGCAGTCGGCACTCCAGCGGTATGGCCTCGCCTTTTAGTCCTAGCGGATAGCCTTTGCCGTTCCACCATTCCTGGTGCTTCAGGATCCAGGTGGCGATTGGCGCCAGATCCGGCGTGGATATGGCGATCCGGTGGCCGATTTCGCAGTGCTGCTTCATGATCTTCCATTCTTCGGAGTCAAGCGGACCAGCTTTGAACAGAATGCTGTCCGGGATGCCGACCTTGCCGATATCGTGAAAATGAGCGAATAACCGCAGGTCTGCCAGATTTCGCTCCGGCAGGCCCAATTTGCGTGCAAACGCTTCCACCATCGACTGCAACCTGTCACCATGCCCCTCGGTAATGAAATCGCGGGCCTCCAGCGCCTTGATCAGGCCCTTTACGATGGCGCTGCGGGCGCTCAGCTTCTGATGCAGTTTTTCGCGGTACATGTTGTTGTCCGCTTCCTTGAACAGGGAGTTCATGTCCGGCGGTGACTGCCGTGACAACGCAAACCCGGTCGACAGGCTGATCGGCATGGGATTCTTGCTGTTGTATACGGCAATGTGATATTTAATCCGCCGGCAGGCATTATCAAAAATTTTGCCGGAATTGGTGTTGAGCAGGACGACAAACTCGTCGCCGCCGATCCGGGCGATGACATCGCCGGCCCGGAATGACTGCTGCAAAATCTTGGCCACGTTTTTCAGAATATCGTCGCCGGCGTTGTGGCCCAGTGAATCATTGACGATTTTCAGACCATCGACATCGCAGATCAATAGACCGGCGATTCCATCACGCTGCTTTTCCAACCGCCGCATCTCTTCTTCGAAAAACGCCCGGTTGTAAAGCCCGGTCAGAGCGTCGTGCAGGCTGAGGTGCTTCAGCTGGTTTTCCATACGGGTCCGTTCGGTGACGTTGCGGCAGATGGCCAGCACCTCATCGGCGCCGCTAGGCGCAAACCGCGCTTCATAATGTTCGGCTTTGCCGTTGACTTCAGTCTGATATTCAAAGACCTGTATCGAGCGCGTTTCCAGCGCCCGTTGCAAATGTTGCAATGTCTGGTCAAGCAGTTCCGGCGGGAATACCTCCGGAATGGTCCGACCGAGGAAGAGTTCCGGTGCGACCAACAGCGGGTCGGGCCCGGGCTTGCAGTCGAGAATGACGCCGGCGCGACTGAACAGGAACATCAGGTCGGGGATCGCGGCGGCCATTGCTTGCAGTGAAGCCTGGGATTTCGCGAGTGACGCCTCGGCGGCCTGACGATTCTGTAGTTCCTGCTGATACGAACTCATCAGCTGCGCGTTGTCCAGCGCCAGCGCGGCAAAATCGGCGAAACGGCTCAAAATCTCTATTTCAGCCGGCCCGAAGACCTGGTCCGGCACACAATAGGCCAGTCCGATCGTGCCGAGAAATTCATCGCCGGTCTTCAGTGGGACCTGCATCACGGAGCAAATCTCAGGGAAAGGCGTCGACTGTGGATTGTGGAGCAGCCATTCGGCATAGTCTTTTACCACAACCGGCTGGCCGGTCCTGCGTACCTGACCGACGATGCCTTGGTTCGCGTCGATTTCCCGACCGAGGTCGTGCCGGTAGATTCCACTGCCGTGACTGCGGTGAAAGCGCTGTCTGTCAGGATCGAACCGATAGATGAACCCGTGTTCGGTACCGACCAGGCGGCAGGCGCTACCAACGACCATCAACAATAAATCGTCGATGCCGCGACGGCTCATCAGTCCTAGCGCCGCCTCGTGCAGCGCTGACAGCAGTTGGTTTTGGCGAGCGATATGAAGTTCCTTTTCCTGCAACAGGCTGAACTGCGAGCGCAACTCTTCTTCGGACGCGATCAGTTCTTCGTTCATCGCGCTCAGCTCTTCATTGCCGGCAGTCAGCTCTTCATTGGCGGCAATCAGCTCTTCATTCAGCGCCTGCTGTTTCTGGTCGCTTTCATGCAAAATCTGCTCGATGGCCACGACCTGGCTAATGTCACGGATAATACTGATGCCGGCGGTGATGCCGGCGAACTCGATTTTTTTCGCACTGACCTCTACCGGAAATACATCGCCGTTTTTGCGCCGGTGCTGGGTACGGAACAATGCACCGCTAGACAGTGCGGCTTTCAACTGATCGGTGACTAGATACTGCGTGTCAGCAGCCCGCAGCTCGATGATCGAGCTGGCGAGCAACTCTTCTCTGTTGTAACCATATGCCGCGGCAGCCGCTTGGTTGGCATACAGAATTTTCCCGTCCGGCTGCACGACCAAGATAATGTCGCGGGCCTGGTCCAGTATTTGCTGGAAGTATTGCAGGTTTGCCTGACCCATGGGTGTATCTGTCGGAAAAAGCGTCGACATCAACCCCGACCTCCCCGATTCTACTCGGCGACTGCATTGGTTCAACTGTTTCGGTACTGAATAAATTCCATATCCGGCGAAGGATTCCTGCCAAAGGAAACAATGCGCAAGAAAAAAGGAATTCTTCGTTGCAAGTCAAATACATACTAGTAGAAAACGCGAAGAAAATGCCACTAAAGGAAGGGGTAGAAAAAGATGTTTTCGTTGGGCAACGTGACCCGGAACACCATTGCGATGGTCCTGGCCGGCGGTAAAGGCGAACGGCTGGGACAGATTACGACCAATCGCCCCAAACCCTGCGTCTCTTTCGGCGGCAAATACAAAATCATCGATTTCGTTCTGAGCAATCTGTTCAACTCCGGAATCAAGAAGGTCTACGTCCTGACCCAATACCGCGCCTATCCGTTGAACAAGCATATCAAGGAATTCTGGTCGCGGCTGATCGGTCATGGCGAGTTCTTTGACACGATTTCGCCGGAGACCAACAGCGACAGCGAAGAGTGGTTCAAAGGCACCGCCGATGCGATCTATCAGTTCTTGCACTTCGTCGAAGCGACCGACGCCGACTATATCGCGATTTTTGGCGGCGACCATATTTATAAGATGGATGTCAGCCAGATGATCGGCTACCATATCATGAACCGGGCCGATATCACGGTGGCGGCGCTCGAAGTGTCGGCCGAGGACGCGACCCGCTTCGGCATCTTCGCCGTAGACGAAGACTTCCGTGTGACCTCGTTCGCCGAAAAACCGAAGAATCCGCAGCGGATTCCCGAGCGGGAAACCTGCTTTGCATCGATGGGCAACTACATTTTTTCCACCCGAAAACTGATCGAAGTCCTAAAAGAAGGCAAGAAAAAGCATGACGACCTTGACTTCGGCAAGCACATCATTCCGATGATGCTGGAAAAGGGCGACCGGGTATTTACCTATAATTTCGGCGATAACATGATCCCCGGCATGAAACCGGAAGAACGCGGTTATTGGAAAGACGTCGGAACGATTGAATCTTATTATGACGCCAATATGGACCTGGTCAACGTGGCGCCGCAGCTGAACCTGTACAATTACCGCTGGCCGATCCTGACTAACCAGGGCAATCTGCCGCCGGCAAAAACCGTATTTGACGAAGAAGGTCGTCGGGGAGAGAACATCAGCTCTTATGTCTGCGGCGGCTGCATCACCAGTGGCAGCACCGTTCGCCGCTCGATCATCGGACCGCGCTGCAAGATCAACAGTTTCAGCCTGATTGAAGACTCGATTCTGTTTGACAACGTGGAAACCGGTCGTAACGTAAAAATCAGGCGGGCGATCATCGACGAAGACCTGAGAATCCCTGAAGGGACAGAGATCGGCTACGACCATGTCGCCGACCGGGCCCGCGGCTATACAGTGACTGACAGCGGCATCGTGGTGGTGACCAAGGTTTAGGATTCTCTTGCATCGACCGAGCAAGTTGGCCGGCGAACAAACCGACGTTAGGCAACGCGGCGAATTCGCCCGGCCACTTTTTAACCGAAACGGGATGCCTAGGTAAAGGTAGAGGAGTACCACGACTGATGAGGCAAATGAGCCTTTCGAGAAAATCAATCCACTGGCTGATTGGCTTTGCGCTGGTCTGTCTGTGTTGGTCTGCGGCGCTGCCGGTCGGCGCGGTCGCAGCGACGGAGCGCCCCGACCACATTACCCTGACCTGGACGGAGGCGCCGCAGACGACGCAGACGATCCGTTGGCGGACCGACAGCAATACCGCTGCCGCCTGGTTGCGGCTGTCGCCGGCGATACTGCGTCAAACGGCCGAATACCGCGAGATCGCAGCACAGACCCGCACATGGCAAACCAACACCGGACCGGTCAACCTGCATACGGTAAACCTGACCGGCCTGAAGCCGGACAGCGTCTACAGCTATCAGGTCGGTGGCGGCGAAAACTGGAGCCGGCCGCAACAATTCCGCACCGCGCCTGTCGGGTCGTCACCGTTCAAGTTTTTAATCATGGGTGATTCGCAGAGCCTGGATTACGGAGTCTGGCGGACCACTCTGCACAAAGCGGCGACAGACCATCCGGACGCGGCGTTCTTTGTCGCGATGGGCGATCTTGTCGATGTGGGACAGGATTATGCTGAATGGGAGGCCTGGTTCGCGGCTGCGGCAGGTGTGCTGGAGACGCTGCCGGTGATGCCGATCGTCGGCAATCACGAATGCTACACGCCAGAGCGGCGGTTTTCCCGACCGGAGTATTTTAGCGCCCAGTTTGCCTTGCCGCGAAACGGTCCGACCGAACTGGCCGGACAAGTTTATTCCTTCGACTACGGCGACGTTCACCTGGTGATGCTGGACAGCCAGGCCGGCGAACAGGCCAAGCTGATCCCTGATCTACTGGCGCAGCAACGGCAATGGCTGGCGGCGGATCTGGCAGCGACCGACAAACGCTGGAAACTGGTGTTCATGCATCGGCCGATTTACGGCAACAAGCCGGACGGCATTCAGGAAAATCTGCGGCAGGCTTTTGAACCATTATTTGAACAGTACCATGTCGATGCGGTGTTTACCGCGCACGATCATGTTTACGCCCTATCAGGGCCTTTCTCCAACGGCGCGACCGCATTGCCGCCGGACCGTGGTGTTCGGTATGTGGCGACCGGCCGTACCGGCACGAAAACTTACAAAACGGTAGAAGCCAAGTCGTGGAACAGCGTTTTCATCAACCCGGTAGAGCAGCCGATGTATCTGTCTGTGACGGTGGATGGCGAAACAATGAGGGTTGGCGCTTTTGCGCAAAATGGCGATCTGTTGGATAGCTGGGAACTGCAGAAGACAAAATAATTCCAAAGGGGTTGGGCCAGCAATGGATTCGGCTATTCTACAACAGTACATGAAACAACTCTGGAACGACCACACGCTATTTATCGTGGCGCTGGACGTCGAAGGCAGAGTGACGTATGCCAACCGCAGGGCCGAACAGACTTTCGGTCAGGCAGCCAAACCACTGCGAGGCATATCCTGGCTGGAACTGACGGTGGCGCCGGAGCAACTTCCGTTGATGACGGAGCGGTTCCGGGCAATGATGACCGGCGAAATCGAACCGTTCGCCCAGGTGGCGGATGTCGACGCCATAAGCGCCGACGGCAACCGGCTGCGAATTTTGTGGAGCAATCATTTGCTGCGCGATGATGCCGGTAAAATCAGCGGCACCCTCAGCTTTGGACAGGATATCACCGAACAGAAGCGCAGCCAGTTCCGCCTGGCGATGCATCAGGACCTGTCGCGGATCCTTGGTGAAAGCAGCACTTTCAGCGAAGCGGTCAACCGCTTCATTCAGACGGTATGCGACCGGTTTGGCTGGGATTATGGCGAGGTCTGGATGGTCGACAACCTGAAACAAGTCATGGCCTGGC
>CAZYJK010000037.1:0-15574 GCA_964647865.1 uncultured Veillonellaceae bacterium | reverse complement strand
CGTAGATTACTTTTTGGCAGAGTTTCCCGCCATCGTGGCGAGACTGAGGAGCATGTCTCCTCTATATGCCACCCGTGGCAGCCAGACTGCCCAACGCTGTGAATCGGCGTCATGCAAAGAATCAGAATGTGAAATCAGGGGGTCGTGAGTGATGTATACGGAAAAAGTAATGGATCATTTCTCCAATCCGCGTAATGTCGGTGAATTGCAGGACGCGGACGGCGTCGGTGAAGTGGGTAACGCAAAATGCGGCGACATCATGAAGATTTTTCTCAAGGTTGAGAACGGCATCATTGAAGATGTCAAATTTCAGACCTTTGGCTGCGGCGCAGCCATCGCCACTAGCAGTATGGTGACTGAAATGGTGAAGGGAAAAACTCTGGAAGAAGCGCTGCGGGTATCCAATGAGGCTGTTGCCGAGGCGCTAGACGGGTTGCCGCCAGTGAAGATGCACTGTTCCAATTTGGCGGCCGATGCCGTTCATGCTGCCATCAAGGATTACATCGCCAAGCATCCTGCCTGACCGGCGGTGTGATGGCAACATACTTCGCGAATCGGGATTGCGTGGCAGTCCCGGTTCTTTTTTGTTCGCCGGCTGTTGCCGGAGGCAAATTGACAAGGGTTCGTATAATTAGGTATAATTCCTTGAGAATGCGCCCTGTAGGCCAATTGGAGGTTAAGAAGAATGACCGGAAATGAATTGAGACAAAAATACCTGCAGTTCTTTGCTGGGAAAGAACATCTGATTCTGCCCAGTTATCCGCTCATCCCCGATAATGACCCGAGTCTGTTGCTGATCGGCGCCGGCATGGCCCCGTTCAAGCCGTTTTTTACCGGCAAGATGAAGCCGCCCCAACTGCGGATTGCCACCTCGCAGCGTTGCATCCGTACCGGCGATATCGAAAATGTCGGTCGCACGGCCCGTCATCATACTTTTTTTGAGATGTTGGGCAATTTTTCGTTCGGCGATTATTTCAAAAAAGAAGCGATAGCCTGGGCCTGGGAATTTGTCACCAAAGAATTGGGCTTGGCGCCGGACAAGCTCTGGATTACGATTTATACCGATGATGACGAAGCGTTTGAAATTTGGAACAAGGATATCGGCCTGCCGCCGGAGCGGATTATCCGGATGGAAGATAATTTCTGGGAAATTGGTACCGGCCCTTGCGGCCCCTGCTCGGAACTCTATGTGGATTTGGGCGAAGAGCGTGGCTGCGGTAAACCGGATTGCGCCGTCGGTTGCAACTGCGACCGCTATCTGGAAATCTGGAATCTGGTGTTCACCCAGTTTGACCGTGATGAAGCCGGCAACTACACGCCGCTGGCCAAAAAGAACATCGATACCGGCGCAGGTCTGGAACGGATCGCGTCGGTGCTGCAAAACAAAAAGTCCAACTTTGAAACGGACCTGCTGTTCCCGATTATCGAGCATGCGATGAAAGTGGCCGGGGTTGAATACGGCCAGGCTGTTCGCACCGATATCTCGCTGAAAGTGATTGCCGACCATGCCCGTAGCGTCACCGTGATGATTTCGGATGGCATCCTGCCGTCGAACGAAGGCCGCGGTTATGTGATGCGGCGTTTGCTGCGACGGGCGGTGCGGCATGGACGACTGTTGGGGATCGAAAAGCCGTTTTTGGTCGATATTGTCGATGTGGTGGCGGAGATATTCCGTCAACCTTACCCGGATATCGGCGAAAAGCGTGATTATATCAAAAAAGTGATTCAGCTGGAAGAAGCCCGCTTCGGCGAAACGCTGGCCCAGGGCACGGAACTGCTGACCCAGCATATTGAAACCGTCAAGGCCGCCGGCGGCGAAATCCTAGATGGTGCGATTACATTCAAACTGTATGACACCTTTGGTTTTCCCTGGGAACTGACTGCGGAAATCCTGGAAGAACACGGCTTGAAACTGGATAAAGCAGGTTTTGACCAGGCGATGACCGAGCAGCGCGAACGGGCCCGGGCGGCCCGGCATGAAGCGGATGCGACAGTCAGTATTCCAGACCTGTCCGGCCTGGCCAATCAGAAGCTGACAGTGGATTATTCGGCGACTGCCGCGACGGTAGTCTGTCTGTTCCGTGAAGGCCGTATCGTCGAAGAGACCCGCGACGGCGAAGAAGTGGCGGTGATTCTCGATGTGACTTCGTTCTACGCCGAAGGCGGTGGACAGGTCGGTGATAACGGAGTACTGACAGGCCCGCTGGGCAAGCTGGAAGTCGTAACGACCCGTAAACTGCCTGACGGCACCGTATATCACCTGGGAACGGTGACCGAAGGTTTCCTCAAACAGGGCGACAAGGTCCAGTTGGAACTCGGACAGGAACGCAAAGCCGCCATTACCCGCAACCATACGGCGACGCATCTGCTGCATGCCGCATTGCGCGAAACGCTCGGCAGCCATGTCAACCAGGCCGGCTCCTATGTCGGTCCGGACCGGCTGCGGTTCGACTTTTCCCACTTTGCCGCCATGAGTCCGCAAGAACTGGCTACTGTCGAGCAGGCAGTCAATCGGTCCATCTTGATCAATGCGTCGATCGGCGTATTGGAAACCAGTCAGGAAATGGCCAAACAAATGGGCGCGATGGCGCTGTTTGGCGAAAAATACGGTGAAAAAGTCCGGGTTGTCGTTGTCGGCGACATCTCCAAAGAGTTGTGCGGCGGTACCCATGTGGCAGCTACCGGCGAGATCGGCCTGTTCAAAATCGTCGCCGAATCCAGCATCGGGTCCGGCTTGCGCCGGATTGAAGCGGTAACCGGTCTGGCGGCGCTCGATTATGCCAATCAGCGGGAGGCGATGCTGGAAGCAGCGGCCCAACTGCTGAAAACCCGTCCCGAAGAACTGGTCAGCCGGCTGGAACAGGCGCTGAATCACAGCAAGGAACTGGAAAAGGAACTGGCCGCGGTGCAGTTGCAACAGGCGAAAGGCGTTGTGCAGGGACTGTTGCAGCAAGTCGCCGAGATCAAGAGCGTACCGATGGTCGCTGCTGCGGTCGAGGCGTCGGATATGGATACACTGCGCTCGATGGCCGATATGGTCCGTGATAGCCTGAAAACCGGCGTTGTCGTGCTTGGCGCCGTGGTTGGCGACAAAGTCAATTTTGTTGCGATGGCTGGCAAAGAAGCGGTCGGTCGCGGCGCGCATGCCGGCAATATCGTCAAGGAAGTTTCGGCGGCAGCGGGCGGCGGCGGCGGCGGGCGTCCGGAAATGGCGCAGGCAGGCGGCAAGAATCCGGAAAAGCTGGCCGAAGCATTGGGCCTGGTCGGTTCGATTTTGGAGAAACAGTTGCGCTGAGCGATAAAACAAGACCAATCATGGCAGGAACCTTGCGTGAACAAGTCGAATAATTATCATTAGGATCGCTGGTCTAAGTACCACTGGTCGTGACGATGGATGATGGGAGATGGCAAACGTGAGTTTTTCAGCCGATGATACGATTCATAAACCGCTGGAGGTCGGTGAAATCCTCGCCGGGGATTCTTCCACCAATGCTTTTGACGAGACGATGAAGTTCGTTGTGGAAAAAGAAAAGACCGAGGCTGGCAAGATCTTTGACGCCGTGTATGCGGCGCTGACGGAAAAAGGCTACAATCCGATCAATCAACTGGTGGGGTATCTGTTGTCAGGCGATCCCACCTATATCACCAATTTCAAGGAAGCCCGCAGCCAGATTCGCCGGGTGGAACGCGATGAATTGCTGGAAGAACTGGTGCGGTTCTACCTGAAAGACCGCTGAGACAAAAACGTATGTCGCCGCTGTGACGCAACGTCACGGCGGCGTTTTCCATTCCGTATCCGTAGAAAAAAACAAGGAGAGTTGCAATGCGAATCATGGGACTGGACCTGGGAGAAACGCGGATCGGCGTGGCTCTTAGCGATGAACTGCTGTTGACGGCGCAGGGACTCTGCGTGATCAATAGCCGGGGAATCGTCAATGATCTGGCGCAGGTGGTCGAATTGATCGAAGCCCATGCGGTGACAGAACTGGTGATCGGCTTGCCGCGCAACATGGATGGCAGTTGCGGTCCGATGGTTGAAAAAGTCCGTGAGTTCGGCCGGCGGATCGCTGAACGCAAACCGGAACTGAAACTGGAGTATTGGGATGAACGTCTGACAACGACTGCGGCGCAAAGGGTATTGGTCGACGCGGACATGAGCCGTTCGCGGCGTCGCAAGGTAGTGGACAAGGTTGCCGCCGGACTGATCCTGCAGGGCTATATGGACCTGCGGGCGCGTCGTGTCGCTGCTGACTCGCGCTGATGCGGCATTGACAGGGTCGGATTTATAGTATACGATTAATTCATAGTAATTTTTTTTGTGAGGTGCACTATGGCAGATTTTGAACATGATGAAGCGGAAGAAGTAGATATTTTTACCGATGAAGAAGGCAACGAGTACTATGTTCATCGCTATGTAGATGTCGGCAACAAGAAATACGCCATCCTGGTTTACATCGACGATTCGGAGGAATATGACGAGAACGCCGAGGAATGCGGTTGCGGCGATGAGTCTTGCGAGTGCGACGACGATTGTGAAGTCGAAATCGCCAGGGTAGAAACGATGGCCGATGGGGAACAGGCTTTTGTCTTCATTGACCCGGAGGACCCGGAATATGATAAAGTGTGCGAGGCTTACGAGAAGCTGATGGATTCCGAACCTTATGAAGCCTAACCGGCTTCTTTTTTTCTGTGTTATCGGGCTGATTTTGGCGGCGCTGGCAGGCGGCGCCTTTTGGTATGGCGAACAAATGAAGCCGGTTGCACCGACCGATGCCAAGCAGCAGACGATTAAAGTGAAATCCGGCATGACAACAGGCGCGATTGCCGATGCACTGCTGGAAAAAGGCCTGATTCGCAACCGGACGGCATTTTTGCTGGCGGCGCGCCAGGCGGGCCTCGATAAATCTTTGCAGGCCGGTGAGTACGCATTTTCACGCTCGATGAACGTCGGACAGATTATCGAAATCATGGCCAAGGGGATTACGGTATATTCGGAGTTCACGATTCCCGAAGGGTTTACCGTGGAGCAGATCGCCGGGTTGCTTGAGGAAAAAGGCCTGGCGCGTAAGGAACGTTTCCTGGCTCTGGCCAAGACCTATTCGCCGTTTGACAAGACAGACCGGCCGGACGTGAAGTACCGGGCCGAAGGTTTTTTGTTTCCCGACACGTACCGGATCGGCCGCGGCGCCAGTGAAGAAATGATTCTGCAAACCATGGCGCAGGAATTCGCCGAAAAATTTACGCCGGAGTTGCAGGCAAAGGCCCAGGCAATCGGCTTGTCGACGTATGAGGTCATCGTGCTGGCTTCGCTGATCGAACGGGAAGTCCAGCTGGCCAAGGAACGGCCGATGGTCGCCCGCGTGTTTCTGAACCGGATCAAAATCGAGATGCCGTTGCAATCCTGTGCGACGATCCAATATATCCTTGGTTATGCCAAGGAAGAATTGACGATTGCCGATACGCAGCTACCTTCGCCGTACAATACTTATCTGCACCAGGGAATGCCGCCGGGACCGGTGGCAAATCCCGGCTTGTCATCGATCCAGGCTGCGCTGAATCCGGCTGAGGGAGACTGGCTCTATTTTGTCGTCGACGGCAAAACCGGCGGGCATCGATTTAGCCGCAGCCTGGCCGAGCACGAAGCGGCGATCCAACAGATCGGGAAATGAGGATGTTTGTGAAGATACCGGAACTGCTGGCTCCGGCCGGCGACATGGAACGACTCAAAGTAGCGCTGGCCTATGGCGCCGATGCCGTCTATCTGGGCGGCAAAAATTTTGGCTTGCGTGCTTTCTCCGGCAACTTTTCGCCGCAAGAACTGACGCAGGCCTGTGCGTACGCTCATGAGCGCGGCCGCAAGGTATACGTTACTGTGAATATTTTTCCCCACAACGCGGAGATCACCGAACTGCCGGGTTATTTGAAACAGTTGGCCCAGGCCGGTTGCGATGCGATCCTGGTTGCCGATCCCGGCGTGTTTAGCCTGGCCCGCGAGCTAATTCCGCAAATCCCGCTGCACATCAGCACCCAGGCCAATACGACCAACTGGCGGTCGGCAAAGTTTTGGCAGGAGCAGGGGGCAGAGCGGGTCGTGCTGGCCAGGGAACTGTCACTGGCGGAAATCCAGGAAATCCGACAAAATGTTTCATTGGAACTGGAATGCTTCGTGCATGGCGCGATGTGCGTTTCCTATTCGGGCCGCTGCCTGATGAGCGCGTTTATGACCGGGCGGGCCGCCAACCGGGGCGAATGCGCCCAGCCTTGCCGCTGGCGCTATGCGCTCGTGGAAGAGAAACGGCCGGGGCAGTATTTCCCGGTGGAGGAAGATGAACGGGGAACCTACATCCTGAACTCGCGAGACTTGTGCCTGCTGGGGCAGCTGCCGGAACTGGCCGCCGCCGGCGTGCAAAGCTTCAAGATCGAAGGCCGGATGAAAAGCGTCCATTACCTGGCAACCGTGGTCCGGGTTTATCGTGAAGCACTGGATGCCTTGGCAAGCTCAAAATCAGACCAGACGCAGACCCGGCCGGAGTGGCTGGAGGAAATCGAAAAAGCCGGCAGCCGCGGCTATACGACCGGATTCTATTCCGGCCAGCTGGCCGACGATTCTCAGGAATATGAAACGGTGCGTACCCTGCCGGAGTGGGAATACGCCGGCTTGGTCAAGAGCTGGAATGCTCTTGATGGAATGGCGCTGGTGGAACAGCGCAACCATATGCAGCTGGGCGACGAAATCGAGGTGCTGAGGCCGGCGGGAGCGGTGACCCGGCAGCGACTCGCCCTGATGACCGATGTCGAGGGGACGCCGCTGACCACTGCGCCGCATCCGCAACAAATGTTGCTGGTCCAGCTCGACGCGCCGGCCGGCGAATTTGCCATGCTGCGAAGACGCCGTCGTGAGTAGCCAAAAGGCAGCAGCCTGTGATAAAATTAGAAAACTAAAATAAATAGTGTGGTTTTTGAGGCTATGAAAACGATCGAAAAGCGAATCCTGGTTCTTCATGGACCGAATCTGAATATGCTGGGCAAGCGGGAGCCAGAGGTGTACGGCGCGTTGACGCTGGAACAGCTGAATGCCGAGCTGGCTGCGCAGGCGACGAAGCTGGGCGTGGCTGTCGAATGCCGCCAAACCAATCATGAAGGAGTGCTGGTCGACATGATCCAGGCGGCGGATGGCGCTTATGACTGCATCATTATCAATCCGGCGGCTTTCACGCATTACAGCATTGCGGTCAGGGATGCGCTGGCGGCGATTTCAACGCCGGCCATCGAAGTGCATTTGTCGAATATCTATCGACGCGAAGAGTTTCGCCATCACTCTGTCACTGCTCCGGTCACCGTCGGCCAGATTGCCGGCTTTGGATCGCAGGGCTATATTTTGGCCTTGTACGCGGCTGTTGACATTATCATGCGTGGAGGCAAAAAATAATTGTCAGCCCAGTATGAAAAACTAACCACCTGGTTACAGCAACAGGCGTTATCCGCGGTATTGGTTTCCAAACGGATCAATGTCCGTTATTTCAGTGGATTTGCCGGTTCAGCCGGTGTGCTGGTGGTTTCGCCAACGACGCGCAAATTGTTTGTTGATTTTCGTTATGTCGAACAGGCGCGGCAAACTGCGCCGGAATTTGAAACGGTCAAGTGCAAGGCGAACCCGCTGGATGCGGCGGTTGAGTATCTGCGAGAACAGGACTTCGCGCAGATCGGCTTTGAAGCGGAGGACTTGACGGTTGCCGATTTTCGGCGGATTACGTCGATGGTAGCCGAAAATCACTGGATCCCTGCTATTCTTGACTCTTTGCGGGCAGTGAAGTCGGTGGATGAACTCGCAAAAATAGAAACAGCGGCCCGAATATTGGACCAGGCGTTTGCAAAAATCCTGCCGCAGATTCGCCCGGGAATCGCTGAACATTCTCTGGCTGCTTTACTGGAGTATGAAATGCGCCAACTGGGTTCCGAACGGACCGGTTTTGCCACGATCGTAGCCAGCGGGCCCCGCTCGGCACTGCCGCATGGCGTTGCTGCCGATCGATTATTGGCGACCGGCGATCTGGTCGTATTTGATTTTGGCGCGGTGTATGACGGCTATCACTCGGATATGACGCGTACCGTTTGCCTGGGCCCTGCCAGTGACCGCCAACGACAGGTTTATCAGACGGTTTTGACGGCCCAAATGGCTGGACTAGCGGCAGTCCGTCCCGGCGCTTTCTGCCGCGACGTCGACCGGACAGCCCGGGATATCATAGAAACGGCGGGATATGGCGAATATTTCGGCCACGGCCTGGGCCATAGCGTAGGGTTGGCAATTCACGAGAGCCCGCGATTGTCGCCGCTGGCCGGCGAGGCTCGCCTGGAGGCGG
This sequence comes from uncultured Veillonellaceae bacterium, assembly GCA_964647865.1. GTDB lineage: Bacteria > Bacillota > Negativicutes > UBA1444 > UBA1444 > UBA1444. The sequence continues at coordinate 7,214 of CAZYJK010000037.1, read as the reverse complement.
GCATGGTGGTTACGGTGGAACCGGGAATTTATCTACCGGATTGGGGCGGCGTCCGGATCGAAGACCTGGTTGTGGTGACTGCTGACGGTTGCCGCATTCTGAGCCACACGACCAAGCAATTGCTGGAACTGACATGACGATCATTTCGGTGATCTGAAATTTTCATTAGAATGAAAGGGTGGAGTGTAGATGATTTCGAGTAATGATTTTCGTAACGGCGTGACGGTGGAGATGGATGGAGATGCCTGGCAGGTCATTGATTTCCAGCATGTCAAACCCGGTAAAGGCGCTGCGTTTGTGCGGGCCAAAATGAAAAACATCCGAACCGGCTCGGTCGTGGAAAAAACCTTCAATCCGGGCGAAAAATTGGCACGGGCCCATCTGGACAACCGTCAGATGCAGTTCCTCTATGAGTCAGACGGCGCCTACAATTTTATGGATAACGAAAACTTTGAACAGACTTCGATGACTGCCGAGCAACTCGGTAGCGCCAAAAACTTTCTCAAGGAGAACATGAACATCGGCGTGCAGTTTTATCAGGGCGCGATCATGGGTGTCGAACTGCCGGTAGCTGTCGAGTTGCGCGTGGTTGAGACCGATCCGGGGATCCGCGGCGATACTGCGACAGGCGGTACCAAACCGGCAAAGTTGGAGACCGGCCATGTGGTAAAAGTTCCTTTCTTCATCAATGTCGGCGATGTGCTGCGTGTCGACACCCGGACCGGCGATTATCTCGAACGGGCATAAACAGACGGACAATTTGTAGCAGCGGCTACTTGAGAAATCCCGTTTCGGCGGGATTTTTTTACGAAGCCGGGGAGTTGCCGGACGCTCTTGTTGAATATGCATAAAAAAGCAGGGATATTCACTCGCCGGGTTGAATAATAGAGTTGTATAATATACAGGCTATCAGCCTTTGGCAGAGGAGGGGCGAAATGGACAACTCCAGGAAGAGTGGCCTGATCGGCGATGAACTGATGGATCTGGGCAGTGTCCGGATTGCCGATGAAGTGATTGCGTCCATTGCGGGGATCGCCACGATGGATGTTCCCGGCGTGGTCGGGATGAGTAGCGGACTGATCGGCGGCATGGCCGAAATGATGGGCAAAAAGAGCACCTCAAAAGGGGTCAAGGTGCAGGTGGGCGCGCGGGAAGTGGCGGTCGACCTGTATATTGTCGTGGAATACGGCCTGCGGATTCCCGATGTCGCACTGCAAGTGCAGGAAAAGGTGAAAGAGGCCGTGGAAACCGCAACCGGCCTGACGGTATTGGAAATCAATGTCCATGTGCAGGGTGTCGGTTTTTCCCGCGGTGATACGGATGAAGATCTCAGAGTGCGATAGGGGGCTGAACGATGAGCATTATTGACAGGATAATCCTTTCGATTTACACGATCTTACTGATGCTGCTGTCGTTAACCTCCATTTTGTTGTCGTTGAAAGTGTTGCCGCAGGAGTATTGGCAGCAGGGGCTTTCGCTGATTTATGGCCGTTGGGAGGCCGCGTTGATTGGCGGTGTATTTTTTCTCGTCAGCATTCGCTTGCTGCTGGCTGGGTTGCGTTCGCGGCGCGGACCAAACAAAATCGTGCATCAGACAGAAATGGGCGTGGTCGAGATTTCGATCGGCGCCGTGGAAGAACTGATCGCCAAAACCGCGCGGCATACCCGTGGCGTGCGTAACGCCAAAGTCCATATCCGGCAACTGGGTCATGAAGTCAAGGTGGATATGCGGATCGTCGTCGGGCCGGAGTACAATATTCCCCAAGTGGCGGCAGAAATCCAGCAACGGACCCAGGAATACCTCAAGAATACAGTCGGGGTTTCGATGACCGAAGTGCGGATCATGGTCAATGATATTTCCAATGAGTTCAAAAGCAAGACGCGTGTGGACTGAGTGCAGGGGAGGTAACGAACATGGATCCGCTTTTGTTTCAGGAGATCTGGCGGGCTCATAGCGGGAAAATCATGGGGGTTTTGATTGGCTTTGTGCTGGGCTTGCTGATTCTTGCCATCGGCTTTTTCCAGGCCCTGTTCGTACTGATCTGCATGATTGTCGGCTATGTGATCGGCAAACGGATTGATGATAAAGAAGACCTGATGGAGATCCTGGACAAGCTGTTGCCGCCGGGAACGCATCGATAGAATAGGAGCGTCAAAAAAACAATGAGTCGAAGAAAAGCCCGGGAAATTGCATTGCAGGTATTGTTCCATATTGACTTTACCGGGGGATCGCCGGAAGAGATCATTCCAGCGGTTTATTCCATGCAGGAAATCGAGTTTTCCGAGTCGGTCAACGAATACGTGGAATGGATTGTCGCCGGAACCTTGGCGCATCGCGACGAAATTGACCGGCAGATTTCCGAACTGGCCAAGGACTGGAAGCTGGAACGCATGGGCGGCGTGGACCGGGCGATTACCCGGATGGCGATTTTTGAAATAAAATATGGCGAAGAGAAGGTTCCGCCGCGGGCGGCAGTCAATGAAGCGGTTGAACTGGCCAAACATTTCGGCTCCGATGAATCGGGCCGGTTTGTCAACGGGATCCTGGGGTCTTTGGTGCGGGGCGCTCAGACGTAAATGGAGCTGGCAATCGGCATTGATACCAGTTGTTATACGACCTCGGTCGCCGCAATGGACGGTGCGGGCCGGCTATTGGCGGATGCCCGGATTCCTTTGCAGGTTAAGCCGGGCGGCAAAGGGCTGGCTCAATCGGAAATGGTTTTTCAGCATGTACGCAATCTGCCGGTGGTGATGGAGCGGCTTCGCCAGACTACGGGTCATCAGGCCCGGATTGTCGGCGTTGGTGTTTCAGCGAGACCACGGCCGGTGGATTCTTCGTACATGCCCGTTTTTCTTGCCGGACTTGGGGTCGCGAAGTCAGTCGCTGCAGCGCTTGCTTGCCCGGCATATGAAATCAGTCATCAAGAGAACCATTTGCTGGCCGGCTTGTGGTCGGCGCAGATGGATGGAGCGTCGCCTTTTCTGGCAGTTCACGCCTCAGGCGGCACGACCGAGGTATTAAAAGTCCGGCAACATTCGGACGGGTTGGCGATAGAGCTGCTTGGAGGCTCTGGTGATTTGAACGCCGGGCAATTCATCGACCGGGTCGGGGTGGCGCTGGGGTTGTCTTTTCCGGCCGGCCCGGCGCTGGAGAAGTTGGCGGAACAAGCCGGAGAAGACTATCCATTGACACCGGTTTCAGTGCTTGGCGCCAAGATCAGTTTTTCCGGTCCCGAGAGTCATGTGAAGCGATGGTTGGACAAACAGCCGGAGCCATCTGAGGTGGCAGCCTCGACCCAACATTGTGTGGCTGAATCATTGCGGCTTGCATTGACGGCAGCCATCGACCGGACTGGGATAAAGCGTGTGTTGCTAGTGGGCGGCGTCGCTGCCAATCAGTATATTCGCAGCCATATCCGCAGCGGATTGCAGCAGGCCAGACAGGCCGAGGTGCGTTGGCCGGCAGCGGAATTCAGCGGCGACAATGCCGCCGGCGCGGCCTGGTGGGCGCTGCGGCAAAGGACGGTGTAGTTTCTGGAGTTTCAAACGCAGCCAACCGCACTCAGTGTAAGCGAATTGACCGCCTATATCCGGCGCTTGTTTGAACGGGACAACCTGCTGGGACGCGTGCGCGTCTGGGGCGAGCTGTCGAATTTTCGCCGTCATCATTCGGGACATTGCTATTTCACGCTGAAGGATGCCGGGGCATCGCTGCGTTGCGTGATGTTCCGCAGCAAGGCGGTCGGCTTAAAATTCGTTCCCCGGGACGGGTTGCGGGTCCGTTTGGCTGGCAATGTGTCAGTTTACGAACGCGACGGCAATTATCAGCTGTATGTGGAATCCATGCTGCCGGATGGCTTAGGCGATCTCAGCGCGGCATTCGCCAAACTGCGGGAAAAGCTGTTGGCGGAAGGACTGTTTGACGAAAGCCGCAAACAGCCGATTCCTGTAATGCCCAAGGCCATCGGCGTGGTGACTTCGCCAACTGGGGCGGCGCTAAGGGATATTGTGACGGTGGCCCGGCGGCGACACGGCGGGATTCCGATCATTCTGGTCCCGGCGCAGGTGCAGGGCGAGGAAGCGCCCGAACAAATTGTGCGCGGCATCGAACTGCTGGACAGATCGGGCCGGGTCGACGTGATCGTGATTGGTCGCGGCGGCGGCAGTATCGAAGAATTGTGGGCCTTCAACGATGAGCGGGTGGTCCGGGCAGTGGCGGCGGCTGTGACGCCGATCGTTTCGGCGGTGGGCCATCAGACCGATTTTACGTTGAGTGACTTTGCCGCCGATTTGCGGGCGGCAACCCCATCCCAGGCCGCGGAACTGGTCGTGCCGGACCGGTTGGAGCTGCTGCGGCGCTTGTCCGCGGCCAGACGCAGGCTCAATCAGGCTTTGCGACATCGCCTGATCGAGCGGCGGTTGCGATTGGAGCGTTGCCTTCAGTCTTCCTTGTTCCGCCGACCGCAGGAATTGCTGCGTGACCGGAGCCAACTGCTTGACCAGCTGTCCGAACGATTGACGCACGCGCTGAAAACCGCCCTTGATGAGCGCCAGCAACGCCTGCGAATCGCCAATGAAAAATTGAACCTGCTCAATCCCTGGGGAGTGCTGCAACGGGGCTATAGCGTGGTGCGGCGGCCGGATGGCGCAGTCATCAGCTCGGCTGAAGCGGTGGAAACCGGTGAATCACTCGATGTGTGGCTGCACAGGGGAAAACTTGCCGTGACTGTCACTAGAGCGGAGAGGGTGAGAAGATCATGAGAAAAGCGGCGCAAAAAAACGCTGTCGCCGGAGTGGGCTTTGATGAATCGTTGACCAGACTGGAAGCGTTGGTGGAAGAAATGGAACGCGGTGAGCTGACCTTGGAGGCAGCAATGCAAAAACATGCCGAAGGGGTCGAACTGGCGGCATTTTGCCTGCAGCAACTCAAAGCCTCCGAAAAATCGGTCAATAAGGTACTGAAGGAATCGGACGGCGTATTGTCCGAAATGGAACTGATATTACCGGAGGAAGCGTAATGTGGCGTAACTATCTGAAACAGAGACAGGCGCAGGTGGAAGCAGCGATGGAGACGCTGGTTCCTGTTTGCGCCGACGAACCGCTGGCCGAAATGATGAAAGCGATGCGCTACAGTCTGTTTGCCGGCGGCAAACGCTTGCGGCCGATTTTGCTGATGGCGGCGGCCGACGCGGTGGGCAGGGATGGAGGTTCGTTCCTGCATGCCGCCTGCGCGCTGGAGATGATTCATACCTATTCGCTGATTCATGACGATTTGCCGGCGATGGATGATGATGATTACCGGCGCGGCATGCTGACCAACCATAAGGTGTTTGGCGACGGGATGGCGATTTTGGCAGGCGATGGCCTGCTGACACTGGCGTTTGAAGTATTGCTGTCGCAGCCTGATTCGCCGCCGGCCACACTGAACCGTGTCGCGCGGGAAGTGGCGGCTGCGGCCGGACCGGCCGGCATGGTCGGCGGTCAGGCGATCGATCTGTCGTCGGAAGGCAAGTTTCCTTCGCCGCAAACCATGGCGCTGATGCATAGTCTGAAAACCGGCGCGCTATTTCGCGCCAGCATCCGCTCCGGAGCGATCCTGGCCGAAGCGACCGAAGCAGAACTGGCCAGCCTGACCCGATTTGCTGAAAAATTTGGCCTGGCGTTCCAGATCACCGACGACATCCTGGATGTGACCGGTTCCGATGCGACCTTGGGCAAACCGGTCGGCAGCGATGAACGCAATCAAAAGGCGACCTATGTGACGGTCTATTCCCTGCCGGAAGCGCAAAAAATGGCGCAACAGGCAGTGGCTGAAGCCGTGGCTTCGCTGGAGCAATTCGGTGAAAAAGCTTGGGTGCTGCGCAGTTTGGCGGAGTACCTGCTGACGCGTGATAGCTGAGGGATTTGCAGATGTATGACTGGTTTTTTGCCCTGTTGCGCAATCAGGTTTTCATGGCGGCGATTGCCGCCTGGACGGTGGCGCAGTTCACCAAAATATTGCGTGATATCCTGAACGGATCCTTTCGTTGGGAACGGATCACCGGAGCGGGCGGCATGCCCAGCGCCCATGCGGCGATGGTCGTGGCGACGACAGTCTCTTCCGGCCTGGCACTGGGCTTCGACAGTCCGTTTTTTGCCATTTCTTTCGTATTGTCCGGCATCGTGATGTATGACGCGGCAGGCGTGCGACGTCATGCGGGACGGCATGCCCGGGCGCTGAACCGGATCATCCAGGAACTCAAAGGAGAACATCCGTTGAAAAACATCCGGCTGAAAGAATTGATCGGTCATTCGCCGATGGAAGTTCTGGTCGGTGCATTGCAAGGGCTGTTTGTCGGCTGGTTTGTCTGTCGCATCATTTATACCTGAAAGGGGCTCTTCGCTTGACTTGCTATCTGAAAAACCTGTGTTCGCCCGATGATCTCGATAAGCTTGATTTTGAGCAACTGGCGGCGCTGGCCGAAGAAATACGCGAATTGATGATACAGACGGTTTCGCGGACCGGCGGCCATCTCGCCTCCAATCTTGGGGTTGTCGAGCTTACTTTGGCCTTGCATAAAGTGTTTGACAGTCCGCGTGACAAATTTGTCTTCGACGTCGGTCATCAATCCTACGTCCACAAGATATTGACCGGTCGCCGCGACCAGTTTGAAAGCTTGCGGACTTATAAGGGAATCTGTGGTTTTCCCCGTCGTGATGAAAGCGAACACGACGCATTTGGTGCCGGTCACTCCAGCACCTCGGTGTCGGCCGCGTTAGGGATGGCGCTTGCCCGTGATATGCGCGGCGAAAAGCACAAAGTGATTGCTGTGATCGGTGACGGTTCATTGACCGGTGGACTGGCGTTTGAGGGGCTGAACCATGCCGGCCATTTGAAACGGGATCTGATTGTCGTCCTTAATGACAACGAGATGTCGATCAGCAAAAATGTCGGTGCGGTGTCGCATTATCTGGCGAAAATGCGCTTGACGCCCACCTACTCCTGGGCCAAGCACAATATTGAGTTTTTCCTGCGGCGGATTCCGGCGATCGGCGACAGTGTGGCAAATACGGCGGAGCGGATGAAAAGCAGTGTCAAGTATCTGCTGGTGCCGGGCATGTTCTTTGAGGAACTGGGCTTTACTTATCTGGGGCCGATTGACGGGCATGACCTGCCGCTATTGGTCGAAGTGATGGAAAAGGCAAAAAGCCTGCACACTCCGGTGCTGGTCCAT
>CAZYJK010000036.1:8076-15755 GCA_964647865.1 uncultured Veillonellaceae bacterium | reverse complement strand
GTGAAAAGAACCTGCCATATTGCTTTATATCCTTCGACTTAAACTCTGGAGTGGCCAGCCACATTAATATATCTTTTTTGCCGGGTTTATACTCTCCTGGAAGTTTTTCAAAACAAATTCGTTATTATCCACTGTATCGACCACCAGAGCATACTGTGCAATAATAAGCTCTCAGTTGCTTCACCTTCTGCATTTTTAGTATTCCCTGTTTTTTCCCATTATCCTGCTCAACAATCCACCGTCCCTCGTCCTCGAACAAATAGACCTCTTTGCCTCGCACTTTCACCGTATACCTTATCCCCATGCCCCCCAACGACGGCACCTGGCGCACGTCAGTCACCCGGTCGATCTCATAGTCCAAGACAGCAATAGCGGCCGCGCCCGGTCGCTAAAATCCAATAGCGTATCAAACTGCAAAATTAAATATTCCGGGTCGGCTGGGCCTTGTTAGGATTCTTCTGTGTCAACGCCAATCCAACAACTCCTTTTTCTTTGCCATGCAACAAAGAAAAAGGCACCGATGCGGGCGGCGCTACCGGTGCTTTGTCTGTTAGTTTTTCTTTTCCTCGGCCTTGACTGCCAGCCACAGTTCATCCATCTGGGCCAAATCCAGCTCCTGCCACTTGCGGCCCTGCTGTCGCAGCATTTCCTCGACCTGGTTGAATCGCCGCGAAAATTTATTGTTGGCCCGATTCAGCGCGACTTCTGTCTCCACGCCGAGGAAGCGCCCCAGATTGACCACGGCGAACACGACGTCGCCCAGCTCGTCCTCAATCTCCGATGGATTGCCGCTGGTCGCCGCCTGCCGCAGTTCCGCCAGTTCTTCCGCAACCTTGTCCCAGACCGGCGCGATATCGTCCCAGTCAAAACCGACTTTTGCCGCCTTCATCTGCAGTTTGTTGGCCCGTAGCAATGCCGGCAACCCTTGCGGTACTCCGTCCAGCGCCGATTTCGGCTTCTGCTTCTTCTCACGGCGTTTGATCGCATCCCAGTTCACGATCACTTCCGCCGCATCCTGCACCGAGATGTCGCCGAACACATGCGGGTGTCGGCGAATCAGTTTTTCCGTCACCGTATCCACGACATCCTGCATGCTGAAATCGCCGGCTTCTTCTGCCATCCGGGCATGAAACACAATCTGAAGCAACAGGTCACCCAATTCTTCGCACAAATGGGTCGGGTCCTGTTCGTCGATTGCCTCCAGCACTTCGTAAACTTCTTCGATGATGTAGCGCCGCAGCGTCGCATGCGACTGCTCAATGTCCCAGGGACAACCGTCCGGCGAACGCAGCCGCGACATCACCTTTACCAGCGGGTCCAGTTCGAACCGCTCGCCGCCTGTCGAAGCCGGCGGAGCATACACGCTGGTCAGATGATCGAACCCTGCCTGACGGTCCAGTTCAAACAAAGGCACAGTAGTGACCGATTCGTCCGGCAAGCCGAGATGCCGCGCCACGATGACCGGCGCTTCGTCCGGCAATCGCTCCATCAACGCCAGTTTCAGTTCGGAGGCGACGAGCGGGCTGAACACCTGGGTAATCACCAGGCCGGTCGCCAAGTCCTTCGGCAAAGTCTCCACTTCCAGCGCATCCACCAGCGTCAGTCCCTGTTGCGGATCGATGCCAAGCCGGTTGCACAACAATTCAAAAAAACTCATGCCCGGTAACACGACGATGGGTAGCCCAACTGCCCCCGCAGCCTCGCGAATCAGACCGACCGTCTTCTCGGCAACCATCGGACTGCCGGGAACGGCAAAGACGACATCTGCGACCCGGGCCTGTTCGATCACGTCATCGGCAATCGCCCGATACACCGAATCAAAATCTTCGCCCTGATCATAAAAGGTGTCATAGCTGGTGAAATTTACGCCGCGAGAGCGCAGGTCTTCCACCGTGGGATGGACCGCCGTTCGCAACAGCAGTTTCGGCGCCTGCCGTATCACATCCCAGGTCTCCAGACTCAGGCAGCCGAATGGCCCCGGCCCCAGCCCGACAATCGTAATGCTTCCCATCGACTACCGCCTTAACAGATGAATTTTTTTCAGTGCTGCCGCCACCGGTTGACCAATTACCGGCAGTTTCAACAATTCCCGCTCGCCGATGCTGCCCACCAGCAGCAATACGACCGCATATACACCGCCACCGACCACTACGGCCGTCAGTGTGGACAGCGTATTACCAAACCCCTTGGCAAACAGCAGTTCATAAGACCCCAGCGCCACCAACCCCATAACGGCAGCAGCCACCGCCGTCTTCAAGGTATCCCGCATATCCATGGCAAAACCGATATAACGATAAACAAAAAACATATTCAGCAGGGCAGCTACGCCAAAATCGGCGTTACTGGCCCAGGCGGCGCCCTTGATCCCCCACTCCGGCACCGCGGTGAGTGTCCAGCTCAGCACTACCTTGACCCCGGCCGAGATCACCATGTTCACCACAGGAATCGCGGTTCGGCCAAGCCCTTGCAGCACACCGGTCGTAACTTGGTGAATCCCCAGCAAAAAGATGCCAATCGCTGAAATGGCGATGGATGTTCCGGCGTTTGGCGTCGCGTAAAGCATCTGTGAAATCGGTGTCGCCAGCAGCCACATGCCGACAAAGGCCGGAATCGTGATCAAGTTGGCAATCCGGATCGCAGTGGCGGTGCGGTCGAAAATCGCCGCCCTGTCGCCAAGCGTATTGGCTTCCGATATCGAAGGCACCAGGCTGGCGGCAAGCGAGGCGGTCAGAATCGTCGCCATGTTGACCAGCGGCACTGCCATGCCTGTCAGATAGCCGAACAGTTCGGTAGCCTGTTCCACGGTATAGCCTGCTACTTCCAGCCGTGGCGGCACAATCAGCAGATCGATGTTGGAAACCACCGGCAGCATGATGTTGGCCAGCGATACCGGTAGAGCCAGGCGGACCATCCGGGTAATGATCGAAGCCCCTGACTCCTGGATCATTGCCGGCTGATTATCCATCTTCTGCTGAAAATCGGCCCGGTACTTCCAGTAGAAATAAAGCAACACCAAAAGACCTGCCACCGCGCCCGGTCCCGCGCCGAAGCTCGCGCCCGCCGCCGCGTATTCCAGGCCACGCGGCAACAGATACCAGGCAAAGGCGACCATGGTCACGACCCGGACCAGTTGTTCGGCAATCTGGGAAAAACCGGTCGGCAGCATCCGCTGCATCCCTTGGAAATAGCCGCGATAGCTGGCCAAAATCGTCACGAAGAAAATTGCCGGCGCCAGCGCTGCAATCGCATAATAGGCCCGCGGGTCACGCACGTATTGGTGCTCGATCAACCAGCCCGCGCCAAAATACAGCAACGCGGAAAACACGGCGCCAGTGACGACCATGACCGACAGCGAGATGCGGAAAACCCGGTTGGCGCCTTTGTAGTCTTGCAGCGCCGCCTTTTCCGACACCATGATCGAAATGGCGACCGGAATGCCGGCCGAGGAAATGCTGAGCGCCAATAAATAAATCGGATAGGCCATCTGGTAAAGGCCGATGCCTTCCCCGCCGAGCAGACGCGACAACAAAATCCGGTTCACCGAACCGATCACCTTGACGATGATGCCGGCAACCGTCAGAATCAATGCCCCTTTAAGAAACTTGTCCTTACTCAAGCCGAACTATTCCTTCCAGCCTGAACCCGCAAACCGGCTCAAGCCTCCTGCTTAATAAATCTATCTGCAGTTTGAAACGCAAACTTATAGTAACCCGTCCGGGCGTTTTTCGTCAAGGCGCTGCCGCCGGGGCAAGCGCCTGAAACACCGACAACAGCCAAACGCCAAAGTTTTCTTTGCCGGAGGCCGCTTTCTTGGCGCTGATCGTCTGCGGTGGCCCTGCCAGCACTTTGATCCGCCCGGGCAGGCGGCTGCGCAGTTCAAACAGGCCCTGGACATTCACGTCCGGTTTGTCGGTAAAGCTGATTGTCACCCAGTCGCCGGTCTGGATGATCGACTTGACGCCCATGGTCCGGGCGAAGTTCTTGATCCGGGCCACAATCATCAAATTGTTCAGCGCCTCCGGCGGATCGCCGAACCGGTCGATCATCGCGTCAAGCAAGTCGGCGACCTGTTCTTCGTTGCGCAGGGCAGCGATTTGCTGATACAGTTCGATTTTATGCATGGCATCTTCCACGTAGTCGTTGGGAATGTAGGCATCAAGCAGCAGTTCGATCACCGGGTCCGGCGCCACTTCGGCCTGCGGTCCGTCTTTCAGCGTACGGATCGCCTCCTCCAGCAACCGGCAGTACATTTCAAACCCGATGCCGACGATGTGTCCGTGCTGCTGGGCACCGAGCAAATTACCGGCGCCGCGGATCTCCAGGTCGCGCATGGCAATCTTGAAACCTGCGCCCAGTTCGGTGAATTCCATGATCGCCCGCAGACGTTTTTCGGCAATTTCACTGATCACTTTCTGCGGCCGGTAGGTAAGATAGGCATGGGCTAGCCGGTCGGAGCGACCGACGCGTCCCCGCATCTGATACAGCTGGGACAGCCCGAAATGGTCGGCGTCATAAACGATGATCGTATTGGCATTGGAAACATCCAGACCGTTTTCGATGATGCTGGTGCATAACAACAGGTTGTAATGGCCTTCATAAAAGTCGAGCATCACATCTTCCAGACTATCTTCGTGCATCTTGCCGTGAGCCACGCCGATTTTCGCCTCCGGCACCAGTTGCCTGAGATCGTGATGGACTTTTTCAATCGTTTCCACCCGATTGTAGACGAAATAGACCTGGCCGCCGCGTCGCAGTTCCTGCCGGATCGCATCGGCGATCAACGCCGGATGGTATTCCACCACATAGGTCTGTACCGGCAGGCGGTCTTCGGGCGCACTTTCGATCGCGCTCATATCCCGCAGCCCCGCCAGCGACATATGCAAGGTGCGGGGAATCGGCGTCGCGGTCAGCGTCAGCACATCTAGACCAGCGCTCCACTTTTTCAGCCGCTCCTTCTGCGCCACGCCGAACCGCTGCTCTTCATCAACCACCAACAATCCCAGGTCTTTAAAGGTAACGTCCGCCTGTAACAGCCGATGCGTACCGATCAGCAGGTCGACTTTTCCTTCAGCCGTCCGTAGCAGTGCATCGCGTTGTTCTGCTGGCGACCGGAAGCGGCTGACCACGTCCACTGTCAGGCCAAAGGCGGCAAATCGGCTGGAAAAGGTTTGAAAATGTTGCTGGGCCAACACCGTCGTCGGTACCAGCACCGCGACCTGTTTTCCGCTCATGACGGCTTTGAACGCCGCCCGCAGCGCCACTTCGGTTTTACCGAAACCCACGTCACCGCATAACAGTCGTTCCATCGCCAGCGGTTTCTCCATATCCGCCTTGATTTCTGAAATCGCGCTCAGTTGATCCGGCGTTTCTTCAAATGGAAACGCCTCTTCAAACTCCGCCTGCCACGGCGTATCCGGCAAAAACGCAAATCCAGGGGTGATGCTGCGCCGGGCATAGAGTTCCAGCAGTTCCCTGGCCAGATCGGCAATCGCCGCCTTGGCTTTAGTCTTGGCTCTGGCCCAATCTGTGCCCCCCAGCTTGGACAACTTCGGCGCATCCCCTTCGGCACCGATATACTTCTGCAACAACTGGACCTGATCGGTCGGCACATACAATTTATCATCCGCCGCATAACGGATGTGGAAATAGTCGCGATGCACCCCGTTCAGTTCAATGGTTTCGACGCCGACATACTTGCCGATGCCATGCGCGACATGCACGACATAGTCGCCGACCTTCAGTTCGGAATAATCGGCGATCCGCCGCGCCTGTCCGGCCCGGCTGCGCCGTTGCAGTTTCATCCGCCCCTTGATCTCGCGCTCGGTAATAATCGCCAGCCTGTCTTCCGGCAATTCAAAGCCGCCTGACAAATTGCCGGTCATGACAAAAACGCCCGGTCCCTCGATCACGTCGCCATCCACAGCCGCCTGCGCCGCCACGCCTTGCTTTATAAGGCTTTCCCGCAGCACGGCAGCGGACTGCAGACCGGACATCATCAACACGATCTGATATTGCCGCGCTTGCCAACTCTGGATGTCATTCAGCAAAAAATCGATTTTCCGGTGATAGGGAGCAATCCCGCGCAGCATTACATTACTGGCGCTTTGCGGCGCAGCAGTGTCCACCGCGTAGCTCAGCAGCGTAAAAAAGCAAGTCTTTGTCTCGCTCAGCGCTTGTCGTTTGAGCTGGCTCCACTCCATGGTCCGGGATGCAACATTGTCGTCAGATTGCCGCAGATTGTTCAAGGCTTCTTCCAAGCGAACCGGTTCATCAAAAATAACGCCGGCATCCTTCGGCAGATAGGCGATTATGCTGCCATCGGCGGAAAACTCCTCGGAATCTAGCGAAGGCAGCAGTGTCACTGACGGCAGCGTTTTGACAGAGCGCTGCGTCACCGGATGATATTCGCGGATCGAGTCGATCGTATCGCCAAAGAACTCTATGCGGACCGGCGTGGCCAAATTTACCGGAAATACATCGACGATGCCGCCCCGGTTGCTGAAGTAGCCAACCGAATCGACCCGCTCCGTCCGTTCATAACCATACTGGACCAACCGTGCCAGCAATTCGTCCCGGTCTACGCTATCGCCCTGGTGCAGTTGGCACTGATTGGCGTAAAACTGCTCGGGTAGCGGAACTTTCATCGCAAATGCCTCGATAGTCGCCAGCACTACGACCGGTTCCCCCGCCGCAAGCCGCGACAACGTCTCGGTTCGTTGCCGGGCCAATTCCTGGCTGCGCGCCATCGCGTGCACCGAGGCCGAATCGCTGATCGGCAATTCCAGGATCGCCCGGTCAGGACACAACACTGAAAGATCATGCCGATAAAGCTCCAGTGTTTCCCTGGAGGCAGTTGTCAACAGCATTGGCGCCGCCTGTCCAGCGGCAAACGCCGCCGCCAGAACGGTTCTCGCCGAGCCGGACAGCCCATTGACCACCAGGGTTCGCCGGCCGACGTCGCCATATTGTTTGATAATCTTGCGTATGCTGCTACATTGCCCGAAACTGTGCAATAAACTGTGCATATTACCCTTTCCACGCCGACAAGGGCCTCGGCGCCGCCGAAGCCCTCTGGCTATTCGTGTTGTATTCAGCTACCCGCCAAATGTTGCAAATCAATTATAGATTGGCTTGTTTCCAATCCGCCAGAAAACGGGCGATCCCGGCATCGGTCAGCGGATGATTCACCAGCGAAAGCAAGACCTTGTAAGGAACTGTGGCAATGTGGGCGCCGGCCAGAGCGGCCTGCGTCACATGCATCGGATGCCGGATGCTGGCGGCGATGATTTCGGTGTCAATATCATGGATGGCAAAGATATCGGCGATCGTTTTGACCAGATGAATCCCATCCTCACTGATATCATCGAGCCGGCCGACGAACGGGCTGACGAACACCGCTCCGGCCCGGGCCGCCATCAGCGCCTGGTTGGCCGAAAAAACCAGGGTCACGTTGGTCGGGATATCTTCCTGTGACAGACCGTGCACCGCCTTGAGCCCTTCCAGCGTCATCGGAACCTTGACGACTACGTTGCGGCCAAGCGCCGCCAGTTCACGCCCTTCGGCAATCATTTCCGGGGCGGTTGTCGCGATGACTTCTGCGCTGACCGGTCCCTCCACAATCTCGCAGATTTCGCGGATCACCGCGTGGATATTTTGTTTCTCCTTGGCAATCAACGAGG
>CAZYJK010000036.1:0-7976 GCA_964647865.1 uncultured Veillonellaceae bacterium | reverse complement strand
CAGATTTCGCGGATCACCGCGTGGATATTTTGTTTCTCCTTGGCAATCAACGAGGGATTGGTGGTCACGCCGTCAAGTAGTCCAAATTCGGCAACTTCGCGTATTTCCTTGATATTGGCTGTATCGAGAAAAAACCGCATTGTGCTTCCCCCTCTCCTGTTTTTGCTATTGAACATCCCGATCAGGATGTTCAGCGCAAATTTTTTCTGCTATTCGGTTTGAACAGGTTTTCCGGTTGCTTCGGCAAGGCGGGCGGCCTGCCTGCAGGCAGCTCCCGTTGTTCGAACAGTCGCTGCGTCGACGCAGCCGGTTTGTCAGCAACTCGCTGCCCGATCACCAGACGATATTCGTCGCCACGATTGTCCCAGACAAATTTGATTTCATGCCGATTCCCACTTAGCAGCAATTCCTGCACTGGTTTGCCGTTCTTCAGCAAAGTGGCCCGTAGCCCGCTGTCCCAGAAGCGCAGCGGTATTTTCAGTGTCAACGGGTGTTTGTGCGCAGCATCGACCGGAATTTGGCGGCCGATAAAGTCGAGCGAAAACTCAAGTCCAACCGCAGTCGCTTGTTGCAGCGGCCCCAGCAATACCAACGGTTCCGGCCAGTAATAGTCCAGATAGGCCCGGGTCAGGTCGCTGGCCGTGCCGAATTGCAGCAGGCCTTTTTGCACATATTCCTGTTTCAGAAAAGCGAGGTGGTCGTCCAGCGCCTGATAATGACCGCCAGTCGTACTTTTCCAGCCGCCAGTTCCCATGATGAACATCGCATGGGAAAAACCGGTGATCCCTTTTACTCCCGGACGCACTTTGCCGCCGTCGAGGAACAAACTCATGCCCTGACGGACTTTTTCGTTCATCACCACAGCACTGTCGACATCATACATGATCAGCTGGCGCGGCGTGGGGCGAAACTGCACGATGCCGAGCTTTTTCAAATCAGTCGCCGGTGCGTTGATATCGTCTGGCGGCGTCAGATAAACTGCCTTCATAAAATCGCCGGAAGTGATGCCGCCGGCATTGCCGTCCGCATCGCTGTTCCCCCACAAGCCAGCGGCTTTATAGGCGCGCATGCTCATTGCTTCCGACTCCGGGCCATTGCCGAAATCAAACGAACCGGTCCGCGCCGACAGCACTTCGCCAGTGGGGAAATCGACCGTGAGTTTGGTCAGCTGCCGCAAATAATGAAACAGGATGCCGGTCCGGGTCGCTCGCTGGCCGGGGTCGCCTTCGACCGGAAACGAATGGGCCCAGCCGTGTCGCAGGTGATTGGCCCAAAAACCGTCGGTGGCGGGATTGTAAGACAAGACATTGCCTGGCACTTCCGGATCGTAATCGGAATGCAGATGCAGCGCATACTCATGACCGCGTTTCGCCTCCGCCCGGATCGAAGCGCGCACCGCTTCCAGCGTCTTGCGCCACTCCTGCGTCTTTGACTGCGCAGCCGCCCATTCAGCGGCTTCCAGCACCGGCATGGCAATGTAATGAGTCCAGAACGCACCGTGTTTTTCGGCGATCCGGTTCAGCGCCTGCGCTTTCTCAATCAACTGGACGCGAAACTCTTCCGCATCCAGCCAGCCGTTCTGGTTGCCCCAAGCGGTCGGATAACCGGCGGCATCGATCGGCTCCAGATCCTCGGTCATCACATAAAAAACTTTGCCTGGCGCCGGATCGGTCACATCGATTCGCGCCACTGCCGGGGCCTGCGTTTTGTTGACCATGAGCCGCAATTCCCAGGGCGAAGCCAAATTTACGGTGGAAGCCCGCTGCGCGCGCACTTTCCAGTCCAGCGTCACCGTCTCGCCGACTGCCAGACGACCGATCTTCTGATGGTCCGGTCCTTCAACCACCAAACCGTAGGCATACGGCTCCACCAGTTTTAGCGTCAGATTCTCCAGCACCCGGTCGGTCGCATTGCTGACTTCCGTGCGCAGGGAAACCGACTGGCCGACGGTGGCCTGTCCGGGAACCGAGCGCCAAACGACGCGTACCCCTTCCACCTGCGACCCGGCTGATTTCAGGTCGGTAATCAGCACATGCTGTCCATTGCCTGCTTCGATGCTGACCCGATAGCGAGCCACCTGATCCGCTGAATATGCAGGCACGTGAAAGGCAAATAGCTCACTGGGCCGGATCTGTTCCTGCACCCAGTCACCCTGATAGTTGTTTGCCAAACGACGATCCAGCCATACCGACCGATCGGTCCGTTGCGGCAGAGCACCGGTAAAGACAAAACCAACGCTGGCAACAGTCTGGCCGTCTTTGGCGAGAGCGGCAATCTTCATCCGGCCTGTCCCCTGGGTGGAGCGGAACTGAAACCGATAAGACAGCTCTGGCTCGGCGCTGTCCATGTCAAGGAAATACTCGCTGCGCGAACCGGCGGTAGTTCCCAGTTCCAGCGCTTGCGGCGCCGACAGGCTACGCCCCGTCACCACGCGAGTGAAATTGCCGGCGCCTTCCGACACCAGATTTTGCGGCAGCCGCCAGTCGCTTTTTTCGCCAGCCGGCAATTCATTGAGACCTGCCACCGCAAGTTTCGCCTGGGTAGCAGGTCCGGTTGCCGCAACCGGCGCCGTATTTGTTTGTAAGCCTATACCACTGCAGCCGGCGACCGCCAGAACCGCAGCAAATAATATACTCAGCAATGACTTGCGCATCATATCTCCGTATCAGCGAAGCTGTGGCAGGCCGGTCGGATAGTGCAGACCCGGGTGCGCGCCCTCTATCCCCTGCAGTAACTGCCCGAGAAAAATCCCCAGCAGCGATTGCCCACTGGGACCAAAAATCGCTTCCCAAAACCCGGAGCGTCCGTATTCCTTGAGAACCGGTTTTCCGGTGATTCCTGCCGTCTTAGCGGCAGCAAGCACCGCTTCCTCCATGCTCCCCATCTCATCGACCAGGCCCAACGCTTTGGCCTGACGCCCGGTATAAATCCGCCCGTCCGCCAGTTGGCGCACTTTGGCCGGATCCATTTTGCGTCCTTCAGCCACCACGGCGACAAACTGTTCATAAAGGTCATCGACCATTTCCTGTACAATCGCCCGTTCTTTTTCCGACATCGGCCGTTCCGGCGACAACATGTCCTTGTGCGGTCCGCTCTTGATTTTCTCGCCGGATACACCGATTTTCTTCAACAATTCCTGCCAGTTCGCATAGGGGATATAAACGCCGATACTGCCGGTAATCGTGCCCGGATTGGCGTAGATCCTGTCACACAGCGCAGCGATCCAGTAACCGCCGGATGCCGCGACATCGCCCATCGAAGCGATGACCACCTTGCCGGATGCGCGCAGTTTCTTCAGTTCCTCGCCGACTTCCTGCGAAGCAGGCGCACTGCCGCCGGGGCTGTTGATCCGGATCACCACCGCCCGCACTTCCGCGTCATCGCGGGCCGCTTGGATCTGGCGAATGATCGAATCGGTTCCGCCGCCGTCGCCCCAAAGTCCGCCTTGGCCGCGACCGCCGACGATCACGCCCTCGACATGGATCACCGCCACCTGTTCGATCCGGTCATGCGAGCGCAGGAAGAACCAGCCGCCAATCAGCAGCAAAAAACCGAACACAAGAAAAAGCAAGATCATTTTGTGTTTACGCTGCACACTGCCGCCTCCTGCGAAAAACTGTTGGGATTGTCATATCCCAACAGTTTCAAAGTCTGTTTCTCTCAGTTAACGCTGCTCGCCAAATCTCAACGCCGCCGCGACAAAGTCGCGGAACAGCGGATGCGGTTTGGTCGGCCGCGATTTGAACTCGGGGTGGAACTGAGTCCCGACAAACCAAGGATGTTCCTTGATTTCCACGACTTCCACCAGTCGGTCGTTCGGCAGCGTACCGCCAAGCACCAGGCCCTGGCTGACCAGTTTTTCCCGATAGGCATTATTGAATTCAAACCGGTGACGATGCCGTTCATAGATGATTTCATCCTGATAGGCGGCATAGGTCAAGGTTCCTGGCATCACTTTGCAGGGATAAATCCCCAGGCGCATCGTGCCGCCCTTGTCAACGACATTGGCCTGCTCTGGCATCAGGTCGATGACCGGGTTGGTTGTCAGCGGGGCAAATTCACTGCTGTGGGCATCGGCGATCTTGCAGACGTTGCGGGCATATTCAATCACAGCGCACTGCATGCCGAGGCACAGACCGAAGAACGGCACCTTGTTTTCCCTGGCATACTGAATTGCCTTGATTTTTCCTTCGATTCCGCGGTCGCCAAACCCGCCCGGCACCAGAATCCCGTCGACATCACCGAGATATTTGGCCAAATCGCCGTTGCATTGCTCGACATGCTCGGCATCGACCCATTTGATCTGCACCGAGGCGCTTTGGGGAATCCCGGCGTGACGTAGCGCTTCGGTAACGCTCATGTACGCG
This sequence comes from uncultured Veillonellaceae bacterium, assembly GCA_964647865.1. Taxonomy (GTDB): domain Bacteria; phylum Bacillota; class Negativicutes; order UBA1444; family UBA1444; genus UBA1444. The sequence continues at coordinate 3,609 of CAZYJK010000036.1, read as the reverse complement.
TCCGGCAGTGCAACATATTTACCAACCAACGCAATCGTGACCGTACGGGACGGATGCAGGATCCTGTCTACCATCGCCCGCCATTCGGTCATATCTTCAGGGCCAGTCTGGATATTCAGTTTTTCAATGACGATCCGGTCTAGGCCTTCTTCCTGCAAAATCAGCGGAACCTGGTAAATCGACTGGACAGTCCGGTTCTGAATTACGGCTTCCAGGTCTATATCGCAGAACAACGCCAGTTTTTCCCGCATATCGGTCGACATCTCGTGCTCGGAGCGACAAACGATGATATCTGGCTGAATCCCGATACTGCGCAATTCCTTGACGCTATGCTGGGTCGGTTTCGTTTTGAGTTCGCCGGCGGCAGAAATATAAGGAATCAGCGTCACGTGCAAATAAAGGGTGTCATCTTTGCCTACCTCTTTACGCACCTGACGAATCGCTTCCAGAAATGGCAGGCTCTCGATATCGCCGACTGTGCCGCCGATTTCGGTAATCACCACATCGGCATTGTCTTCGCGGCCGACATAATAAATCCGTTCCTTGATCTCATTGGTGATGTGCGGGATGACCTGCACGGTACTGCCGAGATAGTCGCCTTTGCGTTCTTTGTTGATGACCGACCAGTAAATCTTGCCTGCGGTCACATTGGAACTCTTGGACAGGTTGATATCGACAAACCGCTCGTAGTGACCGAGATCGAGGTCGGTTTCGCCGCCGTCATCCGTTACAAACACCTCGCCGTGCTGATACGGACTCATCGTGCCTGGGTCGATATTAATGTAGGGATCGAATTTCTGAATCGTGACCTTCATGCCCCGGCTTTTCAGCAGGCGCCCCAGGGAAGCTGCCGTTATCCCCTTGCCCAGCGAAGAAACCACCCCGCCAGTGACAAAAATGTATTTTGGCATATGCGTCCGCCCCCCTTGCTCTGTGTTACTCATGCTGTGCCGGTTCATCATTGTCCCCCTGGAACCCGGTGTCAATCTCATCGGGCTGTTGTACTTCCTGCAGCTTGGTACGGCGAATCTCCACCACTTCTTCCAGTACTGCCGAGGAGCTGTCATCGCTGCGACCGGTGGTTCTGGTGATCGGAATCCATTCGGTGAGACCCCACAAACCTTTTCCCTTAAAGGCAAACCGACTGTCCATATTGATCTGGGTGTGCAATTCGGCCATCGCCGGCGTCATCATATAGGACGGCACTTTTTTCTCTGCCAGGACCGCCGTCAACAAGTCGCGAAAATAAATATCGGTTTTGTTTTCCTTCAGAATCCGGTAGGCAATATCCGGTCCGGACATCTTGTTTCCCGTGTCTGCCATTCATTAACCCTCCACTTTTTATTGTTCTATCCCCAACAGCACATAACCTGCCTGATGCTGTCGTTTTCAGCAAAAAACATCACATTTTTTCCGGTGCGTCCACACCGAGAATCGACAGTGCATGTTTCAGTACTCTCTGTGTTGCCGCCACCAGCGCCAGTCGGGCTATCGTCAGCTCCGGCTCGACGCCGAGAACTCTGCAGCCATTGTAAAACGAGTGAAACAAGCCAGCCAGTTCGTGGGCAAAGCGGGCAATCCGGTGCGGGGCCCGGTCGCGGGCCGCGGCGGAGACTTCCTCCGGATAATCGCCGAGTTTTCGGATCAAATCCTGCTCGAACGGTGTCGACAGCAGTTTCAGTTCGGCCTTGGCGCGGCTGTCAAAAGCAATGCCGGCCTCCGCCATCTGGCGGAAGATGCTGGCGATCCGGGCATGAGCGTATTGCACATAATACACCGGATTGTCATTGGAATGCGATTTAGCCAGATCAAGGTCAAAATCGAGCTGGCTGTCGAGCGACCGCATGATAAAGAAATAACGCGCCGCATCACGGCCGACCTCTTCGATCAGTTCGGTCAGTGTGACCCCCTGGCCGGTACGTTTCGACATTTTGACCAGTTCGCCGCCCTGATACAGCGATACCATCTGTAAAACGAGGACTTCCAGCCGGGCCGGATCATAGCCGAGCGCAGCCACTGCCGCCTTCATCCGGGGAATATAACCATGGTGGTCGGCGCCCCAGATATTGATCACCGTTTCAAAGCCGCGGCGGAATTTGTTGTCATGATAGGCAATGTCCGAGGCAAAATAGGTCGGGATCCCGTTGTCGCGAATAATCACCCGGTCCTTGTCGTCGCCAAAATCGGTGCTGCGCAGCCAGAACGCACCATCCTTGTCATAGGCGTGGCCTTTTTCCCGTAGCTGCCTGCAGGCCGCCGCCACCGCATCGTCTTCGAACAGGGAACGCTCACTGAACCATTCATCAAAGGTTACGCCGAACGATTCGAGATCTTCCCGCAGCGCAAGCAGTTTTTCATCCAGCGCGATCTGTTTGAAAACTTCACGTCGGTCGGCCGGACTCATCATCAGATAGCGGCTACCGGCATTGTCGATGATCCGCTGCGCCGTTTCCACGATATCTTTGCCATGATAGCCGTCTTCCGGAAACGTTACCGCCTGCCCCAGCAGTTCGAGATAGCGCGCTTCCACCGAAGCGGCCAGGTTATCGATCTGGTTGCCTGCATCATTGATGTAAAACTCTTTTTGCACATCATAGCCGGCTGCCTGCATCAAATTGGCCAGCGCACTGCCGAATGCCGCGCCGCGGCCATGACCCACATGCAGCGGTCCGGTCGGATTGGCGCTGACAAACTCGACCTGGACTTTTTGCCGCTGTCCGGCGGTGGTATTGCCATATGCCTCACCCTGATCGAGGATTTCCTGCAGCAAAGTGTACAACCAATCCGGTTTCAGATAAAAGTTGATAAAGCCGGGGCCGGCGATTTCCGCCCGATCCAGCCAGGGCATCTCCAGCCTGGCAACTACCGCTTCAGCAATTTTTCGCGGGTTTGCCTTGAGCGACCGTGCCGCTTGCATGGCAAAGTTGGTGGCAAAATCACCAAAACTCTTCTCCGGCGGAGTCTCCAGCAAAACTGGCGGCAACTCGGCTTTCGGCAATATTGCTTCGTCCATGGCAGCTGTTGCAGCCCGCAGCACTGCTCCCGCCAGTATTTCCTTTATATCCATTCACGTTCCTCCTGTGATTCCGCCAGCCTCATTTATGCAAATACGTGTCTATTATAGCAGCAGTTGCGCCACTTGCCAATTCAGCGGAAAATCAGCTCATAATGCCGAAGATATCGCCTCGGTGACAGTTTTTAGCACCAACCAGCGCGCATATTCTTTTGAATTTGCAGCAACAACCGTCCAGGGCGCCTTGCGGGTCGATGTGCGGAAAAGCATCTCATCGACGGCCACTTTATAAGCATCCCATTTTTCCCGGTTGCGCCAATCTTCGTCAGTAATCTTCCAGCGTTTTTCCGGCGTTTCCTCGCGTTCGCGGAATCGCCGCAACTGCTCATCCTTGTCAATATGCAGCCAAAATTTGACCACCACCGCCCCGTAATTGGTCAACTGCTGTTCAAACTCGTTGATTTCCCGGTAAGCCCGTCGCCACTCCGTCTCCAGGCAAAATCCCTCGACCCGTTCCACCAGAACCCGGCCATACCAGGTCCGGTCAAAAACGCTGATCCGGCCGGCAGAGGGAACCGCCTGCCAGAACCGCCATA
>CAZYJK010000035.1:0-16098 GCA_964647865.1 uncultured Veillonellaceae bacterium | reverse complement strand
CGCTTGCCGTCTCGTCCAACGGCGGAGCGGCTTCCGTCATTGCCAGTACCTCAACCGGCTCATCGACTTTTTTCTTGGTTTTGCGGCGGCGGCGCGGTTTTTTTACAGCAGCGACAACTTCCGTGGACTCTGGAACTGCTGTCTTATTTGCAGCAACCTCAAGCTCAGGCAGCGAATCGGCAGCGTTATCGTTAGTTGCTTCGGTAGCATCTCCGGCAGCCAAGCCAATCGCTTCGGCAATCGTCATTTTGTTGCTGCGACGCCGTCGTCGCGGTTTTTTGACAGACTCGCCCGTTTCCGGATCGCCCGTTTCCGGATCGCCCGGTTGCGACACGACATTCTGCAGTGCCGATTCTTCCGGTTCATCATCTTCCAGCAGGGGCTCCCACAGCGATCCGGCCATCGCAGTTAATCGCGCCTCCAATAGACTAGCCGGATCAACGACCGCTTCCATGGCAAATTTCTCCGCCAGCAATGGAGCCATATCATCCGCCGTCAAACAGGCCAGGTCCGCTTCGGCCTCCCCTGCATCATCACGCGCAGTCTGGCGGCTTGATTTGCGCACCTTTTTCGGTTCGGCCGAACGATGTAGCGCCTTTTTGCCTTCTAAAATCGAAAATACTTCCGGTTGCATCCCATCAACCGTCTCTACCGTCAATTCGATTCCCAGTTCTGACTCCAGTTCCGGAAGGACCGTCTTTTCAGCAAAGCTTTCGGCAATTCGCGGATGAAGTTGGACAACCAGCTGCGCACCCGGCCGTTTACCGGCAATCCGGCGCAACTGCCGTAAAATCGAAATCACCAGCGTGTCCGAGGATTGCATGATTCCGCGGCCGCCACAACAAGGGCATGGTTCATATAGCGTACCTTCGTATGTTTGGCGGGCCTTTTTGCGGGTCATTTCAACCAAACCCAGTTCGGTGAGACCAAGCACGTTGGTTTTGGTGTTGTCTGCTTTCAAGCGGGCTTCCAGCTCTAGCAGAACAGCTTTTTTGTGGTTCTCTTTCTGCATGTCGATAAAATCTGCGACAATAATTCCGCCGATATCGCGTAGCCGCAACTGCCGGGCGATTTCCGCCACCGCTTCCATGTTTGCGCGAAATACCGTGTCGGCCAGGTTGGAATGGCCGGTAAAGCGGCCGGTGTTTACATCAATCACCGTTAAGGCTTCGGTTTTGTCAATGATTAGATAACCGCCGCATTTGAGATCGACCCGGCGATCGGCCAGGCGGTTCCATTCGTCTTCAATCCCGTAGTGGGTAAAGATTTCTGTTTTTCCTTTGTACAAATGAATCTTCTTCACCAGGTCCGGTGACAAAAACTTGGCCAGTTCGACCATCCGGGCGTGCGCTTCGGCATCATCGATTACCACTTCTTCGATGTCATCCTTGACATGGTCGCGAATGATCCGAATCACCAGGTCGGCATCTCGATACAGCAGCAAAGGTGCTTTGGCTTTTTTGGCCTTTGCCGTCAGCGCCTCCCACAAATTCGCCAGGTACTGGAAGTCTCGCGCCAGCTCTTCTTCACTATGACCTTCGGCAACAGTGCGGACAATGACGCCCATCCCCTTGGGACGGATTTTTTCCGCCAGCTTGCGCAAGCGGGAACGTTCTTCCGCCGACTCGATCCGGCGGGAAATCCCCACATAATCGACACTGGGCATCACGACCACATAGCGACCGGGAATGGAAAAATGAGTCGTGGCGCGCGGTCCTTTGGTCCCCATGGCATCCTTGACGATCTCCACCATGATCTCGGCGCCAACCGTCAGGTTGTCTTCTTCCACCAACCGCTGAAAAGATTTGTGAGGGAAAATATCTCCCGCATACAGGAATGCGTTTTTGCCGATTCCAATGTTAATAAACGCAGCCTGCATCCCGGGCAGGACATTTTCCACCCGGCCCTTGTAAATGTTCCCTACCATATGGTTGCTCTCTGTACGTTCTACCGCCACTTCCAGCAGTACACCGTCATCAGCCAGCGCCATACGGATTTCTTCGGGAATCACATTGACGACGATTTTTTTCGCCATGGAATATCCCCTTACATTTTTTTAGATTTCAAACGCCGATTTCTGTCCGGATTTGGTATCCGCCCTTAGCGCGATTCGACAGTATGCCGTATTTCCGGCCGGAAAGTCGAATAGCTCCACTAATGCCCGCATGACTTCTTGCGGCTTAACAGCGCCACCGGGCGTCATGCGCAGCCAAAACCTTACGAAAAAGGACTCGGCGGCAGCTTCTGTTTCCAGATCTCCCACCAGATAATCTTTGAGGTCCATTGTCTTGATGCCTTTGGGTGCGCGCCGCACATAGGTCACTGATTCGCTTTGTTGCAAGCGTTTGACTGCCGTTTCAGCTGCCGCGATCTGCTCCGGCGCCACAAGATCAGCAACCTGCGCCTGATACGCGGCAAGATTCAGTTCTGCAGCCAAAGACGCAGTGGAAGATACCTGCCGTGCTTCGACCAGCGCCAATCCGGGCGGCAGTTTTTCCGACAGACTTTGGCTAAATTGTTTGGCATCAACCGATTCAGTCATTTCTACATCGACATATTCGGCTTCGCTGGCAATCCCCACTCCCAGCGCTGGTCCAAAAGACAATCTCATGTGCGGATTGAAGCCAACGCTATATGCCACCGGCAGCTTGGCGCGCCGCAGCGCCCGCTCTATCGCGCGGCCGAAATCGAGGTGCCCGACATATTTTATTGCTTCGCCTTTTTTAAGTGCGATACGAATTTTCTCCATCGGATTAAGCCCTCCAGTCAATGACAGACACGCCCAGGTCCTGACACACGCCACAACCGGAGCATTCAGCATGGCGACAGTCCGGGGTCAACGAACCGTTCTGCGCCTCAACCCACTCCGCTGCCAGCCATTCCTGCGATACGCCTGATGTAAGATGAATCCAAGGCATGATTTCATCGACGTTTCGTGACCGTACCGTATAAAAATCGGGGTCGGTTCCGGTTGCAGCAAAAGCAGCGTCCCAGATATCGGCGCGAAAATGCTCGCTCCAGCCATCAAATCGCGCGCCATTGCGCCAAGCTTCGAGCAAGGTTTTGCCCAGACGGCGGTCTCCTCTGGCAAACACGCCTTCAAGCCGGCTGGTCGGTGCATCGTGCCAGTTGAAACTGATTCGGCGGTCACGCAACGCCCCCCGCAACAGCCGCTGACGGCGCTCCATCTCTTCGGTGGGGATTTGCGCAAACCATTGAAACGGCGTATGCGGTTTCGGCACAAAAGTCGATACGCTGACTGATACCTTGCAACGGGCCGGATTGCGCGAAAGGGCCAGCACCTTGCGCGCCAGTTCAGCAATTGCCAGGACATCTTCATCTGTTTCCGTCGGCAAGCCGATCATGAAGTACAGCTTGATTCCAGCCCAGCCGGAACGAAACGCGGCGCCGGCTGCTTCAAACAGGTCAGCTTCTGTAACGCCTTTGTTAATCACATCGCGCAACCGCTGCGTGCCTGCCTCGGGAGCGAACGTCAGCCCAGAGCGACGGACTTTCTGGATTTCATTGGCCAACTCGATGGAGAAGCTGTCGATACGCAGCGAAGGCAACGACAGACTGACCCTTTGCGGCGCAAATTCGGCGAGCAAAGAATGCGCCAGTTCACGCAGGCAGGAGTAGTCGGCGGAACTGAGCGAAACCAGTGAGATTTCGTCATATCCGGTATTGTCGGCCAATTCCTGGGCCAATCGCATCAAGGTTTCCGGTTTTCGTTCCCGCACCGGCCGATAGATGACGCCTGCCTGACAAAAGCGACAACCACGCGTGCAGCCGCGGAACAATTCCAGCATGATCCTGTCATGGACGGTTTCCAGATAAGGCACGATCGGCCGCACCGGGAAAAAGGCGCCATCCAGATCCGCTACCACCCGTTTGGCTATCACAGACGGCAGCTCTGAATTGATGGGTTTTACTCCTGCACAGGTGCCGTCTGCATTATAATCGACCTGGTAAAATGCCGGCACATACAGACCCTGTATCCGGGCGAGTTTTTCCAGTAACTCCGGACGCCCTCCCGCACGCCCCGACCGTTTCCATTCGCCAATCACGGCAGCGACCTCGCCGATGATTTCTTCGCCCTCGCCAATGACAAAGCAATCAAAAAAGTCTGCCAGCGGTTCCGGATTAAACGCGCAGGGACCGCCACCGACCACCAGCGGATCATCGCCGGACCTGTCGGCGGCCAGTAACGGAATGCCGCCAAGATCAAGCATCGTCAGGATATTGGTGTAGGTCATTTCATATTGCAAGGAAATCCCCACCGCATCAAACTGTCGCAATGGCGTGTGGGTTTCCAGGCTGCACAGCAGGTCACCGCCGCTTCGCATCACGGCTTCCATGTCCGGCCAGGGGCAATATGCCCGCTCAGCATAGGTATCTGCCCGTTCGTTCAAAATCCCGTACAGAATCTTCAGCCCCAGATTTGACATCCCGACATCGTAAACATCCGGCAAAACCAAGGCAAACCGGACGTCCACCGCTACCGGGTCCTTCTGGACCATATTCCATTCGCCGCCGGTATAACGGGCCGGTTTGGCAACCGATCCCAGTGCATTGTCATTGAATTGCAACTACATTGTCCTCCGTTTCAAAACTTCTTCAGACTGGTTCAAAACATCAATTTTTGCTGACGCGACTGGATATTCAGCAAAATACCGACACTAATCAGGTTGGTTGTGAGCGCGCTGACGCCGTAACTCATGAATGGCAACGGAATGCCTGTCACCGGCATAATGCCGATGGTCATGCCGATGTTGACCATGACATGGAAAGCCATCATCGAAGTAATCCCCGCCGCAAGCAATGCACCGAACTTGTCGCGTGCATTTTGTGCGGTTTTTACACCACGGTACAGCAATAGAAAATACAGCGCCAGGATTACGATAGAACCGACAAAACCTAGTTCTTCGCCAATCACAGCGAAGATAAAATCAGTATGGTTCTCCGGCAAAAAATTCAACTGACTTTGTGAACCGGCAAACAAACCCTTGCCAAACAACTGCCCCGACCCGATGGCTATTTTTGACTGAATGATGTGATAGCCTGCCCCAAGCGGATCGACGTTGGGATCGAGAAAAACAGTCAGTCGTGATTTTTGATAATCTTTCAAGAAGAACCAAAATGCCGGCATGCAGGCGGCTCCGACGCCTAGTATCTTCAACAGCAGTTTGCCGTCGATACCGGCCACAAATACCATGCCCAGCAAAATCGCCAAAAACACCAGCGAAGTCCCCAGATCCGGCTGTTTCAATACCAGCAGGAACGGAATGATGACAAATGCGCCAACAGGCAGCAAGTCCCAGACGCTTTTCATCTTCTCTTCGCGTGAATCAAGCAGATGCGCCAGCGATATGATCATAATTAGTTTGGCGAATTCGGAAGGCTGGATGGTAATCGGACCGAGTTGAATCCAACGCTGCGCGCCAAGCGCCGATTGCCCGACAAACATGACTGCGATGAGCATCAACAGATTGATTCCATACAACAGATTGCCAAGCGGCCCAAGAATCCGGTAATCGAAACGCAACATCACCAAAATCAGCATGAAATTGAGCACGGCAAACATGCCCTGCCGCTGAACATACCAATAGCGATCATCGCTCGGCGTGTTGATGTGGGTGGCGCTACCGATCATCAAAATACCGATTCCCACTAACGCCAAAGTAGAAAAAATCATCCAAAAATCGATATTGCGAAACGAACGTCGATCAATCATCAGTTACAAAAAATCCTTTCCTGGCAACCTTCGGGCCAGTGCAGTAAAAACCCGGCCGGCCGGCGTAGTTGGTTGGCGAATCAGCAAAGGTTCGCAACGCAGTGTTGCGAGCGTAACTGCTTCGTCTTCCGGAATCGTTCCCAACAAAGGAATCCCTATCGAATCAGCGATTTCTGTTTCGGTTGGAATCAGATCGTTTTTCAAATGCTCACTGCAAAACCGGTTAATCACCAAATACAAGTCCGTCAGGCCCTTTGCCGTGAACTCGGCCATCATTCGCTCCGTGTCACGGATGGCAGTCGCCTCGGTCGTCGTGACCAAAATCCCCCGCCCAGCTACGGCTGCCGCCCGCAGAGGAATCGGTTCCAGACCTGGCGGGCAATCCAGCAACACCAGATCGAATTCTTCAGCCAATTGGCTGCACAAGGCTTTGAGGCTTTTTTCATTAACCTCATCCATCGACCGGTTTTGCGCCGCCGGCAGCAGCCAGAGGGTTTCGATCGCCGAATGCCTGAGCATCGCATCATTGGGCCGGCAATTGCCTGACATGACATCCATCACATCAAACAACACCCGGTCATCCAGTCCCAAACACAAGTCGAGGCAACGCAAGCCTACGCTAAGGTCGACCACGACCACCCGCAGTCCTTCCATCGCCAAAGCAGCGCCAAGATTGACCACCAGGGAACTTTTTCCGGTACCGCCTTTGCCGGATGCAACCAGCCAGACTTTGTCCATGTTCTTCCTCACAGTGCCGTCCCTGGAAGCGGTGTGCGAACCGCTTCCGTACTCGCCGGCTTGAGATTGAACGCCGTTTCAAGAATTTTGCGGGCAATCGGTCCGGCTGAGGTTGATCCATAACCGCCTTGTTCAATAACTACTGCCACGGTGATCCGTGGGTCGTTGAACGGCCCGTAAGCGACAAACAATCCATGGTCATCGCCGTGCGGATTTTCGGCTGTACCGGTTTTGCCGGCCACAGCCACCGGGAAATTGGCAAAAACTCCGGCCCCGGTGCCGCCAGCCTCCGACACGCCGCGCAAGCCGTCACGCACCAGCTTCAACGTTGCCGGACTGATTTCAACCCGTCCCATTTCCTCCGGTTTGGTCACACTGACCACTTCGCCTTTAGCGGACAGTACCTTCCCCACGATATGCGGACGCCAACGAATGCCGCCATTGGCAATCTCGCTCATCAACACCGCCATCTGCAGCGGCGTTGCCAGATGGAACCCCTGACCGATCGCTGCATCAAACGTCTCCGCCAGATACCAGTCTTCCTTGAACACTTTTTCCTTATACGCCCGGTTTGCCACCAACCCGTCCGATTCTCCCGGCAAGTCGATACCGGTAAACGATCCCAGTCCAAACAATCGCGCATAACGCTCCAGCGCATCAATCCCCAGTCGGTTGCCCATTTCGTAAAAATACACATTGTCTGACATCGACAGCGCCTGATGGAAATTGATCCAACCAAGCGCTTCGCCGGCCGCGTTCACTTTCGGCACCAACCAGTGCTGGCCCGAATCGAAAATCAGTTCCTCGGCCGTAACTTTCTTCAGGTCGAGCGCCGCAACGCCGGTAACGATCTTGAATGTCGATCCTGGAGGATATTCGCCGGCTATCGCCCTATTGTCCATGGGGTGGAACGGATTCTCGTTGATCGCTTTCCAATTCTTTGTCGAAATGCCGCCGATAAAATGATTCGGGTCAAACGCCGGGCGACTGACCATCGCCAAGATTTCGCCTGTTTTCGGATTCATTACGACTACAGCGCCGGCCTGGGCCTTTTTGTGCCGGGTCTGCGTCTGCAAGTAACGCAACTGTTCGTCCAGTGCATCCTCGGCCGCCTTCTGCAGCCTGTAGTCGATAGTAAGCACCAGGTTGTTGCCGGGCACGGGGTCTTTTTTCGCCAACACCTGGACCATCCGTCCGGCGACATCGACTTCGATCTGGCTACCGCCGTCGCTTCCCTTGAGTTGACGGTCATAGCGGCGTTCTAGGCCAGACTGACCGATCAGGTCTGCGGCCCGGTAACCCTGACTGCCGAGTGAGGCCAGCTCTGCTTCCGAGATTTCGCTGACATAACCGAACATATGCACACCCAGTTTGTTATGAGTATAGCTACGAACCGGCAATACCTCGACGACGACCCCAGGCAATTCCGCCTTCATTTCTTCGATTTTGGCCACGATATCCTGACCGACGTCAATTTTCAACCGAACCGGTTCAAACGAACTCTTGCTCTTTGCCAGACGGTCGATAATCTCCTGCGGATCCATGCCAAGAATCGCCGCCGCTTTCGCCACGACTGCCGGCGACACCGCCTTATTGCCCGGCAGGATCGATACCGAAAAACCGGGGCGACTGGTAACCATAAGCACCCCGTTGCGATCGTAAAAATCACCCCTGGGTGCCACCACATTCACGTTTCTGGTGCGGTTACCTTCAGCCAGTCGCTGATACTCATTTCCTTTGACCAGTTGCAGGTAGCCCAGGCGACTGACCAGCGCCGCAAAAATCAGGACAAACACCAGCGTCAGGATGTTAAGCCGTTGTTCCATGTTCTTGATTCGCATTTTCAAAATTCAACAAGCCTCATTATTATTTTGCTTGACGGCGCATCAGCCAGCTCATCAGGAAATGAACCGGCACTGCCAGTAAAATATGATAGGCGGCTGCCGGCAAAACTTGCAGCAGCAAAGTCGCAATCTGACGTTCCTGGCCATATGCCAGCAAAAACACTACAGCCAGCATTGCAGAACCGACCGTAGCGGCGGCAACCGCCACTAGCGGCAGCAACAAGCTTCCCTGATTAACCTTTCTCTCGTACAGACCGACCAAAAACCCCAGTAACATCTTTGACAACACATTGTAGCCAAAGGGACCCACTGACAACAAATCCTGCAATAACCCACCGAAAACCCCGCATAACAGCCCCGTTTCCCGGCCAGCCGACAAGGCCGCCGAGACCGTCACCACCAATACCAGATCCGGCCTAACCCCGCCGATCGCCAGTACGGGAATCACCGTGGACTGCAGCGACACGGCTACCGCCATCATGACAAATAAAACCAGCGTCTTCATGGGGTTGCCGGAACCCTTTCGGCAGTAATGACAAAGACTTCTTCAAGTCTGGTAAAATCCACGGCCGGACGAATCAAGGCATGCTTCATCAGCCCGCCATCATCGTCCAATACATCCATCACTTCGCCTATCAACAGGCCCTTGGGATATATTCCGCCCAATCCCGATGTCATGATCTTATCGCCCTTGATCACATCGCCGTCGCGGGTCAGATTTTTCATCCGCAAACTGGCAAGCTGGGCGGGATTGCCTTCCACGACCCCCACTGCCCTCGACTGCGGGCGCTGAATCATCGCCGATGCCGAGGAACCACTGTCCAGCAGCAAGCGTACCTTTGCCGTTCCGCCAAAGGTTTCCATTACATGACCGACCAATCCCTGTGTCGAAACGACTGGCATGTTGACTCGCAAGCCATCTTGCGTCCCCCGGTTGATCATGATGCTGTAGCTGAAAGTCCCTGGGTCCCGGCCAATGACGGTGGCCGCTTTCATTTGAAACGTCACGGATTTGCCGCGAAAATCCAACATGGCCTGCAACCGTTCATTCTCGGCCGCTTTTTCCGTCAATTGAAACACCACTTGACGCAATTCCTGGTTTTCAGTGCGCAATGCCTGGTTTTCTTGAAAAACCGTTGCCACATCACGGGTAAAATCACCGCCATGACGCAGCACTTTTGCCAACCCGGAAAACACGTAATCAAACGGCGTCATCACCGTCGCCGCCAGATTCGCCATCAATGGATAGCGGGTTTGCACCCGCGCCGCCGATACAGCCAGCAAAAAAACGGTGATAAAGGCCACGCAGAGCACGACCGTTTTTTTGTCAAACCAGCGCACGATGCTGCTCTCCTTTTAATTAATTACTCTTCTTGATCGTCATGGTGACGCGTTTCATGGTTTCCAGATCCTCGGCCACGATTCCGGTGCCTTTGGCTACGCAATCCAGCGCATCTTCAGCCACGATAACCGGCATGCCGGTCTCTTTGGTCAGCAGTTTGTCCAGGCGGCGAAGCTGTGAGCCACCGCCGGTCATTACAATGCCCCGGTCCATGATATCGGCCGACAACTCCGGCGGCGTCTTTTCCAGCGTAACTTTGACAGCGTCAACAATCGCGCTGACGGGTTCCGACAGGGCCAACTCTATTTCCCGCACCGATACCGGCAATGTTTTTGGTAGGCCGGTCACCAGGTCGCGACCGCGAATGTCCATCGACTCTTCTTCGGGCGAAGGCATCGCTGACCCGATTGTCATCTTGACACTTTCAGCGGTCCGTTCGCCAATCAGCAGATTGTAGGTCCTTTTCATATATTGGATGATCGCTTCATCCAGCTCATCGCCGCCAATCCGGATCGACCGACTCGACACGATTCCACCGAGAGAAATGACCGCGACTTCAGTCGTTCCACCGCCGATATCGACCACCATGTTACCGGTAGGGTCATGCACCGGCAATCCTGCGCCAATCGCCGCCGCCATCGGTTCTTCGATCAGATAGGCTTCACGCGCTCCCGCCTGAATGGTAGCATCAATAACCGCACGCCGCTCTACTTCGGTCACGCCGGACGGAACCCCGACAACGACCCTCGGCCGAAAGAACGAAAAGCCGCCGGTTGCCTTCTGGATAAAGTACTTCAGCATGGCCTGGGTCGTGTCGAAATCGGCGATAACACCGTCTTTCAACGGACGAATCGCTACAATGTTTCCAGGGGTACGTCCCAGCATTTTTTTTGCTTCCTCGCCGACGGCAAGAATTTCTCCCGTATCCCTTTGAATCGCCACCACAGAGGGTTCACGCAGTACAATTCCTTTGCCCCGCATCGACACCAAAGTATTTGCCGTGCCCAAATCAATCCCCATATCCTTGGAAAAAGAATCAAAAAACTTCATTATTACTGTCAACCTCCTATAGAATCCCTTTTTCTTTCAGACTGATAAATTTCCCATCGCCGAGAATCAAGTGATCCAACACCGGAATATCCAACAGGCTTCCTGCCTCCACCAGTTTTCGCGTCAATGCGACATCTTCCGGACTAGGCGTCGGATCGCCGCTGGGGTGGTTGTGGGCCAGAATCACCGCGGCTGCCCGGCAATTGATCGCTTCGCGAAACAACTCGCGCGGGTGCACGATCGAGGCATTCAAGCTACCAATCGAAATGACTGCTGTCTTGAGCACATGGTTCTTGGTCGATAACAGCACCGCCAAAAAATGTTCACGCGATTCATAGCGAAAACGCGGCAACAGCAGCGCTGCCACATCATCAGGTGTTTTGATTGTAAGTCGCTGCGCCGGTTCCAGCAGGGCAACCCGGCGGCCCAACTCAATCGCCGCCAAGACGGTGCTCGCTTTGGCCTCACCTATTCCTTTGACCTGTTCCAGCGCTTCGGCTGTCGCGCCGCCAAGGCCGGCCAGTCCGCCCTGTCGTTCCAGCAAATGTTCCGCCAAACGTAGCGCCGATTCATCCTGATTGCCGCTACGCAGCAAAATCGCCAACAGTTCCGAATTGCTCATCACCTGCGCGCCATTGTCACGCAATTTTTCCCGCGGTCGCTCATCGCTCGGCAATTCCTTGATCATCAGCGGATGCCGCATCGCTGTCTCCAACTGAATCGTCATGGCAACAATACTCCCAGCTGATTCAGCTGACCGGACAAAACCTGCAGTGGCAAGCCGACTACATTATAATAACAACCATCGATTCGCTTGACAAAAACGGCTCCGAGACCCTGGATCGCATAAGCGCCAGCTTTATCCATCGGTTCGCCGGAAGCAACATAACGTTCAATCTGGTGGGTAGACAGTTCAGCCAACGTTACCTTAGTTTCCACCGCGGTGACATATCGGTTCTGCGGCGCCAAGACGGCCAGTCCCGACCAAACGCTATGCGTTCTGCCAGATAGCTGCCGCAACATCCTAGCTGCGTCCGTAGCGTCCGATGGTTTGCCGAAAACGATTTCTCCCAGAGCGACCACAGTATCGGCGCCGATCACGATATCGGCTGGGCTAACTCGCGACGCCACCGCCTTCGCTTTAGCCAACGCACATTGTTTTACGTATTCATCCGGTCTGAGAACGGCCGTATTGGATTCGTCCGCTTCACTGGGAATCACCCGAAAGCTGACGCCGATTTGTTTCAACAACTGCTCGCGTCGCGGCGACGCAGACGCTAGAATGATTTCCGTAATCAAGACCTCCTAAAATCGCCGGAACAAAAACAAGGCCAATGCAATCCCGATCACGCTGATAAGATTAGGCTGCAGTACAAAGCCCAGTTTTACCTGCATCACAAACAGGTTGATACTTGCTGGCGCCATGTCGAAAATCGTATATTTTTTTACCAGGTAGGGGGCAATGTCTGCCAACGCGGCGCTGCTTGCAATCAGTTCACCCAGCAGCCCACCCAACAAAGCACCTGTCAACAAAAACAACAGTAACACCAGTACCCCTTTGGTCTTGTCTCCCCGCAATTTTTTTCCCTCCCGCACCTATCACCGTACTTCTTAAAAATATAACATTCGCTGCGCAACAGAAAAAGTCCTTGCCGCCACAAGGACCTGCCGGTATCATTTTACACCATAAAACAACCCTACAGCAAGGAAAACACGGAAAAGGCCGAGGTTTATTTCCCCGGCCTTTTCCGCAATACTGCGCTACTTAATATGGTGAGCTAGTGAAGCGGTACGCTCACGGACTTTATCCAACAAGCCTTGCAACTTTACCATCTGTCTTTCGTGCGTCCCCCGGCCGATAACGCCGACTTCATCAAACGCTTCTATGTCAAAAAAGAAACGGTTACCATCGATTTTAGCCAGAGTAGCCTTGACGCTGACCGTCATTCCCAAGGCGCTTGGCGCCTGGTGATTGAAAGTCATCGCGGTTCCCACCGTAATAAATCCGCTTTGATACGGGAAATTGGGTTTGAGAACTTCAATTGCTGCGCGAATCATCAGGTCAACATAGGTAGGCGTCGCCAGCAAGGTTTCCAGCGAATCCCGTCCCATGCCGCGGGCCGTGTCCGACTCCTCAATCCTCTTCTGAAGCACTGCGCTCATACCGACTTTGTATTCAGGCATCTTTTCCATTTCTCCAACCCCTTTCACTGAAATTTCAAACTATTTCCTGTCTTTATTTTACATCCATTGTAAAATTTCAGCAAGAGGATTTGAAGGACTTGTCAGAAAAATCTTATGCCATAAAAATCGCGATATAGGCTGTGGTCAGAACAATAGCCATCAAAACGGCAAACACCATCATTCCTTCCCGCGTGCAAGGATAGCCAAAATGGATAAACTCACCGAAAAAACCGCGGCGATTCAAAAAACTTTTTTGTTGGTCCCGCTGGCGGAACCATTTGTATTTTCGTTCCGGTCCGATAATCCAAGCTGTTATGAACATCATCACTATCCAGCCAATAAAAGCAATTGCAACCCGTTCAGCAATCTGCAACCGTCATCCCTCACTCTTTCACTAAATCCAGCTTCACAAAACTGGGTTCATTTTGTGGTTTCCTTGGTACGGAGAATGATCTCCGGATTCTGTCGCTGCAACTCACGCGCCAGTTTATCGTAAAATTCATCATTTGCTTTGAACAACAATGCGTGCGGATTCTTTTTTCCTGCGCGTTGCACGAGCAACACACGCATCGGATTGGAATCCAAAGACGAATAGTGATGAGTGAAATCACTAACGCCTAATTCTTTTAATAGCATGCGTTTTCTTAACGGCATTAACATTCGGGTTTCTGCCATATTCGCCTGCCAAGCTTTATAGAGACCAAGCCCGCTCATTTGCGATAAGATTCCGCCGTCCTCGACCATGATTTCATATTGGAACGCGCAACGCCAGACTATCAGCCCCAAAAAGAACGGGATGTAAGCAACCCCAATCAAACTACCTCTGGTCAGCCAGCTATAAATCTCCCAGGCGCTCATCGCCAACCAGATCACGATTACAACAAAAAGCCAGCGTTTATTGTCGGGATCTACGGTCGACACAGTTCTCAGCTTCATCCACTTCTCTCCATCCACTAAAGGTTTCGTATGCTATTATAAGCTATCTGCAAAAAATCCGCCAGATGCAGTCAGCGGGAAGCAACCCTACCAACTGCATGTGACGGAATTTTTTTGCTATATTACTTTTTCAATGCCGAACCGAAATTATTTGCCGGGGAAGAACGGCCATACCATCGGAATGACGACGATCGACACAATCATGCAGACGATAATCAAACCGATACCCGGTTTGACATAGTCCATGAATTTGTAACCGCCAGGTCCGAGAACCAGCGTATTGGGCGGCGTACCGACCGGAGTCGCGAACGCACAGGAGGCGGCAATGGCAATCGCCATCAATACTGCATGCGGACTGGCTCCCAATCCTTTGGCAATACCGATGCCGATCGGCGCGAGCAGCGCAGTAGCCGCAGTGTTGGACATGAACTGGGTCAGACCGCAGGAAAGCGCGAACAGAACGATCGTAACCAGCAAAGGTCCAGGACTGCCACCCATCGCACTAACAACCCAGTTGGCAATCAGTTTTCCGGCGCCGGATTTGTCCATCGCGGTTGCGACAGGCAGCATGCCGGCGAACAGGAAGATGGTGACCCAGTCGATACCTTTGTAGGCATCTTTCTCACCGATACACTTGGTGATGACCAAGAACAGCGCGCCAATCGTGGCAGCGATTTGCAATGGGAATGTTTTCAGGTCAAGAGCCATGACGATGACAACGAAGATAAGGGTCAGACCGGTCAGCCATTGCTTGGTTGCGCTGGTATCACCAGCTTTGGCTTCGGCTGCGGCTTCGGCATCTAGCTCGGCTACTTCACCGGCTTTTGGCAGCAGATGTTTGCCAATGAAGATCATATAAATAATCCCGGCAATGGTCAAAGGAACACCGATCCAAGCGAACTCGAAGAAGCCGAATGGCTGCAATCCAGCAGCTCTAAGAGCACCTGCGGCGATGATGTTCGGCGGGGTACCGACGAGAGTGATGGTTCCGCCAAGACCGGCAGCAAATGCCAGCGGCATCATCTGACGGTTAACCGGGATGCGGGCGACTTGACAGATACCGGCAATAACCGGAATCAAACAAGCTGTGGTGGCGGTGTTGGAAGTAAACGCCGACAAAACAGCTGCAACAGCCATACTGCCAAACATCAGGGAGTTTTCCCCAGTGCCGGTGAATCTGACGACTGTAGTGCCGATTTTCTGGGCCAGTCCGGTATGGAACATCGCTGCGCCGATGACAAACATCGCCGCAAACAGGACCACTGTTGAATTGGACAAACCGGAGAACACCGTGTTCATCGGGATGATGCCGAGAACGCCGCAGGCAATCGCACCCGCCATTGCAGTCACAGCTAGGGGCAGTAATTCGGTTACGAAAAAGAACGCTACGAAGGCCAAAACAATAAGGGTCATTGTTGCATTATCCAACTGAAGTTCCTCCTTTATATTGGGGAATTTTCCGAGATTTAGGTTAGGCGAAGTAACCCGCTTGGCAAGTAGCACTTCGCCTGCCTGCAACGAAATTAATTATTTGAGCATGGCCAGCATGGTGCCGGCCGCAACGGCAGTGCCGATAACGCCGGACACGTTCGGTCCCATGGCATGCATCAGCAGGAAGTTTGACGGGTTGGCCTGTTGACCGACGATCTGCGAAACGCGGGCTGCCATCGGCACTGCCGATACACCGGCGGAACCGATCAACGGATTGATTTTACCGCCCGAAGTATAGCACATGAGCTTGCCGACCAGACAACCGGCTGCAGTACCGCCAGCAAATGCGACGAGACCCAGGCAGATGATCAGGACGGTTTTCACATTGAGAAACGCCTCTGCGGACATGGTCAAACCGGTACCGGTCGCCAGGAAAATGGTGACGATGTTGATCAGTGCGTTTTGTGAGGTATCCGACAGACGGTCGGTCACGCCCGACTCACGGAACAGGTTGCCCAGCATCAGCATCCCCATCAGCGGGGTGATCGGCGGCAACAGGAAGCAGATGAACAGGGTCGCGACAATCGGGAATACCAGTTTTTCAAACTTGGTCACCGGACGCAGCTGCTCCATAACGATGGCCCGCTCTTTTTCCGTCGTGAACAGTTTCATGATCGGCGGCTGAATCAGCGGCACCAGCGACATGTAGGAGTAGGCCGCAACAGCGATCGCGCCGAGCAGATGCGGCGCCAGTTTGGTGGTCAGGTAGATAGCGGTCGGGCCGTCAGCACCACCGATGATGCCGATGGAAGCAGCTTCTTTCACGTTGAAGCCGAGCA
>CAZYJK010000034.1:0-16962 GCA_964647865.1 uncultured Veillonellaceae bacterium | reverse complement strand
AGGTGGCAGGCGGCGCCTTTGATTTTCCCCTGCGGCGCCATATGGGCGCCATCGCCGTGAATATGGCCGAAGATGCAAAGTTTGACGGCGAACTCTTCCAGTAGCTCGGTGAATCCGTTGTTGCAGGACTGCAGATAGTCCTGCAGGCAGATTGGCGGGAAATGCAGCATTAACAGAAGATTTTCGCAACCGGCTTTGCGTGCGGCTTCCAGCGAGGTACGGGTGCGGATGACTTCGCGCTGATAGATCGGTTCGTCTTCCGGATGAAACATCGGATCGCCGGGAGTAACCCAACCGCGGCTGCCGCAGATGCCCCAGCCCTCTGCGACAAAAAAATTGTTGTGCAAAAAATTCAGCTTGCCGGCCATGGCCTGGTTCATCTTGCCGACGGTGGACCACCAGTAATCGTGATTGCCCCGCACCAAAATTTTCTGCCCGGGCAAAGCGGCGATCGCTTCAAGATCGACCGCGGCATCGTGCCATTTCATCGCCCAGGAAGTATCGCCGGCAATCAGCACGGTGTCATGTTCTTTGATTGCCGCCAGCCAGGCGGCGCGAATCTTGTCCCAATGGTTTTCCCAGGCGGGACTGAACCGATCCATCGGTTTTTGCGGCGGATCGCCGGAAAGATGAAGATCGGCCAGGGCAAAAATAGACATGCGGACTCCTTTATAAGTTGCGTAAGTTGCAATGATTTTTCCATATGACTATTTCTCGCTGGGGGCAGCAAAAATCCTGCAAAGATTTTGCCCGGCAGCAGGGGAAAAAGTTCTGCATCCGGAATACATAACGTCGGGAGGGATCGATTTGGCTTTCCGACTGGCAATCATTGCCCCGTATCCCGGACTGCGGGAAACGGCGGCGGAAGTAATCCGGGAGCATGAAAACGATTGGACGGCGTCGATCGAACTGTTGACCGGCGATCTGGGCGAAGGGCTGGAGCAGGCAAAAAACGCCGTGGACAAAGGCGCCGAAGTGATCATCAGCCGCGGCGGCACGGCGTCGTTGATCGCTCGCAGCCTTGACGTCTTACTGGTCGAGATCGAAGTGAACCCGATCGATATCCTGCGGGCTTTGTCAAAAATTGAAAATCCGCTGGGGCCGATCGGCGTGATCGGGTTTCGCAATGTGATTTACGGCTGTGAGGAACTGAGCCGGGTGATTGGCGTGCCGCTTCAGGAGATTGCGCTTGACGATGAACGGGAGGCCGAAGAGAAAATCCGTACGGCAGCCCGGCAAGGCATCCGCAGCGTTGTCGGTGACGCGATTTCGATCAAGTCGGCGGTTCGGCTGGGCATGGACGCGATCATGATCGAGTCCGGCAAAGAAGCTGTCTACAAGGCAATTCGCGAGGCGCTGAGAATTGCGGCGATCCGGCGACGCGAGCAGGAACGGGCCGAACTGATCACAACCCTGATTGCTTCGTCTACCGATGCCCTGGTGGCGGTGGACCGCCAATCCTGCATCACGTTGCTCAATCCGCTGGCTGAAACGATTTTCTCCACCCGGGCTTCGGAAGTGATCGGGCGGCCGATCGGCGATATATTGCCGGACAGCAGGCTGCCGCGTGTACTGGAGAGCCGGCGTCAGGAATGGGGCGAACTGGAACGGGTGAACGGGCGGGTGCTGGCGTCGAAACTCACGCCGATCCTGATTCGCGGTGAGGTGGCGGGAGCGCTGGCTACCTATCAGGATGTCACGCAGGTGCAGCGGTTTGAACAGTCGGTGCGGCAGAAACTGTACGCCAAAGGGTTGGTGGCGAGGACTCAGCTGGCTGATTTTATCACGCTTTCGCGGTCAGGCCTGGCGCTATTGGCGAAAGCCCGCCAATTCGCGGCGGTCGATTCCAATGTGCTGATTACCGGCGAGTCGGGAACCGGCAAGGAGATGATCGCCCAGGGGCTGCACAATTTGAGCCGGCGCGCCAAAGGCCCGTTTGTTGCCTTCAACTGCGCCGCCGTACCGGAAAATCTGCTGGAAAGCGAACTGTTCGGCTATGAGGAAGGGGCGTTCACCGGCGCCCGGCGTGGCGGCAAAGTCGGTCTGATGGAACTGGCCCACGGCGGAACCCTGTTCATGGATGAAATCGGTGAAATGCCGTTGCCGCTGCAGGCGAGAATCCTGCGGGTGATTCAGGAAAAGGAAGTCATGCGGATCGGCGGCGAACGGATCATCCCGGTCGACCTGCGCCTGTTGTCTGCAACGAACGAGAACCTGATGCAAATGATTGAAACCCGCAGGTTTCGCAAAGACCTTTACTACCGGATCAATGTGCTGCGTTTGCACATTCCGCCGCTGCGCGAACGCCAGGAAGATATTCCGCTGTTGGTGGAACACATCATGAACAGGCATCAGGCAATGAATCCGGCGATTCGCGGGATTGCCGCCAAAGCGCTGCAACTGCTCGGTCGGCAGGAGTGGCCCGGCAATGTCCGCGAACTGGAATCGACGCTGGAAAGAGCACTGCTATTGGCACAGGGAAACATGCTGCAGGAAGCGGATATTCGCGAAGCACTGCAACTGAATGCTGCCGCAGAGGTGCCGGTGGAAGCGGAGGCCGGCGGCGATGCCCTGCTTGATATCGAAAAATCGACGATCGACAGGATATTGCGGGAAGAAAAATTCAATTACAGTCGTGCGGCGTCCCGGCTGGGAATCAACCGGACTACCCTATGGCGAAAACTGAAGAAGTGATGCAAAATAGAATGAAATGTTGCCGAATGCAACAAAAATAATTATTGCAGTTGGCAACATCCCGAGCGCGGAAACAATCGCAATGCCTGTAGGATGGCTTGTGCGGTCTTCGCTGAGCAACCGATTGGCTTTGGCATGGAAAATGCAAGAATAATATGTGATTTCGTAATCAACGAGAAAGCGGGTGATTATTCCCTATGCCGAAGCTGGTCATCATCGCCGACGATTTGACAGGCGCCAATGATGCGGGGGTTCAGTTCGCCAAATATGGGATGAAAGTCCAGGTCATGCTCGGAGATGCGGTGGGTTCATCGGAAGCGGCTGCTGTCGAAGTACTGGTGCGCGACACCGATAGCCGCGCCGTTTCCCCGGAGTTGGCATTTTCACGTGTCCAGGCCGCCAGCCGGCTGGTAAGGCAAGCGGCTGGAACTGACGCAATGCCGTTGATTTTCAAAAAAGTCGATTCGACGCTGCGCGGCAATCTGGGGCCGGAAATCGATGCGGCAATAGCGGAGTTCGGCTTTAATTGGGCGGCGGTAGCTCCGGCGTTTCCGGCCAATGGCAGAATAACCGCCGGCGGTTGGCACCTGCTTCATCAGACGCCGATTGCCGAGAGTGAGATCGCCCGCGACCCGAAAGCGCCGGTGCATGATTCGGTGCTGGCTGAGTTGTTGGCAAAACAGTCTTGTCACCCGGTCGGTCATGTTTTTCTGTCTGCTGTGAGCGCCGGACCGGATGCGATCGGGCGCAGCGTCGCCGAGTTGTTGGCGGCAGGCAAGAAACTGATTTCATTTGATGCGACGACCGAAACGCACATGCGCTCGATTGCCCAGGCGATTGCCGCAGCCGGGCAGGCGCCTCTCTGGGTCGGCTGCGCCGGATTGGCGGAAATGATTCCGGCGGTCATGGGTTGGCCGCAACAACCGGCGTTTTCCGCTGCTGCCGATACCGAGGGGCCGGTGCTGATTGTCGCCGGTAGCGTCAGCAAGGTAACGCACCGTCAGATGGAGTTTTTTCTGGCTCAGGGACAGGGTGAACTGGTTTCGCTGCAGGCCGGGCATCTGTTCGTCGAACCGGCTGATGAAATCGCCCGCTGCATTCTGGCGGCGGAACAAGCCTTGCGCCGGGGTCGCGATGTACTGCTGGCTTCAGCGGTTGAGGCCGGTGCGGTGGATCAGGCCCGCATGGCCGGCCAAACCAAAGGGATTGATAACCAGAAAGTCAGCGAAGTGATCGCAGAAGCATTGGGGCAGGTAGTGCGAGGCCTGGTCGGGCTGAAACCGGCCGGACTGTTCCTGACCGGCGGCGACACGGCGATTGCTGTCTGCCGGGCGCTCAATGTAAGTGCGATTGATGTTTTGGCCGAAGTTTCGACAGGGATTCCACTGGGCAAACTGTCCGGCGGGATCTGTCCGGGCCTGCGGGTCGTGACCAAAGCAGGCGCATTTGGCAGTGAACAGGCGATTGTCGATTCAGTGACTGTATTGAAAGGAAGATAGGCGATGAATGTAGAAAAACCTGTGTTAGGAATCACGATGGGCGATGCGACCGGTTGCGGGCCGGAGATTATCGTCAAGTCATTGGCAGAGAAAGAGTTTTACCAGACAAGCCGCTTGTTTGTCATCGGTGATGCCAAGATCATGCAGCGGGCGGTGGGAATCGTCGGCAGCAACCTGAAGGTCCGCAAGGTCGATTCGGTTGATGGAGCAGGCGAGGACCCGGGCGTAATCGATGTGCTTGATTTTGACAACCTGCCGCTAGATCTGCCGTTTGCCACTGTCGACGCCAGGGCAGGCAAAGCGGCCTACGAATATGTGGCCAAAGGCGTGGAACTGGCCCAGGCCGGTCAGATCGACGCGATCGTGACTGCGCCGCTGCACAAGGAAGCGATGAATCTGGGCGGCTATCATTACGCCGGGCATACCGAGATCCTCGGCGCTTTGTCAGGCACCAGGGATTACGCGATGATGCTGGTGGGCGGGCCGCTGCGGGTGATTCATGTCAGCACTCATGTCTCGCTGCGCGAGGCCTGTAACCGGGTCAAGAAGGCCAGGGTGCTGAAAGTGATCGAACTGGCTGATGAATCCTGCCGGCTGCTCGGCATTGCCGCGCCGCGGGTGGCGGTGGCCGGGCTGAATCCGCACGCCGGCGAAGCAGGGATGTTCGGCACGGAGGAAATCGAGGAAATCACTCCGGCGATCGAAGCGGCCAAGGCCAAAGGCATCGACGCTGTCGGGCCGATCGCGCCGGATACGGTGTTTTACCGGGCAGCGATCAAAGGCCATTTTGATATCGTGGTCTGCATGTACCACGACCAGGGCCATATTCCGATGAAAGTGCTGAGTTTTGAGACCGGAGTCAATGTCACCGTTGGTCTGCCGTTTATCCGAACCTCGGTCGACCACGGAACCGCGTTCGGCAAAGCCGGTAAAGGCACCGCCGACCATCGCAGTCTCAACGAATCGATTTTGCTTGGCGCGAAAATGGCGGAGACCCGGCGGCTAAATCTGCAAAAAAGAGGTGGCTAGCATGACGCAACACAAGGTAAGCCTGCCCTACGGCAAACAAACCGTCGAAGTGCTTGTTCCTGAAGCGAATCTGATTGGCGCGTATTCACCAAAAGACATTCCGCCGGTCGCCGACATCAAGGCGGAGGTTCGACGCGCCCTGGCCAGGCCGATCGGATCTGCATCGTTGCAGGACCTGGTTCGCGGCAAACAGAAAGTGGTGTTCGTAGCTGATGACAACACCCGCCTGACGCCGACCGACCAGCTGATTCCGATTTTGCTTGACGAATGCAATCAAGCCGGGGTGTCTGACGCTCAGATCACGATCGTGATTGCCCTCGGAACGCACCGATTCATGACGCAGGGTGAGATTCTCGCCAAATTCGGCGCAGAAACTGTCCGGCGGGTGCAGATCAAAAACCATCCATACAAGGATGATTCGGCGATGGTGGATCTGGGGGTCACCGATACCGGCGGCCGGATCCTGATCAACAAAGATGTGTATGACGCTGATTTTAAGATCGGCATCGGCAGCATCGTGCCGCATCATATTCCCGGTTACGCCGGCGGATCCAAGATCGTCCAGCCCGGCGTTTCCGGCGAACAAACCACGGCCTACACGCATCTGCTGTCGGTTCGGGCGCCGCGTTCCTATCTGGGCGTGCTGGAGAACCCGGTGAGGACCGAGCTGGACCTGATGGCCCGTAAAGTAGGGCTGAACACGATTCTGAACACGGTGCTCAATCGCCATGGTCAGGTCGTTGAAGTGTTCTTCGGCGATGTGGAAGCGGCGTTCCGCGAGGGCGTGAAGCGGGCTTCGCAGGTCTATGAGGTGGCGATTCCCGAAGAAGCCGATATCGTTTTGTCCAGTTCACATCCCTGCGACCTGGAATTTTGGCAGGCGCATAAAACGCTATATCCGTCGGACCTGGCGGTGAAGGCCGGCGGCATCATCATCGTGGTTACGCCGTGCTACGAAGGGGTGGCCAAGACGCATTGCGACATTCTGGAAGTCACGCCCCGTTCTTCGTCGGAAATCCGCAATATGGTTTCGGCCGGCCAATTGCATGACGAAGTCGCGGCGGCGCTGGCGATCGCCTGGGCCCAGGTAAAGGAACGCGAAGCGGTATACATCGTTTCCGACGGGATTTGCGCCGAAGAAGCGGCCCGGTTAGGATTCAGGCATTTTGCGACCGCGCAGGCTGCATTGGATGCGGCATTGGCGGAAAAAGGCGGCGGGGCGCGCGTTACAGTATTGACGCATGCACCGGATATGTTGCCGGTTATCCGAAAATAGGCAAAGGAGGCGATGCGAAACAGAGAGGTGAACGTGGGGGATTTTTAAGTAGCGATACAATGAATGAGGAGGATGGTTTGAGGATGAAAAAATGGATGGTACTGGTTCTGTGTCTGGCTTTAGTTGTTGCGCTGGCCGGTTGCGGCGGCGGGGACAAGAAGGAAGCTCCGAAAACAGAAGCTCCCAAGGCAAAAGTGCTGCGGGTCGGTCATACGCTGACCGATGACTCCCATTACGGCGTCGGTTTGAAAAAGTTCTCCGAACTGGTGAAGGCGAAATCCAAAGGCAGTCTCGACGTTCAGGTGTTTGGCAACTCGAAGCTCGGTAACGAGCGCGACCTCATTGAAGGCGTATCGCTGGGAACGGTGGAAATGTGCCTGACTTCGACCGGGCCGCTACCCAGCTTCTCGAAAAAATTCATGGTATTTGATCTGCCGTTCATCGTGCAGGACCGGGCCAAGTTTTATCCGATCCTTGACGGTGCAGTCGGCCAGGGGATGCTTGACTCGCTGGGATCCAAAGGAATCAAAGGCCTCGTATTCTTTGAGAACGGGTTCCGTCACATGACCAACTCCAAGCGACCGATCAACAAACCGGAAGATATGGCCGGCCTGAAAATGCGGCTGATGGAAAACCCGGTGCACATGGAAACCTTCAAAGCGTTGGGCGCCAATCCTTCGCCGATGCCTTTCGGCGAACTGTTCACCGCGATGCAGCAAAAAACGATGGATGGACAGGAAAACCCGCTACTGATCATCAAGACCAGCAAGTTCTATGAAGTGCAGAAATATCTGGCGCTGACCGGACATTTCTATTCGCCGGCCGTGCTGATGGTCAGCGACAAGATGTTCAAAGGATTGACCGTGGACCAACAAAAGGCGCTGATGGATGCAGCCAAAGAAGCACGCGACTTCGAGCGTAATTTCATCATTGAGAGCGAAAAGAAACTGGTCGACGAATTGAAAGCGGCCAAAATGGAAGTGACGACTCCCGACAAAGCGTTGTTCCAAAAAGCAACCGAGTCCGTTTACAAGAAATTTGAAGCGGATATCGGCAAAGACCTGATCGACCAGGTTCGCGGCACAAAATAAACCGAGCTTCGTAGAAAAAAGCGATGCAGGCAACGGCGGACCTCTGCCGTTGCCTGTCCTGCAGCTTGGATTCAGGGGGGATGTACATTGCCACGCTGGCTTGACAACATTGAGGAATACATTTTGCTGGTCCTGTTTCCGTTGATGGTTATCGTCGTATTTGTGGCAACTTGCGTCCGTTACCTGACGGTGATGTCCCTGCCGTGGGCCGAGGAAGTGGCGCGATATTCGATGGTCTGGATCGCCTATATCGGCGCCAGTTTGGGCATCAAACGCAACGCTCATCTCGGCGTGGAAGCGGTGCTGCTGCTGTTGCCACAGGGGACGCGAAAATATTTTGACTACCTGCGTTATCTGATCATCATTCTGTTCAATGTCCTGATTGCTTATTATACATTCCAGATCATCCAGTCCCAGATTTCGACCGAACAGGTCAGTCCTTCGCTGCGGATCCCAATGTGGTTCGCTTATGGTGCGGTTCCGGTCGGGGCGGTATTGATGGCCTGGCGCTGCATCCAGATGATTGGACAGGTCGGTAAGCCGGCTCCTGCTGCGGCTTCGCCCAAGAAAGGGGGCTGACGCAAAATGCCGATGGAAGCGATTCTGTTTGTTGTGTTTGTCGGATTGGTCGTCATCAATGTGCCGATCGGCGTTGCGCTGGGTTTGTCGGGGATCGCCTCGTTGCTGCTCGGCGACATGCCGACTCCGCCGCTGGTAGTGGCCCAGCGGATGTTTACGTCCGTCGATTCGTTCCCGTTCATGGCGATTCCGTTCTTTATGATCGCCGGCGGCTTCATGGAAACCGGCGGCATGTCACGCCGTCTGGTCGAATTCGCCAAGTCGTTGGTTGGCACGATTCCCGGCGGTCTGGGTATTATCACGGTCATTGCCTCGGCGTTTTTTGCCGCGCTGTCCGGGTCCAATCCGGCGACGGTGGCGGCAATCGGCTCGATTATGATTCCGGCGATGGTCAAGGCCGGTTATCCGTTGGACGTGGCGGCGGCTCTGGCCGCGGCGGCCGGTACTCTCGGCGTGATTATCCCGCCGAGCATCCCGATGGTGACCTATGGCGTGGTGACCAACTCGTCGATTGGCGATCTGTTTGTCGCCGGTATCGTGCCGGGGGCGATGATTGCGGTTTCGCTGGTCTGCATCGTGTTTTGGCTGGCAAAAAAATATGACCTGCGCGGCGGAGAACCGACTTCACTGAAGAAAATTCTCGTCAGCGGCAAAGACGCATTACTGGCGCTGATGATGCCGATCATCATCCTGGGCGGCATTTATGGCGGTGTTTTCACACCGACCGAAGCGGCGGCGGTGGCCACCGTCTACGCACTGATCGTCGGAATGTTCGTTTTCCGCGAAATCACGCTGGCCGATCTGCGCAATGTCATCATGAAGGCGGCTGTCAGCTCGGCGGTCGTGTTGTTTGTGATTGCGACTTCCTCATCGTTTTCCTGGCTATTGACCTCGCTGCAGATTCCTGAAAAAGTTGCCAGTACGATGCTGTCAATTTCCAATAACCCGACGGTGATCCTACTATTGCTCAACGTCATTTTGTTGTTCCTGGGTTCGTTCTTGGAAACGCAGGCGATTATCCTGCTGGTGACACCGATCATCTTCCCGTTGGCGATGAATCTCGGTGTCGACCCGCTGGTGCTGGGGATCATCATCGTGGTCAATACGTCAGCCGGCATGATCACCCCGCCGATGGCGGTCAACCTGTTCGTGGCCTGCAGTCTGTCGGGACTGTCGATCGAAAAGATCTCGCGGCGCATTCTGCCGTTCCTGTTCGCCGAAATCGTCGTGTTATTGCTGATCACCAACATTCCCGCTCTGTCGTTGACTTTGGTCAAGCTGCTGAAATAGGCGGCTAAGGGAGGACGGTCGTGCGAAAACTGCTGCATCATGCGAATGCGATTGTGTTTGCCGTGTTGCTCGTCAGTGGGTTCCTGTTGCATTTGTCGATATTGCGGGGGCCACTGTCCGCCTACCGTCTGATGCTGATCCGGACGCATTATTTGGCCGGAGAGCTGTTCGGTTTGCTGCTGCTCGTTTATGCCTTGTATTTGCTGACCCGGATCGGCCAGTGGCGAAAACGGCCCGTTTACCGTCTGCTTGTGCCGGCGGCATTGCTTGGGCTGGCCGGTTTGTTTGGCAGCGGCTGGATTCTACTACAAAAAGCCACCTGGGGTCCCACGGTCACGACCTTTTCGTTCGAAGCCCACCGCTGGCTGGCTTATCTTTCAATACCGATGGTGGTCTGGCATATATGGTTTGTCGGAACGCGGCCGCTGAACGACAGCGGGCCGACTTCGCGGCGAAAATGGTTTGGCTTGCTGGCAAAGGGCGCGGTCGGCGCCTGGTTTGGCTCACTTGCCTGGCGATTTTGGAGTGACGGGCAGACCCAGGACATCAAAGCGACCGCCAATTGCGATGTGTTTCTTCCGCCGCCAGCTCCCGGAGCCAAATCCGCGCCGCCGATCGGTGGCGGACGGCAGGGGAAATTCGGCGAATACAGCGTAGTAAAATTTTTGCCCTGCCTGCATCAGGATACCTGGCGGTTTACGCTGGATGGGCTGGTGGAACGACCGGTGACGTTTCGCTGGGAGGATTTCGTCCGCTTGCCGCGCACGGTTCAGGTCAGCGACTTTCACTGCGTAGAAGGCTGGTCTGTGACCGATATCACCTATGAAGGCCTGAAAGTGCCAGATCTGTTGAAAATTTGTGGCGTATTGCCGGAAGCAAAGTACGTGAAGTTTTACTCCGCCGATGGGCATTATGCCGATGCGTTGTCACTGGAACAGGCGCTGCACATGCCGGATGCGATGATCGTCCTGTTGATGGACGGAAAGCCGATTCCCCGGCTGCTTGGCGGACCGGCCCGACTGATTGTGCCGCAGATGTACGCGTACAAAGCCGTCAAGTGGGTCAACCGGATCGAACTGATCAATGAACCCTACATGGGTTATTGGGAATTCTATGGCTTTGAGACGGATGCCTGGGTGGGAATCTATTAAATGGGTATCAAAAAAACGAAAGAGGTGTAACATGATGCCGCGAGCCAAAGTGACAATCCCCTATCTGTTCGACAAAAAGGCAAAGAAAGAGCCGATCACCATGCTGACCTGCTATGATTATCCGATGGCCCTGCTGGAAGAAAAGGCGGAGATCGATATCATCCTGTGTGGCGACTCGCTGGGGATGACGGTCTACGGGTACAATGGGACTCTGCCGGTTACGATGGACATGATGATCGTGCATGCAGCAGCAGTGACACGCGGCGCGCCGACCGCTTTCGTCATCGGCGATATGCCGTTCCTGTCCTATCAGGTCTGCAAGGAAGAAGCTGTGCGAAACGCCGGACGATTCATGCAGGAGGCCGGTACCGATGCGGTGAAGCTCGAAGGCGGCGCAGTCATGGCCGAAACGGTAAAGACGATTGTCAATGCCGGAATCCCGGTCATGGGTCATATCGGCCTGACTCCCCAATCGATATCGGCTCTTGGCGGTTTCAAGGCGCAAGGGCGCAGCGCCGAAGCGGCGTATCGGTTGATCAAGGATGCCGAGGCGTTGGAAGCGGCCGGCGCGTTCTCGATTCTGTTGGAAGCGATTCCGCCGGAGATTTCGGCGATCATCACTGAAAGAGCGCGGATTCCGATCATCTCGATCGGCGCCGGACTGCCCTGCGACGGTCAGTTGCTGATCGTGCATGACATGCTGGGATTTTTTGACCGGTTCACGCCAAAGTTCGTGAAAAAGTATGCGGACCTGAACGGACAGATTTTCCAGGCGATGTTGCAGTACAAGGACGAAGTGCATCAACAGGCGTTCCCCGGCAAAGAGCATACCTACGGGATGCCAGCCGAAGAGATGGAAAAACTGCATAAGATGCTGTAAAAAGAAAGCAGGCTAATGCAAAACAAAAAGCGCGATTCTCACGTTGCCGGGCGGCAATCGTGGAAATCGCGCTTTTTTCATTGCAGAAGGTTTACTGGATTTCGAAGACTTTGGTCAGCCGGGTCAACTCAAACAGATCCTTGACCAGACCTTTCAGATTCTTGATGATCACGCTGCCGCCGTTTTGCAGGGCGCGCTTCTGGATCGCCACTAACGTGCCGAGGCCTGAACTGTCGATATAATCGACATTGCCCAAGTCGACCACAAAGGTTTTGTGGCCTTTTTCTATATAGCCGATCAGACTTTCCCGGATCTGCGCAGCCTCTTCCACATAGATACTGCCGGAAAGGTTGACGACTACATGATTATCCGTGACAGTAATCTCCTGAATCATTCAATATCCCCCTTAACAAAAAAATCGCTGAACCGGATGCTTCAATCTGCTTTATAATATGAATGTTTCGACGGGCATCGGAGTTTTCCTCTTTATCTGGATACGAAAATTAAATAAAATAAAGCAGGATTTATATCAACTACGGATAATTATTTAGATATGAGCAAAACGGAAAGGAAGTGGCAAAATGGCACAACAGACCAGAGTGCGCAGGGTGAGTGTGATTTTGACGTTATTGCTGCTAGTCGGCCTTGCCGCCGGTTGCGGCGGGACGAAACCGGAGCCGGCAAAAACCAGTCCGCCGGCAGCCCAAGGGCAGGCCGCGGTTCTGTCGGCCCAACCTGGTGAATGGAAGCCTGACGGAGTGATTGCCGACAAGGAATATGCCAAAATGCAGCA
Source organism: uncultured Veillonellaceae bacterium (assembly GCA_964647865.1). Taxonomy (GTDB): domain Bacteria; phylum Bacillota; class Negativicutes; order UBA1444; family UBA1444; genus UBA1444. The sequence continues at coordinate 4,680 of CAZYJK010000034.1, read as the reverse complement.
AATGGGTGAAATCGAGGTTTACAGCCGGATTGACGGCGACAAGGTCAGAATGGCGCTAAAAGCAAAGACCAATGGTTATCTGGCGATTGGTTTCGGCCCCTCGCAGCGGATGCAAGACGCCGATATCATCCTCGGTTTTGTCAAAGACGGCAAGGCCACGGTGGCCGATATGTTCAGCACCGGACCGACCGGACCACACCCGCCTGATGATCAGCAGGGCGGAAAAAATGACGTAACCGTTTTCGGTGGTAGCAACAAAGATGGCGTGACAGTCATCGAGTTTGAACGCAAGCTGGATACCGGCGATGCAAAAGATAAAGTGATCAAAACAGGCGACAACAAAGTCATTTGGGCAATCAGTGAAGAAGCGGCTTTTTCCGGCAAACATCCGAAACGTGGCGGCGGCGTGCTGAAACTATAGCTGAATAATAAGAGCAAGAGCAAGTAGGTGTACGTTTGAAACTTGGTGTAAAAGTAGCGCTATCCCAACTGTTGTTTGGTCTGGTTGCCTTGCTGGTAATCTATGGACTGGTCATGATTGTTTGGGTCAAAAACTACGAGCAACTGGAACAGAACGTTGTTCACGAAAATATCCGACGAGCCCAGCACCTGTGGAGCAAAGAGCAGTCGACGTTAGTGTCCAGTGTCGGTGACTGGGCGCCGTGGGATGATTTGTATGCCTTTGCCCGGCAACCCCAAAATCGTGAATTTGTTGAAAAAAATCTGCAGGATGCTGCGATGGTAAATTTGCAGATTGATATTGTCGTAGTCACTGATCCGGCAGGGAAAATCCTGTTCGCCAAGGCGGTCGATCAATCGAGCAAGAACGAGCTTCCGGTTCCGGCCGAACTACATCGCTACATTATGCCGCAACAAAAATTTCTACTGGAATTGCAGCAAAAGGTTCCGCTCAGCGGAGTGCTTTGGCTGGAAAACCGGCCGGTTTTTTTGGCGGCCCAACGTATTTTCAAGAGCGACCACTCGGGTGATAGCCCAGGGATTTTGATTTTCTTGCGTATTGTGGATGAAAAAATGATGCAGGAAATGGCCGACATTTTGCAAGCACCGGTGAAAATCATTGCCGGCGCCGAAGTCTTTTCCAAAATCGAGCAGCACGATGGGCACGGGCACGATGTCGCAGGCGAAGTGATCCGGGCCTACATTCCGGTAAAGGATTTGTCGGGGACGACCACTTTTGCCGTTGCCATCGATACGGTGCGAACCTTTTATCTGGAAGTGCGCAGGCAGGTCGGTTATTTTCTGTTGCTGATGGTTTGCCTGGTTGGGGCGATTGTGGCGCTTTCCATCACTGGACTCAATTTGATCATAATCCGCCGGCTCAGGCAAATCGACACATTCCTCAAGCAGGTCGATATTTCCGGCGGCGTGGTTCAAAAGATCGCGCTTAGCGGTCGGGATGAACTGAGCCAGGTAGCGGCAACCGTGAATCAGATGCTGGAACGGATCGCTGCCGATAGCCAACGGATAGAACAAATCAACATCCAGTTGCAGGAAGAATTGTCTGAACGCAAACGGGCCGAAAACGTGCTGCAATACTCCAGCGAACATGATGCACTGACCGGGTTGTTCAATCGCCACTATTTCGAGGCTGCGCTGACGAACCTGCGACAAACCGGCGCCAAAGGCGTCGGCGTGATTTGCTGTGACCTGGACGGATTGAAACTGGTAAATGATACGTTTGGTCATGCGGCAGGCGATGTCATGCTGCAACGCACGGCAGCGATGTTGCGCGAGGTGTTGCCTGATAAGTCGCTGATCGCCCGGGTGGGCGGCGACGAATTTGTCGTGGTTCTTACTGATGTTGAGGAATCTCTGCTGCAGCAATCCTATGCACAGTTTCAGGACTACAAGCAAGTGGGGATGAAAGCGGCTGATGAGTTTCCGCTGCAGATTTCGGTGGGCTATCGCTACCGAGCTGTGTGTGACCCGGATTCCGACGACTGGGATCAGATGTTGAAAGAAGCCGACGATGAAATGTATCGGCAAAAGTTGTCAAGCACCCACAGCAACCGCAATGTGGTGGTGCAGACCATTATGAAGATGCTGGAAATCCGCGACTATGCGACAGAAGGGCATTCGCAGCGCATGGGTGAACTGGCGGTGGACTTGGCGGAGCGAATCGGTCTGCCGAACAACAGCAAGAACGACCTGCGTTTGCTCGCGCAATTCCATGATTTGGGCAAGATCGGCATTCCTGACCAGATTTTGCTGAAACCGGGGCCGCTGACCGCCGAGGAACGCAAAGAAATCGAGCGGCATGCCGAAATCGGGCACCGGATTGCGATGGTGGTTCCCGAATTTCTGCCGGTGGCCGACCTGATCCTGAAGCATCATGAATGGTGGAACGGCGCCGGGTACCCGCTGGGTCTGAAGGGCGAGGCGATCCCAGTGGAAAACCGCATCCTGTCGATTGTCGATGCGTTTGATGCAATGACCAACGATCGTCCCTATCGGGCGGCGATGACGCAAAGCGCGGCGATCGAGGAATTGCGCCGTTGCCGGGGGTCGCAGTTCGATCCGGCGTTGGTCGATGAATTCATCGCGCTGCTGGTTGCAGCGACCGACCGGCGCGTTGACTTTGAATAGGGTGTGCACTATAATTATGGCAAAAGCGGAACCGTCTGCATGGCCCCGCGCTTAGCGGGGCTTTTTAGTTTGAGGAGGATGTTGATGAACGAGAAGTACGTCCCGCGAGAGATTGAGCCCAAGTGGCAAAAAATCTGGGCAGATTCCGGTGCATTCCATACGGAAGTGGATCGGACCAAACCGGAATACTATGTACTGGAAATGTTCCCTTACCCCTCAGGCGCTTTGCACATGGGACATGTCCGCAACTATTCGATCGGCGACGTCGTGGCGCGGTTCCAAAAAATGCGCGGCTACAACGTGCTGCATCCGATGGGCTGGGATGCGTTCGGCATGCCGGCGGAGAATGCGGCGATCAAGAACAAGGTTCACCCAGCCGAATGGACCTGGAGCAATATCGCCAACATGCGGCGGCAGCAACAGGAACTGGGCCTTTCCTACGACTGGGACCGCGAGGTGGCGACCTGCCATCCGGAATACTACCGCTGGACCCAGTGGCTGTTCCTGCTGTTCTTTGAGCGCGGCCTCGCCTATAAGAAGAAGGCGGCGGTCAACTGGTGCGAGGAATGTAATACCGTGCTGGCCAACGAACAGGTCATCGACGGCAACTGCTGGCGCTGCAACTCGGTAGTGGTCAAGAAAGAACTCGAACAGTGGTTTTTGAAAATCACCGACTATGCCGACCGGCTGCTGAAAGACCTCGATTTGCTGGGCGGCTGGCCGGAGCGGGTACGGACCATGCAGGAGAACTGGATCGGTCGCAGCGAAGGGGCCGAGTTCAGCTTTGACGTGCCGGAACTGGGCGAAAAGATTCCTGTCTACACAACCCGGCAAGATACTTCGTTCGGCGTGACGTATGTCGTACTGGCACCAGAGCATCCGCTGGTGGAAAAACTGATCGAAGGCAAACCGGAAGCGGCAGCGGTCCGCGCATTTGTCGAACGGATCCGCAACCTCAGCGAAATTAACCGCACAGCAACCGACGTGGAAAAAGAAGGCATGTTCACCGGCGCTTATGCCGTCAATCCTTTCAATGGAGAACAGGTACCAATCTGGGTAGCGAATTATGTGCTGTTTGAATACGGCACCGGCGCGGTGATGGGCGTACCGGCCCACGATGAGCGCGACTGGGCGTTCGCCACGAAATATGGTCTGGACAAGCGACTGGTGGTGCAGACAACAGCGAATCCGCTGACAATCGCCACGATGGACGGCGCTTACGACGGAACCGGTGTGATGGTCAACTCCGGCCAGTTTGATGGTCTGGATAATGAAGTTGCCAAGGGCAAGATGGCCGACTGGCTGGAAGCGCAGGGCGTCGGTCGCCGCCGGGTGACGTACCGGCTACGCGACTGGCTGATTTCGCGGCAGCGCTATTGGGGCGCGCCGATTCCGATCATCTACTGCGAAGATTGCGGCGCGGTGGCGGCGCCGAAGGAAGAATTGCCGATCCGGCTGCCGGAGAATGTGCGGTTTGATGCCGGTTCGGTATCGCCGCTGGCCTCGGTCAGCGAGTTTGTCAACTGCCAGTGCCCGAAATGCGGCAAACCGGCCCGCCGCGAAACCGACACGATGGATACGTTCATCTGCTCGTCCTGGTACTATTTCCGCTATACCGACCCGCGCAACGTGAAAGCGCCCTGGGACATCAACAAATGCAACTACTGGACGCCGGTCGACCAATACATCGGCGGCATCGAACACGCGATCCTGCATCTGCTTTATTCGCGTTTCTTCACCAAAGTCCTCAAGGACGCCGGACTGGTCGATACGGACGAGCCGTTCAAAAACCTGTTGACGCAGGGAATGGTGATCAAAGACGGCGCGAAGATGTCCAAATCCAAGGGCAATATCGTTTCGCCGGAAGAAATCGTGAAAAAATACGGCGCCGATACAGCGCGGCTGTTCATCCTGTTTGCCTCGCCGCCGGAACGTGATCTGGAGTGGAGCGATCAGGGCGTAGAGGGCGCGGCCCGTTTCCTCGGTCGCTTGTGGCGGATCGTTCATCACTTTGCCGATGCGGTGGTCGGCGCACCGGCGAGCTATGATGCGGCATCGCTGGACGCGAATGAA
>CAZYJK010000033.1:0-17021 GCA_964647865.1 uncultured Veillonellaceae bacterium | reverse complement strand
TTTCCTTCGATCCGGCCCAGTTCCTGCTCCAGCCCCTGCAACTCTTTATTAAGACGGGCAATCTCCTTGTCGACATCGATCAGTCCCTTTAACGGCAGATAGACTTCAATGCCGCTGATTACCCTCGAAACCGCGTTTTCCGGCTTACCGGCAGTAGCATCGACAATCGTCACCGGTTCGGCAGTCGCCATCGTTTTGATGAATGGCAGGTTATCCGACAGTACATCAGCCAGTTCAGCGCTGGCAACCTGAATGATTACTTCGCCTTTGCGACCGAGCGGCACATTCATTTCCGCCCGCATGTTGCGAATCGCCTTGATTGTTTCCATCACAGCGCCCATCCTTGCTTCCGCCGCTTCGTCGATCCGCTGCGGTTCGGCTTCCGGCCAGGCGGCCCTCACGATGCTACCGGCGCCATGCGGCAGATGCGAACGGATCTCCTCGCTGATGAACGGCATGAACGGATGCAACAGTCGCATGGTCCGCTCCAGAATGTAGGCCAGAACAAACTGAGCCGTCTGACGTCCGGTCGCGCCTTCCTTGCTGTAAAGGCGGGGTTTTGCCAGTTCGATATACCAGTCGCAGTATTCGCCCCAGATAAAATCGTAAAGCATTCGGGCCGCTTCGCCCAGCTCGAATTTTTCCAGATTTGCCGTCACGCCAGCCACTGTCTGCGCATAGCGCGACAGTATCCAGCGGTCGGCTAGCGTCAATTCGCCGCAAGGCAACGACTCATCAAAATCTTCCAGATTCATCAACACGAACCGCGATGCGTTCCAAATTTTGTTGGCAAAGTTGCGGCTAGATTCTACCCGCTCCATATAAAACCGCATGTCATTGCCTGGCGTGTTGCCGGTCACCAACGTGAACCGCAACGTATCGGCGCCGAACTGGTCGATCACTTCCAGCGGATCGATGCCGTTGCCGAGCGACTTCGACATTTTTCGCCCTTGAGAATCGCGGACCAGGCCGTGGATGAACACATGCCGGAAAGGCACTTCCTGCATGAATTCGATGCCGGTGAACATCATCCTGGCAACCCAGAAGAAAATGATGTCATAACCCGTCACCAGCACGCTGGTCGGATAATAGCGAGCCAGTTCCGGCGTTTTTTCCGGCCAACCCATCGTGGAAAACGGCCACAGCGCCGAACTGAACCAGGTGTCCAGCACGTCGGGGTCCTGCCTGAGCGCGCCGCCGCAATCAGGGCAAACCGCAACATCTGTGCGGGATACGATCGTCTTTTCGCATGCGTCGCAATACCAGGCGGGAATCCGGTGACCCCACCAGATCTGACGTGAAATGCACCAGTCACGGATATTTTCCAGCCAGTTCATATAAATCTTGGTAAAGCGCTCCGGCACGAATTCGGTCCGGCCGTTCTTCACCACTTCCATCGCAGGCTCTGCCAACGGTTGCATCCGCACGAACCACTGCCGCGACACCAGCGGCTCGATTACCGTGTCGCAGCGTTGGCAATGGCCAACCGCATGGGTATGTTCTTCTATTTTCACCAGATAACCGGCGGCTTCCAGGTCCGCCACCAGCTTTTTCCGGCATTCATAGCGGTCCAGTCCTGCATAGGCTTCGCCCGCTTCCGGCAACATCGCGCCGCCATTGCCGATCACCCGGATCGAAGGCAGACTGTGGCGCTGCCCCATCTCAAAGTCGTTGGGATCATGGGCCGGCGTCACTTTGACCGCGCCGGTGCCGAACGCCGGATCGACATACTCATCGGCGATAATCGGCAGTTCGCGTCCGACAATCGGCAGGATGAGCTTGCGGCCGACCATGTTTGCATAGCGTTCATCCGTCGGATTGACAGCCACTGCGGTATCGCCGAGGATCGTCTCCGGTCGGGTAGTCGCGACTGTTACAAATTCAGCCGGGTTGTCCTGCAACGGATAGCGCACGTGGTACAGCTTGCCGGCCGACTCCTCATGCTCCACCTCGATGTCCGACAGAGCTGTGTTGCAGCGCGGACACCAGTTGGTGATGCGTTCGCCCTGATAAATCAGTCCTTTTTCATACAGTGAGACAAAAACTTCACGCACGGCTTTGGAGCAGCCTTCGTCCATCGTAAACCGTTCGCGTTCCCAGTCGCAGGAAGCACCCAGGCGACGCAGTTGGTTGGTGATGCGGTCACCATACTGCGCCTTCCACTCCCAGACCCGTTCGATGAATTTTTCGCGGCCTAGGTCATGCCGTGACAGCCCTTCCTTGGCCAGTTCCTCCTCTACCTTGATCTGAGTGGCGATCCCGGCATGGTCGCAGCCCGGCATCCACAGGGTGTCATATCCCTGCATCCGCCGCCAGCGAATCAAGATATCCTGCAAAGCATTGTCCAGCGCGTGGCCCATGTGCAACTGCCCGGTCACATTGGGCGGCGGAATCACGATACTGTAAGCCTGGCCCTCCATTTTGGGTTCTGCATGAAAGACCCGCTTCGCTTCCCATTCCTTATACCACTTGGTCTCGACTGACGCCGGATCATAAACCGTCGGAATATTTTCTCTTGCCATCTGTCCATTCCTCCCTTTTTCACAAAACTAAAAAAACCCTTCGCCCCCGATAAAGGACGAAAGGCAAGCTTCCGCGGTACCACCATAATTCCCGCCCATAGGCAGGCGCTCGTTTGTCGTAACGGGACAATCCGGCCGGACTTACTGACAACGGTGTTCTGCCCGGCAGCTCAGGGAGGACTTTCGTTCCGGTAATCACCAGCGGAACCTCTCACCAAGCGGTTCCTTCTCTGACAGGCACTTGCCGCCTACTCTTCCCTTCATCGCATACAACTATATTAATATTACATTCAATATATCGAGCAAGCGCATTTTTGTCAAGGCCGCGCGCTTATTTGCCAAGCAAAATCCTTACTGCCCAGATACTGGCTTCATATAATACCATAATCGGAATCGCCATCATCGTCTGAGAAAAGATATCCGGTGTCGGTGTTATAATCCCGCCTACAATAAAAGCTACGATGATCATCACTCTGCGTTGCTTGGCCAAAAACTTGGAACTGATGATTCCTAACTTAGCCAGGACCAGCAGGGCCAGTGGTAGGTTGAAAATAAGCCCGAATGGCAAAATGAACGAAATAAGGAACGACAGATACTGACCCAGCGACAGCATCGGTTGTAGGCTTTCGCTGCCAAAACCGAGAAAAAACTTGACGGCCGACGGCCAGACGAAAAGATAAGAAAAGGCCACGCCGGTAAAGAACAAAATCGTTGAACCCGGCACCATGATCAGTGCCCACTTTTTTTCCTTGCCTGTCAACGCCGGTGCGACAAACAGCCAAAATTGCCAAAGGATGACCGGCAACGCCAGCATAAAGCCGGCGAACACGGCAAGTTTAAGATAAGCAAAAAAGCCCTCCGCCGGTGCCATGAAATAGAGCTTGCCAGCCGGCGCGGTGACAAACCGCATCAATTCATCAATATGGTAGTACGCGCCAAACGTACCGGCGATCAATGCGGCCACGGACCAGACAATCCGCTGACGCAGTTCGCTCAGGTGACCGACCAGCGTCATTTCCGCCGTTTGTTCCGGTTCCTTTTCCGTTTCTTCGAAATCCGGCATGCTCATCGCCTCATTTCCTGGACTCGTCCGTCTTGTCCGCTGAAGGAATTTCCTTTTTCGCCGACTCGGTTTTGTCCAGCTCAGGCCCGGTAGCATTACGGAATTCGTTAATCGTTTTGCCGAGCGCCTTGCCGATATCCGGCAGGTTCTTGGCGCCGAACAGCACCAGGATAATCACCAGGATCAGTACCAGTTCCGGTACGCCCAAACCAAACATGACGCTTCACTCCTCTTATTTCTTATCGCGGCTGCACAGCGAGGCCATGGCGATTGAAATCACCTTGCTTTCCGGTGTATCCGCCCGCGACGTCACAACAACCGGCTTACTTGCACCGGCGATCAAGCCGGCGATTTTACCGCCTGCCATATACACCAATGATTTACCCAGAACATTACCCACTTCAATGTTGGGAACCAGTAAAATGTCGGCTTTTCCGGCAACCGGACTAATGATGCCTTTGTGGCGTGCCGCTTCTTCGCTGACTGCATTGTCTAGCGCCAACGGTCCATCGACGATCGCGCCTTTCAGTTGGCCTCGGTCTGCCATCTTGGCCAGAGCCGAAGCGTCTATCGTGCCTGGCATATCGGCATTGACCGTCTCCACAGCCGCCAGTACCGCGACTTTCACCGAATCGACGCCGAAATGGCGAAACACCGCGGCCGCATTCTGAATGATATCGGCTTTTTGCGCCAGGGTCGGCGCAATGTTCATCCCGCCGTCAGTCACCCCAATCAACCGATCAAACCCGGCCAGTTCGAACACCGCCAGATGGCTTAAGACACGGCCTGTACGCAGGCCGACACTCTTGTCAAGTACTGCCCTGAGCAAGTCACCAGTATTGATCATCCCTTTCATCACGATGCTGGCACTGCCGGTAGAGACATATTCTACCGCCCGCATCGCCGAACGGAAATCATCCGCTTCATGGATGATCTTCATCCCATCCAGTTTTACACCGGCTTTTGCCGCGGCGGATTCTATCTTCGCCTGGTCGCCAAACAAGGTGAAACTCGCCAATCCTTGTTCAGAAGCCATTTGGCAGGCCATCAGCACCGCGTCATCCTGTGCGGCCGCCACGGCCACCTTGGCCGGTTCCGATTGCAATACTTCGTCAATCAGTTCCGAAAAACGAGTGATCATTGCACTCCATCCTCCTGTTCCTGAAGTAACGGTAACCGCGCCCGTTTCCAATTCTTGCGGCTGAACAATACCTGATACTCTGTGATACCGATGCTTTCGGCCATTTCTTCCACCAGTGCCAGACAGGCTTCGCGGGTCTGGCTGTGAAAAACCGTGTACAGGTTGTATGGCCATTTTTCATGCGGTTTGCGCAAATAAACATGTGAAATGTATTTGCAGGCCGACATCTTTTCTGATACGGCCCCGACCCGCTCCAGCGGAATTTGCCAGCAACAGAGGGCGTTGCCGTGAAAACCGGCCTTGTGGTGTTGCAACACGGCGCCCATTTTTCTCAGCATGCCGCGTTCTTTCATGTGGCGCAGACGAGCCAGCAGCTCTTCTTCGGCAATCCCGATTTCCGCCGCGATAAGGCTGTAAGGCGCAGGCGCAAGCGGCACTCCCAGTTGCACCCGCCGGATAATCTGTCGATCGACACTATCTATCACAAGACACCTACTTTACTTGAAATTCGACATTCACTTTGAAACGCTCGGAAGTCGGCATGGAAATCACTTCTTCCACGCCGTCCATCTGCGCCACCATGTCAATCAGCCGCAGGATCTCTTCCTCTTGGCGCGACTGCACAGTGAACCAAAGGTTGTAGTCATTATCGCGTTCATCATTGTGACTGACCTGCGGTAATGCATTGATCGCCAGCGCCACTGCAGACAAATGTTCCGGTGCGACCCTCGCCGCCACCAGACGCCCCTTGTACCCCAGCGATTCGGCATCAAAAAAAGCGCCGAAACGGCAGATTAATCCGCGTTCCTGCAGCTTGTCGATCCGTTCGATCACGCTGCGTTCGTCGCTGCCCAACTGTCTGGCGATATCGGCGAACGGGGCCGGGGTCAGCGGCAAACCGGACTGGATCAGATTTAACAGTTGTTTATCAAACGCTGTCAGTTGCATCAAAATCTACTGCCTCCACCAATCGAGCCAACAGTTCCTGGCGACCTGCCGGCATCAGGGAGGAGTAACCCAAAATCGGGGTTTCAGCCGATATTCCCAGGCCGGTTTGCAGCGCCTTCAACGCGCTGCTTACCGCACTTCGACTCAATTTATCAATTTTTGTCGCCACCGGCTGAACCGTCAGCCCCTCGTCCTGCAGCCAGCGATGCACCGTCAGGTCCAGCGGTTGCAGCTCGCGTCGGATGTCCAGCAATTGCACCACCAGGCGCAACCGCTGCGAAGAGCGGAAATAGCTCTGGGTCCAGTCTAGCAGGTCCTGCCGCTCGGTCTTGCTGCGTTTGGCATAACCATAACCTGGCAAGTCCACCAGAAACAGCGAACGGCGAAGCCCATCCTCCCGTTTGAACCAGACCCGGAAGAAATTGACCGTTCGCGTTTTGCCGGGTTCGCCGCTGGTGCGGGCCAGTCCGTTATGACGGCAGAGCGAATTGATCAGGCTGGATTTTCCGACATTGGAGCGACCGATAAAAGCGACTTCCGGTTCTTCCCCTTCTGGGAACTGCGAGGCCTTGACCGCCGAAGCAACATACTCGGCGCGGATTATTTCCCACTGCATCCGTTATTTTTTTCCCCTTTCAACAGGGCTGTCGCCAGCACTTCATCCATGTGCTCGACCCAGATGAATTCCAGATTGTTCCGGACATTCTCGGGAATCTCCACATAATCGCGCTTATTTTCTTTGGACAGCAACAAGGTTTTGATGCCGGCCCGATGCGCCGCCAGTACTTTTTCCTTGATGCCGCCGACCGGCAATACCCGGCCTCGCAGCGTGATTTCGCCAGACATCGCCAGGTCATTGCGGACCTTGATACCGGTCAGTGCCGAAATCATCGCCGTCACCATCGTAATGCCAGCCGATGGACCGTCTTTGGGAATCGCCCCTTCCGGCAGATGGACATGGATGTCGAGTTTTTCATAAAACTCGCCGTCTAGCCCCAGGTCGGTCGCACGGGAACGGATGTAACTGAGTCCTGCTTGCGCCGACTCTTTCATCACATCACCAAGTTGTCCAGTCAGCGTCAGGCTGCCTTTGCCTTTCATCGTGGTCACTTCCACAGGCAACACATCGCCGCCGGCCTCGGTCCAGGCCAGCCCTGTCGCAACGCCAATCTGACTGTTGCGCTCGGCTTCGTTCCAGTGATACTTAATCGGACCAAGAAAAGTTTCAACATTGTTCGGCGTCATCCGCACCGATTTTTTCTTTTTCTGTACGATCTGGCGAGCCACTTTGCGGCACAACGTAGCGATACCGCGTTCCAGATTGCGCACGCCAGCCTCGCGGGTATAGTTGCGGATCAGCTTTTCGATGCCGTCTTCCGGGAATGCGATGTGACGACCGGACAGGCCATGGTCTTTTTGCTGCTTGGGAATCAGGAATTTTTTGGCGATCTGAATTTTCTCTTCCTGCGTATAGCCGGATATCGAAATCATTTCCATCCGGTCCAGCAGCGGCCTTGGGATGTTGTGCACCGCATTGGCGGTGACCACCCACAGCACCCGCGACAAATCAAACGGCAACTCGATATAGTGGTCGCTAAAGGTGTTATTTTGCTCAGGATCAAGCACTTCCAGCAGCGCCGCGCCGGGGTCACCGCGAAAATCCGAGCTCATCTTGTCGATTTCGTCCAGCAAAAATACTGGATTTTTTGAGCCGACCGTCTTCATCCCCTGGATGATGCGTCCGGGAAGCGCGCCGACGTAGGTGCGGCGGTGTCCGCGAATTTCTGCCTCATCGCGCACGCCACCCAGTGACACGCGGACAAATTTGCGCTCCATTGAGCGGGCAATCGAACGAGCCAGCGAAGTTTTACCCACGCCAGGCGGCCCGACCAGGCAGAGAATGGGGCCCTTCATCGTTTCGGTCAGTTTGCGCACCGATAGATATTCCAGGATGCGTTCCTTGACTTTTTCCAAACCGTAGTGGTCTTCTTCCATGATTTTTTCGGCGATATCAATATCGAGCCGGTCGGTGGTCAGTGCCGACCAGGGTAGTCCAAGCAACCAGTCCAGATAGGTGCGGATCACGCCGCTCTCTGCCGACATCGGCGACATTTTTTCCAGTCGTTCGATTTCTTTGGCGACTTTTTCCGCCACATCTTTCGGCAGATCCTGATCGCGCATTTTTTGCCGATATTCTTCCACTTCGGAAGCCCGATCATCTTTTTCACCCAGTTCCTGCTGAATCGCTTTCATTTGCTCGCGCAGGAAATATTCCTTCTGGGTCTTCTCCATCTGCTTGCGGACCCGACCGCTGATTTTCTTTTCAATTTCCAAGATTTCCATTTCACGGCTGATGATTTCGGTCAGCAAATCCAGACGCTGCCGGATGTCCACCGCCGCCAGCAGTTCCTGTTTGTCTTCCAGCTTCAGCGGCATATGGCCAAGAATCATATCGGTCAGCCGGTCCGGATCTTCGACCAGCATCACCGAGGCAATCGTTTCCGGCGGCACTTTTTTGCTCAGCTTGCCCCACTGTTCAAACTGATGCGCCAACATCCGGGACTGGGCAGCCAGTTCCGGCGTCTTGCGAATCATCACGTCTTTGAACTCCTGGACTTCCACCTCGAAATAGGGTTCTTCACGAACAAACCGTGTCACTTTGGCCCGGTGCAGTCCTTCGACCAGCACCCGCATCGTGCCGCCCGGCAGTTTCAAAAGCTGCTTGATTTCTGCCACGGTTCCCGACTCATAGATATCGCCGGGTTGCGGTTTGTCGTTCTGGGCATCCTTTTGTGTGGCCAGCATGATCATCCGATCCTGCATCATCACCTGTTCGAGCGCGTTAATCGATTTTTCGCGCCCCACATCCAGGTGGATAATCATGTACGGGAACACTAATACGCCCCGTAGGGGCAGCAAAACCATCGTACGGACAGTTTTCGTTTTTTCTTCAGCCATCCTAAAGTCTCCTCTCTTAGCTAAGAACCATTCTGTATCATCTATCTATCCATAGATTAATTCTCACTCGCAGGCCAAAACTCCTCTCAAATAAAAAAAACCGGGAGAATAATCTCCCGGAAATTATCATCAGACAGTCGTCTGCGTTTTGCGGGTCAAGCCGATTCTTCCTTCTTTTTGGCCTTGGCCCGATCGCTGGTCACCAGCATCGGTTCATCCTTATTGATGATCGCCTCTTTGGTCACGATGCATTTGCTGACATCGCTGCGCGAAGGGACGTCGTACATGACATTGCACATGACTTCCTCGATGATCGAGCGCAGGCCGCGCGCTCCAGTCTTGCGTTTGAGCGCCAGTTGGGCGACCGCCCGCAGTGCGTCTTCCTTGAACTCTAGCTGTACGCCGTCCAGTTCCAGCATTTTCTGATACTGCTTGACCAAAGCGTTTTTCGGCTCGTTCAATATTCTCACTAGTGCCTCTTCGTCGAGCGCGTCGAGTGTCACCGTCACCGGCAACCGGCCGACAAACTCGGGAATCAGGCCGAATTTGAGCAAGTCTTCCGGCATCAGCTGGCGTAACGCCTCACCGATGTTGTGAGCTTGCTTGCTCTTGACATCCGAGCCAAAGCCCATTGTCTTGGTGCCGACGCGATTGGCGATGATCTTTTCAATCCCGTCAAAAGCACCGCCGCAAATGAACAGCACATTGGTCGTATCGATCTGGATGAACTCCTGGTGCGGATGCTTGCGGCCTCCCTGCGGCGGCACGCTTGCGACCGTACCCTCCAGGATTTTCAATAGCGCCTGCTGCACACCCTCGCCGGAAACATCGCGGGTAATCGAAGGATTTTCCGACTTGCGGGCAATCTTGTCGATTTCATCGATGTAGACAATGCCGCGTTCGGCCCGTTCCACATCATAATCCGCCGACTGAATCAGTTTGAGCAGGATATTCTCGACATCTTCGCCGACATAGCCGGCCTCGGTGAGCGAGGTGGCGTCCGCCATCGCGAACGGCACATTGAGGATTTTGGCCAGAGTCTGGGCCAGCAGCGTTTTGCCGCAACCGGTCGGACCCAGCATGATAATGTTGGACTTTTGCAGCTCGACATCGGTCGTTTTATTGCCTTGACCGATACGTTTGTAATGATTGTAGACAGCTACCGACAGGATTTTTTTCGCCTGTTCCTGGCCGATCACGTAATCATCAAGAATTTTTTTGATATCGCGCGGTTTCGGCAGCTCGCCGTTGCCGACCGCTACCTCGTCGCCCAGTTCTTCTTCAATGATTTCGTTGCACAACTCGATGCATTCGTCACAAATATAGACGCCGGGTCCTGCAACCAGTTTTTTCACCTGTTCTTGCATTTTCCCGCAAAACGAGCATTTTAACTGGACTTTTTCGTCACCAAATTTCAAAACCAACCCCCCTTGTCGGGTTACTTCACCGCCGGGCTACCCCGTCTGGTCATCAAATGATCAATAATCCCATATTCCTTGGCTTGCGCACTGGACATGAAATAGTCACGCTCGGTATCCTGCTGGATTTTCGCCAACGACTGACCGGTATTGCCGGCCAGAATTTCGTTGAGCAGTTCCCGTAGCCGCAGGATTTCACGCGCGTGAATCTCCACGTCGGTCGCTTGCCCCTGTGCGCCGCCCCATGGCTGGTGCACCATAATGCGCGAGTAAGGCAGTGCGTAACGCTTGCCCTTGGCGCCGGATGAGAGCAGCAGAGCTCCCATGCTTGCCGCCGAACCGAGGCAGATCGTCGCCACATCCGGCTTGATATACTGCATGGTGTCATAAATCGCCAGGCCGGCCGTCACCGAACCGCCGGGGCTGTTGATGTACATCTGCACATCCTTGTCCGGGTCTTCCGACTCCAAAAACAACAACTGCGCAATAATCAGGTTCGCAACAGTATCATCGATAGGTCCGCCCAAAAAGATAATACGGTCCTTTAACAGCCGGGACCAGATATCATAAGCACGTTCACCACGATTGGACTGTTCTACGACAATCGGTACAAAATTCATCGAATTCACCTCTCGCCCTTAGGATTTTACCGCCGAATCCACAATCAGTTCTGCGGCTTTGCGGCGCAAAATCGTCTCTTTGACCATTTCGCCGTGATATTTGTCAGCCATCATCTTTTTCACGTCGGCTTCCTTCATCTTATAAGCCTGTGCCATCTTCTCGATTTCGGCACTGAATTCTTCGTCGCTCACCGTCAATGCTTCCGCTTTGACAATTGCTTCGAGGGTTAGCTCGGTGCGGACCTGTTCGGCCGCCGCCGGACGGTACCGTTCGGTTAACGCCGCCATGTCCATGTTCATGTAGCCAAGGTACTTGTCCATGGCCAGGCCTCTTTGTTTCAGACTCATGTCGAGGTCCTGGATCATGTGCTCGACTTGGTCCTCCACCATGATGTCAGGCACTTCGATGGTCGCATTTGCAACCGCTTTGGCAACTGCAGCCTCGCGGAACGCCGCCTCATCTTTCTTCTCAGCCGCTTCCGTCAGTTTTGCCAACGTCTTGGCCTTCATTTCTTCCAGCGTATCAGCATCGCCGGCCTCTTTGGCGAAGTCGTCATTAAGCTCCGGCAGTTCTTTGCGCTTGATGTCATTGATTTTGGTGGTGAACACGGCTTCTTTGCCAGCCAGCTCCGGTACAAAATACTCCTCCGGGAATGTCACTTTCACTTCCCGCTCTTCACCGGCTTTAGCGCCGAGCAGTTGATCTTCGAATCCGGGAATGAAACTGCCGGAACCCACTTCCAGCGGATATCCTTTGGACTGGCCGCCGCTGAAAGGTTTGCCGTCCACCATGCCATCAAAATCGATAATCGCGAAATCGCCATTGGCCAATTCCGCATCTTCCACTACGACCATTTTGGCGTGCCGCTCGCGCAGCGCCTCAATCTGTTTGTCGACTTCTTCCGTCGTCACTTCGGTGGTCGGCGCTTCCACGCTAAGACCTTTGTATTCACCCAGCACGACTTCGGGACGAGTCACCACACTGACCGTGAACACGCAAGGTTCGCCTGCGTTCAAGGTTACTTCGGTGACTTCCGGCCGGCCTACCGGCTGAACATCCTGCTCTTTGACCGCCTTGCGGTATGCGTCGGGAATGATGAAATCAAACGCTTCGGCCCGCATTCCATCGGCACCGATCCGATTTTCAATCATCTTGCGCGGCGCTTTGCCTTTGCGGAAACCGGGGATATTGACCTGTTGCGCCAATTTCTGATAAGCCCGGTCAAATCCCTTGTTGACCTCTTCAACCGGCAGTTCGATCACCAATTCGGTAATATTGTGTTCTTTTTTTTCAACTGTAACTTTCACTTAATGTCCTCCTTTGAATCCTGCATGAACTTTTCGGCAAGGAGCCGAAAACAGCCCTTTGCATTGAATTTTATTTTAACATTCTTGACAATAAAAAACAATCGACAAAGAAAAAGCCGGCAGAAGGCTGCCGGAACATCAATTTCTGGAGCGGAAAACGAGATTCGAACTCGCGACCCTCGCCTTGGCAAGGCGATGCTCTACCGCTGAGCTACTTCCGCATGTTGACAGAGAATATTTTAACTCCGTGCCGTTTTGTTTGTCAAGGCCATAACCACTGCGCCAGCAACACGAGTCCTGCCAGGACCCATATCAACATTCAAGGGCTGCAATAGTTTGAAAAGAACGACTTGATCCGGTTGAACATATGCAAGCAGCAACCTCCCTGCCAATGATTCACCCTAGCCATTCAAAACTATGTTTGATTTGGTGCGGGCGAGAGGACTTGAACCTCCACACCTTGCGGCGCCAGATCCTAAGTCTGGTGCGTCTGCCATTCCGCCACGCCCGCACGGCTACTGTTGAATTATAGCAGAATGTGAGCAAAAATCAAGTTGTCTGTCGCAACAAAAATACCCCGGCAAAATGCCGGAGTATTGCGTTGATAAAATGGTGACCCACGATGGACTCGAACCATCGACTCCCTGATTAAAAGTCAGGTGCTCTACCAACTGAGCTAGTGGGTCATATTGGCTGGGGCGGCTGGACTCGAACCAACGCATGCGGGAGTCAAAGTCCCGTGCCTTACCAACTTGGCGACGCCCCAAGGAATGATTTTGCAAATATCAGAGAAGCTTTTGGCTGGGGCGGATGGATTCGAACCACCGATGCGGGAGTCAGAGTCCCGAGCCTTACCGCTTGGCGACGCCCCATCATTAGAGTAAGTTGGGGTGACTGATGGGGATCGAACCCACGCATAACGGAACCACAATCCGCCGTGTTAACCACTTCACCACAGTCACCATACATACGCTGTTGTCTGCGATTATCGCCCCGCGCGACAGAGTTTATTTTATCATCCGCTTTTACTTTCTGTCAATACAAGAACTAGACATTTTTTCTGCATTTCGTCACGCATCTTTCGATTGCAGTAATCTCGCCGCAGCGCTCCCTGCTACCATGCCGGTTGAAAACGCTGCCTGCAGGTTAAATCCACCGGTGTAGCCATCCACGTCAAGAATTTCACCGGCGATGAACAACCCTTCCACCAGGCGCGACTGCATGGTTTTGGGGTTGATTTCCTTGACCGCCACGCCGCCTGCGGTTACAACAGCCTCGGCAATCGGGCGAGTTTTGGTGACTGTCAGGCGCAATCCTTGCAGCAGTTCGACCAGCCGGGCCCGCTCTTCGCGGGTGATCTGATGCACAGGCTTGTCCGGTGCGATTCCGCTGAGCCGGATGATGACCGGAATCAACTTCAGCGGCAGTAGCTCGCCAAGCGAATTTTTGAACTGCTTGCGGGTAAATTCAGCAAAGTCGCGTTGCAATCGTTTGTCGAGCACTTCCGGCGTCAAAGCCGGTTTCAGATTCAATTCAATCGTCACGCGCGGCGGCGGATTTTGCGGAAGCGCCTGTGAAACAGCCTGGCTGAGCGTCAATACAATCGGACCGGAAAGACCGAAATGAGTAAACAACATCTCACCAAATTCGCTGTCCAGCTTTTTGCCGTCGACTTTGACTACGCCTTCAACATTTTTCAGCGACAGCCCCTGCAGGTCCTTGACCCAGGCCTCCTGCGTCTCTATCGGCACCAGCGCCGGACGCAGCGGCGTCACAGTGTGGCCCAGCTCCTTTGCCATGCGGTAACCGTCGCCAGTCGAGCCGGTACCGGGATAAGACAGTCCGCCGGTTGCCAGTATAACCGCCGAAGCATCCAGACGGCCAGACTCGGTCAATACACCGGACACTTTGCCATTCTCAACACTTATCGAACGCACCGGTTGGTCTGTAACGAGTTTCACCCCGGCCTGTCTGGCTGACTTGACCAGCGCATCTACGATGTCGCGCGCCTTGTCGGACTCGGGAAACAGTCGACCTCCCCGTTCCACTTTCGACGGAACGCCATGAGCGGTAAAGAAATCAATCACGTCCTGATTGTCAAACGCTCGAAGCGCACTATTTAAAAACGCGCCATTGTTGGCGAAAAAGCGAAGAAATTGGCCAATCTCGCAGTTATTGGTAAAATTGCAGCGGCCCTTGCCAGTAATCAGGATTTTCCTGCCAGGCGACGGCATTTTTTCAATCAATAAAACACCGGCCCCAGCGGCGGCAGCATGAATCGCTGCCATCAATCCCGCGGCGCCGGCCCCGATGACGATGATTCTTCCCACGGCATTCACCTCAAACTTTATCCCACTTTTTGCAAACAACGCCGCGGGTCAATCCGGCTGAACAACTCGACCAAAAACGGATCAAACTGCACGCCAGCCCCTTGCCGCAACTCCTTCATCGCGGCATCATGGCCGAGTGCCCCACGATATGGTCGTTCGCTGGTCATCGTATCATACGCATCGGCAATCGCCAAGATTCGACATTCAATCGGAATCTCATCCCCTGCAAGCCCTAATGGATAACCCTGCCCATTCCACCATTCCTGATGGCGCAGAATGTATTCGGCGATATGGCGAATTTCCGGCACCGACTGGGCGATGCGGTACCCGATTTCACAGTGCCGCTGAATTTCTTTTCGTTCGGTCAGGTCCAGCGGCCCCTTCTTAAACAGGATCTGATCGGCAATCCCTACCTTGCCGAGATCGTGATACTCAGCCAACAACAATAGGTCGGCGATTTTCGTCTGCGAAAAACCGATTTCCACCGCCAATCGTTCACACAGCTGCGCCACCCGCCTGGTATGGCCTTCCAGCACATAATCCCGCCGTTCCAGCAACCGCACAACCGTATGCGTGATTGCGGCGCGAATCTGCTGACTGTTCCTGTTCTTTTCACGATACATATTGTTATCGGCGTCCCTGAACAATTGTGTCAAATTGACGCTTTTGCTATGCCCGATCGCCATGCCGGTTGAGATGCTCAGCAAAAACTCCTCGTTCTCGGCATTAAACGCTTCAATACTCAATTTTAGCCGCTGCATAATCATATCCACGGTTTCACGCGACGCACGGGGCAAGATCACGGCAAACTCATCGCCGCCAATCCGTGCCACCACATCGCTCGTTCGAAAATTTTGCAGCAAAATATCGGCCGCTGCCTTAATCAGTCGATCCCCCATCATATGTCCAAAACTGTCATTGTAAAGCTTCAGTCCGTCTACATCGCAGACAATGACCGCAATCGGAGCATAGCGACCGTCATTGAGCCGTCGCAATTCCTCCTGAAAATAAGCACGATTATACAAACCTGTCAGCCCGTCCCGCATACTGATGTGAATCAGTCGTTCCTCCATCTGTTTGCGTTCGGCGATGTCTGTGAATGAACCTACCATCCTCGCCGCTTGGCCCGCATTATTCCACAACGCCTGCCCCCGGTCAAGAATCCATTTATAACTGCCGTCTTTGCAAAGACGCCGGTATTCCGCCTCATAATACGGCGCAATCCGGTTCAGATGATCCTCCAGTTTTTGTTGCAGGCCGGGCAAATCGTCCGGATGAACCGACTCGATAAAACCTTCCCGTGAGTAAGGTCCCTCACCCGGAGAATAACCGAGCATCTCCAGACAGCGATCCGACTGGACCCACTCGCCGGTCTCCAGATTCCAGTCCCAGATTCCGTCCTTGTTGCCCTGTAGCGCCAATTGCCAGCGTTCCTCTTTCTGCGCCAGCGTCGCATTCACTTTTTCCAGTGAACGAATTTGTCCATTAATTTTCTCTGCCATCCGGGCAAATGTATAGCAAAGTTCCCTCATTTCCAGCGGGCCGCGGAACAACAGCCGCGCCTCCATTTGATAATCAAAATCGCCTTCGCGAATCGCTTTGGCCATATCCGTCAACTGGCGAATCGGCGTGACGATCCATTGGTAACCCCAGTAAATCAACGCCAACAGAAAAACAACCACCCCTGCGGCGCTGACGGCGATAACGCTAATATCCAGAAAAGCCGAAGCGTCGCTCGGTTGGAACAGGCCATAGCGCCAAAACCAGACGGCAAAAAACAACGTCGGCACAAGGGCCAACGTCAAACCCCAGAGAAGCAGTTGGAATCGCAGGGTCTTCAATCCATCGCCATCCTTTTGGCAAACCTATCAAGTATTTATTATCCACGAAAGCGAGAATTCCTGCTATAGCTGTAATAAAAAAACCTGCAGCAAAAAGCTACAGGTCTGAACAAACAAATCTACAGTTCTAGTGCTGGTTGGTTCGCTGCAGGATCATGCACGGAGAATGGCTGTTCAGCTGCGAGTCCAGCAATAAATACTCACCGGTGATGACCATCAGCGAGGACATCCCCCACACCGGCAAACCCGCCCGCTCTGAAACCTTGTCGATATCACAGTCTTCCGTACCGGATTCACTGCCCTTGCAGGATTTCAGCAGGTAAGCCTCATGAACATTGCTCGCCAGGCCGCCTGTCACCAAAATCTCTTCGGCTCCCACCCGGACAGCTTCTTCCAACTGGTTCACGGTATGCACCACAAACATCGTGAGCACTCCTTTCCCCTGTGGATTTTCTATCAATCTCCTTAACTTTCACTTATTTATATTATACTTCCCTGTTCGACCATTTGTCCATATGAGGCAAACGTTTCGAGATTACAACCGGACCAGGTTACCAAGCCGCGACCGTGGCCGACGAGCGAAGGCGGTGAATGCTTGGCCGATGTCAAGAGGTAGCACACAGACAGTGACATAGCATATCCACATCCTGACGAAGTGAAGGGTGCGGCTAAGGACCGACGCGCCGCGGTGGCGGAAGGTTGCTTCGTGGATGCAGGGCGGCCCGAAGGACGTCAGACGAAAGCCCGCCACCGGCGGGTGTCGGGCTGGAGGCCGGGCGAGGGACGCAAAGGGCGGCGCTTCGCTACCACCAGTCTGTCACGATCCATCAAATACCCATCAAGTAAAACTATCTTACCAAGAATCCAATAAC
>CAZYJK010000032.1:0-17083 GCA_964647865.1 uncultured Veillonellaceae bacterium | reverse complement strand
GCTGATACGGTCTACAAAGAAGGCCTGAAGATTTATACCAGCATTGACCTCGACCTGCAAAAAGCGGCCGAAAAAGCGATGCGCGAACTACCTGTCATGTCGGTTGACAAAAACGGCCTGCAACAGCCGCAAGGCGCCCTGGTCTCGATTGACACGCATAATGGCTATGTCAAGGCGATGGTCGGCGGGCGCGGTACCGATAAATTCAACCGGGCCGTGCTGGCTGAAAGGCAGCCGGGCTCCGCGTTCA
Organism: uncultured Veillonellaceae bacterium; assembly: GCA_964647865.1. GTDB lineage: Bacteria > Bacillota > Negativicutes > UBA1444 > UBA1444 > UBA1444. The sequence continues at coordinate 16,833 of CAZYJK010000032.1, read as the reverse complement.
AGCCATTCGTTTATCTGACGGCGCTGGATGCCGGCAAGTCCCCGGCCTCGATTATCGATGACAAACCGTTTCGGGTCGGAAACTACGCGCCGATGAACTATGACCGCACTTTCAAGGGCCCGATCACTTTGCGGACCGCGCTGGCCTTATCGCGCAACATTCCTGCCGTCAAACTGGCGCAGGAAGTCACGCCGGAAAGAGTCGTCCGCAACGCGCAAAACATGGGCATCACCACCCTTGTCACCAGCGGTTCGCACAATGACATCACCCTGGCTATGTCGCTGGGCGGTCTGACCCGTGGCGTCACCCCGCTCGATATCGCCAGCGCGTTCGGTGTTCTGGCCAATCAAGGCGTACGGGTCGAACCGGTAACGATTCTTAAAGTGGTTGACCGCAACGGAAAAGTATTGGAGCAACATGTACCCAAGGAAAAAATGGTCGTCAACGAACGGGTCGCCTTCTTGTTGACTGACATGTTGAAGGGCGTTATTCAGTACGGTACGGGAACCGGAGCGAATATCGGCCGACCGGCCGCAGGCAAGACCGGGACCACCGATGAGCATAAAGATGCCTGGTTCGTCGGTTATACGCCGGACATCTCCACCTCGGTCTGGATCGGCTTTGACAGTGACGGCACGCTGGACGGTCAAACCGGCGGAGAAATTCCCGCAACCATCTGGCGTCTCTACATGCAACAGGCAACCGCAAAAATGCCTGTCAAAGATTTTCCGCGGCCGCGCGGCATCATATCGGCTACTGTTTCCACCAAAGACGGCGGCTTGATCACCGATCCCAATAACAAAGAATCTGTCACAGATTATTTCATCGAAGGCACACAACCTAAACAACCTTCTACGGCGCCGCCGCCGACCGACCCCAACGCCCCGCCGGCAAACAAGACCGATACGCCGATTCCCGGACAGTCCGGTAAAACTACGACGCCCAGTACCAAACCAACCACTCCCCCGCCAGGCGGTAAGCCGGGAACTACAACGCCGCCAACCAAACCACCGGCGAAACCTCCGACCAATCCAACAAACTGACCGATCTCATGCGGCGCCCTGGTGCGCCGCATCTTTCTATCTCTGAATAACGGGGTGCTGCATGCAAAAACAGTTGCTACCAATCCTGCTTGTCCTGCTTTGTTTGCTGGCCGGTTATCCTACATCGGCAAGCGCAATTTCAGCGCCGAAACTGCTTGAAAGCGAATCGAGGCCACAGTTAACCGACCTTGTGACAATGCAGTTAAACAATCTGAGTTTAGCCGAAAAGGTCGCCCAACTGTTCATTCTCGATGCGAACATGGCCGGCAAAGCGCTCCCGGCCCCAGTCGGCGGCTACATCTTGTTTTCACGCCATACGCCTGACAAAGCTGCGACACTGTCCCTGACGCGACAGCTCCGTTACGGTTCACCTCGCCTGCCGCCTTTTATTGCGGTTGATCAGGAAGGCGGCCGCGTCGCGCGGCTCGCATTTATCAGTAAATTGCCGACCGCGCGTGAACTTGCCGCATTGCGTCCGGAAACCGTAGCAAAAGTCGGTTGGCTGCTCGGTCAGGAACTACTTGCTCTCGGTTTCAATTTGAATTTCGCTCCGGTGGTGGATGTGGCAACCCGCAGCGAAAATCCGGTCATCGGCGATCGGGCGTTCAGCTCGGATGCGGTTACGGTTGCAATACAAGGAGCCGCCTTTATCAATGGACTGCAATCCGCAGGAATCGCCGCCACTGCCAAGCATTTCCCCGGCCATGGCGACACTCGGACAGATTCGCACCTGACGCTGCCGATCATTGATCATTCGCGTGACCGACTGGAGCGCGTCGAGCTGCTTCCCTTTCAAGCAGCGGTGAATGCAAATGTAGACATGGTGATGATTGGACATCTACAGATCCCTGCGTTGGACCCAAGCCCTGGTTTGCCGGCCACTCTCTCCCGACCCATTGTTAGCGGACTGTTACGTGAACAGCTCGGTTATGAAGGGATCATCATCACCGATGCGATGAACATGCGGGCCGTCAGCGAAGGATTCAGCAGCGGTCAGGCGGCCGTGGGGGCATTCAAGGCCGGGGTTGATATCATCCTGATGCCTGCCGATTTTTCCGCTGCGTATAACGCAATGCTTGTTGCATTGCAAACTGGAGAAATTTCGCAATCGCGGCTTGAAGAATCGCTGCGACGCATCCTGTCACTCAAACAACGTATGCTGGCGCGCCAAGCAGTTCAAGACCAGTCAACCTTACTGTATGAAGCCATCGGTTCGCCGAGTCGAAGAATTTGGCTGGAAAAATTGTTACAGGACCGGATCGAATTTGATGCTGAACCTCAGAACGAATACTAAAAAACCCGACCGGAGCTGTCGCTCCGGTCGGGTTTTTTAGTGAAAAATCTATCTGTCGAAAAACGGGTTTTTGCCTGAAACCGAGATAGGAATCCCATAGGCAACCCTGACTTCCTTATCGTCGAACAGGTTGAGGTTGATCGCCGCCCGTCCCAACGTAAACATGATCCGGTTATCGACATGATGCTGCGCGGCGACACTGACCGCCGACCCGAGCGCGATGCCGAGATCACCGATACTGATTGCGCACAGTCCACTGTTCTTCAGATTCTCTTCGCAATCTTTGTAGCCGCAAAAACCGCAAGGACGGGGACCCAAAGGCTTGACGCGCTGCCCCAGCAGCAGGACCACAGCCGCCTTGTCGACATTGCCGGCATCTCGTTCAAAGTTGGGCAACCCATTATCTTCCTGGACAATCCGCCGCATCTCAGCTGAAAGTTGATCCTTCACTTTGGCACGCGCCGCCACAACGACCAGATTATCGACACCCTTGGCTTTTGGCGCTGTCCGGGCGGCTAGAGCCATCAGTTCGACCACCTGGTCCACCGCTCTTGCTTCCATTTCTCCGCTTTTGGTAATCATCCGTTTCGCCTCCCCGTTGTTGTTATGTCAGGCAAGTTTTACCACCGACACGCCGGTTCCACCTTGGTTGACCTCGGCGATACTGATTCCTTTCACTCTTGGATGAGCCGCCAAAAAAGTCTGCACTCCTTTGCGAAGAGCACCGGTTCCCTTGCCGTGGATGATGGAAACCGAATCCAGACCGGCCAATACTGCATCATCAAGGTATTTTTCCAACACATAAGACGCTTCTTCATTGTTCATGCCACGAATATCGATTTCCCGCGATACCGGCTGCATTTTTTCCGTCGACAACTGACGCGCCTTTCGCGCCGGTTCAAGTGATTTTTGTTCGGACCGTTTTAGCACACGGCATTGGTTGCGGGCAACGGTCATTTTTAGCGCGCCCAGTTGAACCACGACCGAATCGCCTTCCACGGAAAGAACGTTCCCTTGCTGACCGAGATTGGCGACCAGCACAACCGAACCTTTTACCTCTTTTGCGGCGGCATCGGTTTCAAACACGACAGGTGTTTCGCTGGCTTCCAGCGGATTTAGTTCACTGATTTTTTCGCGGATTTTTCGGCGGGCGCTATCCACACTTTCCTGCAGCGCTGAGGCACCACTTGTTGAATAATGCTGCTTCAGGTCCCGGATCACCGCTTCGGCTTCCAATCGGGTCTGACGCATCAATTCGTCGGCTTCGGCGCGCGCCTTGATCATGGCGTCTTTTTTCTTGATTTCCCAGGATTGTTTCTCGCGTTCGATGATTTGCCGCAGCCGCACCGATTCCTGGCGCAAGGCCGCCGCTTCCTGCCGTTCTTTTTCGCTGGCCCGTTTATGTTCTTCCATCACAGACAACACGGTTTCAAATTTTTGGTGCTCGCCGCCGGCCATGATTCGGGCTTTTTCCACCAATTCCTTCGGCAGGCCGAGACGCTGCGATATGGCAAATGCGTTACTGCTGCCGGCAACTCCGATCAATAGACGATAAGTCGGTCGCAGTGTTTCGATATCGAATTCCACCGAAGCGTTTTCGACGCCTTCCTGGGTGTAGGCAAACGCTTTCAATTCGCCATAATGGGTCGTAGCGATCGTGCGGATCCCCTGTTCGCGTAAATGCTCCAAAATCGCCATCGCCAGAGCGGTTCCCTCTTCCGGGTCGGTTCCGGCGCCGATTTCATCGATCAAAACCAAACACTTCGGCGTTACTTGTGACAAGATGCGAACTAGATTCGTCATGTGGCCGGAAAACGTGCTGAGTGATTGTTCGATGCTCTGTTCGTCGCCGATATCGGCGAAGATATTTTCAAAAACGGCAAGTGTAGAATCTGCGGCAGCCGGCACAAACAGCCCAGACTGCATCATCAGGCTAAGCAGTCCGAGTGTTTTTAGCGCGACAGTCTTGCCGCCGGTATTGGGCCCGGTAATCAACAAGGTATTGAATTCGGTGCCAATCCGGATATCGACCGGCACCACCGAAGCCGGTACGATCAATGGATGACGGGCCTGCCGCAGATCAACCCGGCCCTGGACATTTACCGCCGGCCTGACCGCATGCATCTCAAAAGCCAGACGGGCCTTGGCAAAGACAAAGTCAAGCTGCGCCAGGATATCACAGTTGGCCTCAATCGGATCAGCGGCCGCCGCTACTTGCAACGACAGCGCAAGCAGGATCTTCTCCACTTCCACCTGTTCGGCCGAAATGACGCCCTTGAGATCGTTGTTCATGTTGACCAGCGCCATCGGCTCGATAAACACTGTTGCGCCACTGGCCGACTGGTCATGCAGGATACCGGGAAATTGGTGACGGTATTCCTGTTTGATCGGAATCACATAGCGATCGCCGCGCATCGTATAAAGGGCATCTTGAAAATAACTTTTGTATTGCGATGAACGCAATATCGAGTCCAGTTTATCTTTGATCCGTCCCTGGATGACCCTGATTTCCCTTCGCAACTGACTCAACTTTTCGCTGGCGTCATCCTTGACCGTACCATTGTCATCGATCGATCGTTCAATGGCAAATTCGCTGTTGCGCAGCACTGTCAACCCCTGCACCCAGGGTTCCAGTCCGCCGATGAATTCGGCATATTCGGCAAAAAAACCTTTCAGCAGGCGCACGGCGCGCAGGGTTGATCCCACCGCCAGCAATTCTTCGCCGGACAACCCGCCGCCAACCCGGGCCCGACCCAATACCTGGCGCAAATCACGGATACCGCCGAATGGAATCGACGCGGCATGCCGCAATACGCGGACAGCATCTTCGGTTAATGCCAGATTGCTTTCCACTGTTTGATATTCAGACGATGGTTGTAACGCTTCCGCCAGCTCTCGACCACGCTGCGTGGCGACAAGATTGACCAATCTGTCAATCACTTTTGTGTACTCGAGCGTGCGTAAGGCTGCTGAATCCATAGTTAATCCTCCGGTTGTCTCATAGTACCCCGCGGAAATAATGGCCACGGGTGATGTCAGCATGTTCGGCGCCGGCAATTTCCAGCTCGCTCAACCCTGCGCTCCCTGCAGCAATCGCCTGACGATAGGTTCCGGTGATCTTTGCAATCTCAGCCGGGTTCATCTGGCAAGCTTCGATTCGAATCCGGGCAACGCCTGCCTGGGCGAACTTCGCCACATGCGGCAACATCGACAACTCTTTTCCGTTCAGGATATGCATACGACATGCATCGTCGGTTACCAGCGGGAATGCCTCGTCCTTGCGATCCTGCAACCGGTATTCGCCCTGACGGCAAGCAGAATCGCAGCCAGGCTTTTCGGCATCGGACAGATAAGCTCCGGTCGCGCAGAATTCTGAAACCATCAGCGTCAGTCTGCCATGAACCAGGCATTCCAGCGGCAATATGCTTTGCTGCGCCAGCTTTTGCACCTGCCCCAGCGTCAATTCCGGCGACAAGGTGGCGCAGGCAGCGCCTTGTTCCTGGACAAATGCCAGTGACTGCGCATTGAACAAGTTTAGCGGATAGTCGGCATGCATCACCAAATCGGGATATTGCCTCAGCATTGCCATGGAGCCCAGATTGGCGACACATACGGCGTCGGGCCCGATATGCGAGAACCATTCCAGTTGCGCCTCTGCCGCGCTGCGGTTGGCGTCACGGATGATTCTGGGCAGACAGAACGTCGCCTTCTTATGCTGTTTGCGAACAAGCGCAAGTATTTTTTCATAGTCGGCACTTTGAAAACGTTCCCCATGAAAACGTTCGCCGCTGACCATGATCCAGTCCGCTCCCGCACTAAGCGCCGCTGCAGCCTGATCCAAAGTATCGACTTTTACGACCAGTTCCAGTGTGTCAGGCAGTTTTATTGCTGGCGGCAATTGCGGCAATGTCAATGCTCTGTCGAGCGGCGGTCGCTGAAATGGCCGCAAACGTTCAGTTTCCAGCGCTTCGATACAGCGGCGGCGCGCGTCGTTGATTTCGGATAGCGGCGTCATCACTTCGCCTTGGATATCGGTATCAAATTGCTCCAAAGCGAACGGCGTGTTACCGAGGCGGGAGCATTGCGCTTCCAGAACCTCCGGGGTCAACGGTCGATTTCGCGCCGGTTGGGCGATAAAAGCAGTTTCGGCAACCGCAGTATTTCCCTGCCGGTCCCGTACTGAAATCTTCAGCGGTTCCCCGACAACCGCTCTGACCGCCAGACTGAGCGGAATCCGTCTTCGTGCGTGCGGTTTGGCAAACCAGGAACGAACTTTTTCTGTCAACTGCGCATCAAATACTTTGAAAACGCGATCGCCCGGACGTATCGCCTCGCGTGAAAAAATAGCGATTTCCTGACCAGCCTGAGCCGATTCCACCGGGATGTCATCAAGCAGCATCGGTCCGACTTCGATCGAAACCCTGCCGCCTACCTTGACCCATGCTTCGACGATATCGCCCTTCGCCAGCGGTCCTTCCAGTTTCAGATGCAGAAGACGCTGTTCCGGCGAGTAACCAGTCGCTCTGCCGATCAGCACCCCCCGGTTGTTGGGACGCCGGTCGCTCATCATCTCGCGTCCGCTCTTCTCCAACAAATGCGCCGAGGTAAAACCCCGATTAAAGATTTGTTCGAGGTCGCGCAAGTCTTCCCTGGGTACATGGTAATTCTGCGAATCGGCAACTGCACGGTCAATCGCCCGACGATAAGCATCGACAACCACTGCGACGTATTCGGCCCGTTTCATCCTGCCCTCGATTTTAAAACTGACCACTCCGGCGTCAATCAACTCCGGCACGAATTCAATGGTCTGAAAATCACGCGGGCTCAACAAATATTCACCGATTTCACGACCCGCCAATGCATCTTGTCCTTCGCTATTCAACAGCCGGTACGGCAGACGGCATGGCTGGGCGCAACGGCCTCGATTGCCGCTGCGGCCGCCGATCATGCTGGACATCAGGCACTGGCCCGAATAACAAATGCACAAAGCGCCATGAATGAACGTCTCGATCTGACAACGAGCTCCGCTGCTGATTGTTTTGATTTCCGCCAAAGACAGTTCCCGCGACAAAATCACCCGGTCAAAACCGTAGTCGGCAAGCAGATTGACGGCAGGCAAATCGTGGGCAGTCATCTGGGTGCTGGCGTGAATCGGCAGATTCGGCGCAATATGTTTGGCGACCCTGGCCACGCCGATATCCTGCAGAATCGCCGCATCAGCGCCAATATCATACAAAGTGCGCAGATAGTCCTTCAGGACAGGCAGTTCTGCATCATCAAGCAGTGTATTGACTGTCACATATACCTTTACGCCTAGCAAATGCGCCTGCCGGATACTCTCTGCCAGTTCATCGGCGGCAAAATTGTCGGCATACTGTCTGGCGCCAAATTGTTGACCGCCCAGATAAATTGCATCCGCGCCTGCTTCGATCGCCGCGGAGAAGGCTTCCCGGTTTCCGGCCGGTGCCAATAATTCAATCATCGCTATTCCTCAACTTCACTTTACCTGTTTCACCATCGCCAGCAACTGTTGATAGTCTTCCTGCAGCCGCAGGTAGTCGTCCGTCAGGTTCAAGCCGGCCAATGTCGCAATCCTAGATGGTGACAGACTCGGATAACTGCGTTCGACCTGTCGCAGCCGTTCGTCGAATAACCCGGCGATCTTTTGCACACGGTCCGGTTCGGAGTCACCGCGGATGGTGTAACTCTCGCCGCCAATAGTAACGGTGACCCTGTATCGTTTCTTCTCCATACTTCGCCTCCCATCAAACAGATCAATCGAATCATATCCAGTATTTTGTTCGACTTTAGCTTAACGTATTCCTGCGTGTTGCAGCAAATTAAAGAGGACCGGGACACTGCCCGACCCTCTTGCGATGAATGTCCTAAACATCTTAACTGCGCAGTTTTGCCGCAAAAGTCGTCTCAAGTTGTTGTACCAACTTTGCCAGCGGCGCATCGACTTCCTCGTCCGTCAAGGTGCGGTCCGCTGCCCGGTATACCAGCGAAATCGCCAGACTACGCGTGCCTTTTTCCACCCTTTCCCCGGCATATACGTCAAACAGGCGGGATTCGACCAGCAGTTCCCCGCCAGCGCTGCGAACCGCCTCCAGTACATCAGCGGCCGGCACGCTATCCGCCAGAACCAGGGCGATGTCCCGGTTGATCGCCGGGTACTTTGGAAGCGGCGAATAGGCTTTCGCTCCGGTGGAGCAATACGGCGCCAGATCGGTCAGGTTTATTTTGAACAGATATACCGGCCGGTTAATGCCGAAGGCTTCCTGCACGCTCGGATGCAATTCCCCAACCGTAGCCACACTTTGTCCGTCAATCATAAAATCGGCTTGTTTGCCTGGGTGCAGCCAGGGCACGGTGGCAGCGACAACCTGGCATTCACCGACGCCAAGACCGCTAAGCAAAGATTCCACCACGCCTTTTGCATCAAAAAAGTCGACATTTTCCCTGCTATGGCACCACTCCGTTCCGTCGCGACGCCCCACCATCGCCCCGCACAAACGGATGACCTCTTCTGGATGCGAATCAAGCGGCAATCGCACTGCATGATGCGTCGTGCCGACTTCATAGATTTTCAGGTCCTCGTTTTTACGCGACAGGTTGCGGGCCACAGTTTCCAGCAATCCCGCCATCAACGTTGTCCGAAGAATTGGAAATTCATCAGTGATGGGATTCAATATGGGAATCGCATTGCGTAGCTGACTGTCGTCAGGCAAGCGCAGATGCTCAAAAAATGAAGGATGTGAAAAACTGAACGACAATGTTTCGAGAAAGCCGAACCCGGTCATCAGATCCCGCGCCCTGTCCACCAGATTGTGCTGCTGCGACATGCCGCCGGACTGCAATTCTCCGGTAGGTCTGGTCGAGGCGATATTGTCGTAACCATAGATGCGCGATACTTCCTCGGCGATATCCACCGGACCAGTCACGTCCTGCCGCCAGGTCGGCGCAGTCACCTGAATCGATTCCGGCCCGACCTTGACTGTGAACTCCAGTTTTTTCAGGATATCAATCATGGTATCGGACGGGATATCGGAGCCAAGATAACGATTCACCCACTGCGGCGTAAACTCGAACTGTGCAGGCAATATGGCTTTGGGATATACGTCGATTATGCCTGGCACGATATCACAGGCGCCCATATCTGCCAGCAGTTGCGCCGCCCGGTCTAGCGCCAGCGGGATTGCCGCAGCATCGACTCCGCGTTCGAACCGGCCGGAGGCTTCCGAGCGCAAGCCCAGGCCTCTTGAGGTCCGTCGGACGTTGGGACCGTAAAATGCGGCAGCTTCCAGAAGAACAGTCTTTGTCGAAGCGGAAACCTCTGTCGCCAGACCGCCCATTACGCCGGCAAGTCCTACTGGCTGCGACGCATCGGCAATCACCAGCATTTCCGAATTCAACTCACGTTTCACACCATCCAGCGTGGTCAGTTTTTCTCCGTCAACCGCCCGGCGAACGATAATGCTGTGCTTGGCTAACAGACTGTAGTCATAGGCGTGCATCGGTTGCCCCAGCTCCAGCATCACAAAGTTCGTGACATCGACCACATTGCTGATCGGCCGCATACCTGCTGCTTGCAGCCGGTGTTGCATCCACAGCGGCGATTCGCCGATCCTCACATTGGTCAGAATCCGGGCGCAAAATCGCATGCATAGGTCAGGTTCACGAATCTCAATTGATGCCAAGTCGGTCGCATTTCCCTGTCCCTTTTCCACAAATGTCAGCAACGGCTTTACAGCCTTACTATCCGACAACACGCCGATTTCGCGGGCCAGGCCCATCATTGAGAAACAGTCGGCGCGATTCGCCGTCAATTCAAATTCGAGCGTCACGTCATCCAGGCCCATGACCGGACGGATATCTGCTCCCAGTGACGTTTCCGCCGGCAAGACATAAATCCCTTCACGTTTTTCCGGAGCGATGATTTTTGTGTCACCGAGGATTTCTTCGGCAGAACACAACATCCCCTCAGAAATCACGCCGCGAAAATCAGTGGCGGAGATTGTTTTACCGTCAGCCAGCACTGCGCCATCCAGCGCCACCGGCACGATTTGGCCGGCGCGAACATTGGTCGCCGCAGTAACGATTTTCACCGTTCTTCCGCCCAAATCAAGCAAACAAACCGACAACCGTTCGGCATTCGGATGCGGATCGACGCTGGTAATCAAACCTGTCACTATATTTCGCAATCCTTCACAAGGGCGGTCGATTCCTTCGACAGGAATCCCGGCCATCGTCAACCGTTCACCCAATAGCTCAGGCGCTTCGTCAAAACTCACATAGTCTTTCAACCATCTCACTGGAGCGCGCATCTTGTCTTTCCTCCCTTAGAAACGGCGCAAAAAGCGCACGTCATTTTCATAGAACAGCCGCATGTCATCAATGCCGAACGCCAGCATCGCAATTCGCTCGACTCCCATGCCAAAAGCGAAGCCACTGACCTGCGACGGATCATAGTTGCTCATTTCCAGAACTCGTGGATGAACCATACCGGAACCGAGGATTTCGAGCCAACCGGTGCCTTTGCAAACGCGGCAGCCGCTACCTTTGCAAATGACACAGGAGATATCGACTTCGGCGCTGGGTTCGGTGAACGGAAAATAACTGGGACGAAACCGCACTTTCACACTGTCGCCGAAAATGCCCTGACAGAACAGTTCCAGCGTTCCCTTCAAATCGGAAAAACGGATGTCCGGTCCGACGACCAATCCTTCCACCTGCTGGAACATCGGCGAATGCGTCGCGTCATAGTCGCGACGATACACCTTGCCTGGCGCGATCATGCGTATCGGCGAGTTCGGCTGTTTGGCCTGCATCGTGCGCACCTGCACCGGTGAAGTGTGAGTTCGCAGCAAGAATTGTTCGGTAATATAAAACGAATCCTGCATATCACGGGCCGGATGGTCAGGCGGCAGATTCAGCGCCTCGAAGTTGTAATAGTCGCTTTCAACTTCCGGACCTTCTTCAATGTCAAATCCCATCTGCAAAAACACTGCTTTGATCTGGTCAAGAGCCAGCGTGAGCGGGTGACGGCGACCGCGTTCCAGGATCCGGCCCGGCAACGTCACATCGATCCTTTCCGCTTCCAGCCGTTTGGTTAACGCTGCGTCCTTTAAAAGGGCCATCCTTTCATTCAATGCGGCTTCAAACTCTTGCCGCAAATCATTGACCAATTGCCCGATACGGGGTCTTTCTGCCGCATCCATAGCGCCCATGCCACGCAACACGGCAGTTAGATCGCCCTTTTTCCCTAGCACGCGAACCCGGATTTCATTAAGTGCGCCTACCTCTTGTGCGAGTTCCAGTTCCCGGAAAGCCGCTTCCCGGATCCGTCGCAATTCCATTTCCATGTTCATCGCTCTCCTTCAAGTCAACATTGCAAAAAAATAAAAGACTTCCAACCCACCAGGGGCGAAAGTCCAGTTTCGCGGTACCACCCATTTTTTCACTCAACACCTTTAACGCAGGCAATACGTCCAGTCTAACCAAAACGGCTCAACCAGTCCCTCAGGAGTGAACTTCGGCTGACGCTCCGGCTACTGCTCTCAATCTGCGGCAGCAGCTCCCTGTCAACGTGCGCACCCAGCGTACTCTCTCCCTCATCGGTTTGACAATAATTATAAGGACAGTTCCTTTAGTTGCTTATACACCAGATAAGCAGCAATAGAACCTGTCGTTTCGAAGATTTTCCAATAAAAATCTGCGGTTTCCAAAATCGCAACACTTCCTCTCCGACTAGTGAAACCGGATCGGGACACGCTACGAACGTATTATAACACAGCAGGCAAACTTATGACAAGGAAAAACCGCGTTGCCGCGCAGCTTCATATAGAATAACGGCAGCCGCTGATGCCACGTTCAGCGATTCGGCCTTGCCAACGATCGGAATCGCAACCGCGCGAACTTTTTTCTGTCGAAACAGTTCGCTGACCCCGGCCCCTTCGTTGCCAAATACGATTGCGCAAGGCAGCCTCCAGTCAATTTCCACGTAACTCTCCGCCGAAGCGGCGTCTGCAATATATATCGGAATCTCACGCGCCAGAAAAAAATCAAGACATTGCTGGGCGGAAGCCCTATATGTCGGAACGTGAAACAGAGAGCCCATTGTGGCGCGGACCGTCTTGCCGGCATAAATATCAGCGCATCCGGGCGTCATAATCACCCCTGCCACACCTGCGGCATCCGCGTTGCGAACAATCGTTCCCGCATTTCCCGGGTCCTGGATGGCATCCAATACCACCCACGGCAAACAATCGCCTGCCTGAGCAGGAAGTAGATTCACGGATAACTCCGGTTGGCATTGTCGGGCCACAGCTACAATCCCCTGCGGGGTATCAGTTTCGGTAATTTTATTGAACAATACTGATGAAATCGAAAAAACCTGACTGCCATTTTCCAATAGTTTCTCGCTTAATTCTGCAAATTGATTTCGTGCTAACCCGTCTTCTCGTACGAACGCACGTTCTATTCGCCATTTCGCCGTCACCGCCGCTTCCACCAGATGCAATCCTTCCAACAAGAACAGTCCGGTCTCGTCGCGATGCTTTTTTTGCCGCAATGCTGCTGCCGATTTGATGTGTTGGTTATCCGGGCTGCTAATCGGTTGAATCATGCCAGAACCTCCAGCTTTTGCAACCCGTCGGTCGAGCCTATGACAATCAATATATCCGATTCTTGGATCACTTCTGTGGGTTGCGGCGGTACGATCAATTTTTCCTTGCGTTTGATCGCTACGACGTTGACTCCATATATCGCCCGCATATTGCTCTGCAGCAACGATTTTCCGACAAACAGGCTGGGGGCGGTTACCTCGACCAGACTCAAATTGGGCGACAGTTCGATATAGTCGAGCACATTGCTGGATATCAAACTGTGCGCCACACGTTGCCCCATATCGCGCTCCGGGTAAACGACCCGGTCCGCACCGATTTTTTCCAGCATCTTGCCATGCAATGCATTGCGCGCTTTGGCGATGATAAAGGGCACCCCCATGTCTTTGACCAACAAGGTGGTCGCCACATTGGCCTGGACATTTTCACCGATGGCAACGACAACCGCGTCAAAATTGCGCAAACCGAGTGCCTGCAAAGAATTCTCGTCTGTCGTATCGGCTTGCACCACATGCGTAACTTGGTCGCTGATTTTTTGCACCCGCTCTTCATCCGCATCGATTGCCAACACTTCATGTCCGAGTTGCTGCAACGTCATCGCTACACTGGTGCCAAAGCGACCAAGTCCGATGACAGCAAACTGTTTTTTCTGCCTACTCATGCTTTCCCCTCCTGTTAGCCAATGATGATCTTACCATCAGGATATTGAACATGCACTTTGCGAGTACGCATGGCAATCGCGAGTGCAAGGGTCATCGGTCCGACCCGCCCGGCAAACATAATGAAAATGAGCCAAGCTTTGCCAGGATTACTCAAGAATGGCGTGATTCCGGTGCTTAACCCCACCGTGCCGAACGCGGAGGTCACTTCGAACAATATCGCCAAAAAACTAACCTGTTCTGTGATCGTCAGCGCCATGGTTACTATCACCACAAGCATAAAGGAAATAAACATGATTGAAAAGGCTTTGTAGATATATTCCTTGGGAATGCGCCGTCCATAGCATTCGGCATCATGTTTGCCCCTGATCAGAGCGATGATCGCAATCAGCAGAACTGAAGCCGTTGAAGTTTTGATGCCGCCACCGGTCGAAGAAGGCGAAGCACCGATAAACATCAATATGATCAGCAAAAAGAGAGTTCCGTCATACATTTTGCCGATATCGATCGTGTTATAGCCGGCCGTGCGCGGAGAAACCGACTGAAACAGACTTGCCAGCACTTTCCCTTGCAGTGACAAACCGCCCAGAGTATTGGGGTTTGCATGTTCGAACAGAAAGATTAAACAGGCACCCACAGCAATCAGACTACCGGAGGCAATCAGGACAATTTTGCTGTGCAGGGAAAACTCCTCAAACGAGCGACTGGACCAAATGTCATGCAACACCGGGAATCCGATCCCTCCCAAAAATATCAGCCCACATACCAGCGCATTGACGGCAACATGCTCCACATAGGGCGTCAGCCCGCTGAACGGTCCATTGATTTTGCCAAACAGGTCAAACCCAGCGTTGCAAAAGGCAGAAACCGCATGCCAATAACCATAGTATACCCCAGGCCACCCCAATTCAGGAAACCAGAACAGCGCCAAAAAGGTGCCGCCGACAAATTCGATCAGCAATGTGATTTTTATGATATATACGGTCAACCGGACAACCCCGGATACAGACAGTTGGTTTAGTGCTTCCTGCATCAGCAGCCGTTCTTTCAGACGGATTTTCTTGCCAATCAATAATGCGAACAAGGTCGACATGGTCATGATACCAAGACCGCCGGCCTGAATCAGCACTAGGATGACCGATTGACCGAAATAGGAAAAATGCGTACCGGTATCATGAACCACCAGGCCGGTTACACACACGGCAGATGTCGCCGTAAACAGAGCGTCAATAAATGCGGTCCCTTCGCCCGACCGGCTGGCCACCGGCAGACTGAGCAACAGGGCGCCAAACAGAACCAGACCGGCAAAACCCAACACCAGCACTTGATACGGTGTCAGCCGCCACTGCGATAAATCCATCAAATTGACGACTTTTTGTTTTCCGGACAGTAAATCCATTAATTTATTGCGCCTCCGTATGGCTTCCAACTTCTTCCGTCGATAGAGCAAATACTATTATATAGAGTCGGCAATATTTCGTCGAACTAAGAAAACCGCCTTCTGCCTGTGGCAGATGACGGTTTTGGCACAATTAGCGAATTTGCGGCAGGATTAGATAGCCCTGCTAATGCAATCAAAGTTTAGCATGTATTTACGCACTAAATCCTTGACGCCTTTCTTAACTGAAGTCATCAGGTGAATGTAGTTGGCTGAAGGCGATTTTGCCAACTCCGTTCGTAGCCTTTCAGCTGCAGACAACGACATGTCAGTCGCAATGTTGATTTTGGCAATTCCGTTATCGATAACCAGCCGGCAATCTTCTCTGCTCAATTTTGAACCGCCATGCAAGACCAGCGGCACATCCACTGCATTACTCAACTCAGCCAACCGGGCTATGTTCAATCCTCCCATCCCTTTTACCGTACCATGATTCGTGCCGGCGGCTACAGCCAATGCATCGATCTTGGTTTTCGTAACAAAATCCATTACAACATCCGCTGGTACAAATTCGTTGGTAGTAATCCCGGTAACATCATCGCAATGACTAATATAGCCCAATTCACCTTCGACGGAAATGCCAAGGGAATGGGCTATACGCGTAATTTCTTTTGTTTTCTTAAGATTTTCGGCAATTGACAAGGCGGACCCGTCAAACATCACCGAGGTGAAACCCCAGCGAACAGCTCTCATCACACCTTCATAAGTGTGACCATGGTCAAGATGCAGAGCAACCGGAACCGAAGTTCTTTGTGCAGCCCGGGCCATCGCCGCCGCCAAGGTGTCCACATCGACAAACTTGAACAGTCTTTCAGCAATTCCCAGCACCAGTGGCGCTTTTAGTTCTTCCGCCACCTCCACGACCGCACCCAGCGTTTCAAAATTGAACACGTTGAAACCGCCGACTGCATACTTCCGCTTGCGCGCATCTTGTAGAACCTGTCGCAAAGTAACCAAAGCCAATGGAAACTCCCCCTTTTGTTAACACGAATGTTAACATATTTTAATTTTTAGTATTCGCCGATAAGCAACAAAAACCCTCTGTATTTTTTTAGAAATTTACAAATTAATTCAATAAATAGCAAAAACTCCTGCTTGGAATACCAAGCAGGAGTTTTATCGCCGACAAATCTGAAATCGAGTTAAGAAATTTTGGCCAGTTTTGCTTTTGCCGCATCGACCAATTGAGTAAATGCTGCCATATCGGTAACAGCCAGATCAGCAAGAATCTTGCGGTTGACTTCGATTCCGGCCTGATGCAGTCCATACATCAGTTGGCTGTACGAAATGCCGTTCATGCGGGCAGCTGCGTTGATCCGGGCAATCCAGAGACGACGGAAATCGCCTTTGCGGGCCCGACGGTCATGCCGTGCATACCAGAGGGCTTTCATTACGGTTTCGTTTGCTTTGCGATATTGGCGACGGCGGGCGCCACGGTAACCTGAGGCCATTTTCAATATTTTTTTATGGCGCGCATGTGCTGTCACGCCTTTTTTAACTCTTGGCATCGGAACATCCTCCTTTCAAACTTTGTGTATTATGCGTAGGGAAGCATTTTGCGGACTCTTTCGTGGTCCGACTTGCTAACCAGTCCGGCTTTACGAAGGTTGCGTTTACGCTTTGGCGACTTGGATTCCAGGATATGACTGTGGAATGATTTTGAGCGTTTGAATTCACCGGTACCGGTTATTTTAAACCGTTTGGCGGCGGCTCGACGAGTTTTCATTTTCGGCATGCTTTATTCCTCCTTTTTTTGTGGCGCGGCAGTTGTAGG
>CAZYJK010000031.1:14749-17252 GCA_964647865.1 uncultured Veillonellaceae bacterium | reverse complement strand
TGGAGCCGACTTTGGCATTGCCGCCAATCGCATCCAAGTCGCCACCGATCAGCACATGCGGATCCTTGCCGGCACGTTCCAGCAGAAACGCAATCATCGAAGTCGTGGTGGTTTTGCCGTGCGACCCGGCCACGGCAATCCCGTCGCAGCCATTCAGCAACGCCGCCAACAAGTCGGAGCGGTGGAATATTGGTAATCCTCTCCGCTGCGCTTCCAACACTTCCGGGTTTTCGGTCCGGATGGCGCTGGAGACCACAATCGCCTTCACATCAGTAAGATTCGCCGCCGCATGGCCGAGAAAAATCGTCGCGCCACTGTTTGCCAGGCGAGCCGTGACCTCGGATGCATGCAAGTCGGAGCCGGAGACCCGGCAGCCCTTTTTCAACAGGATATATGCGATCGCGCTCATTCCCACGCCGCCGACACCGACAAAATGGAATGAATCGATTTCATCAAACAACAATTGACACTTCCCCCTCAAAACTGAAACTAATTGCCTCTCTGCTGGCAGGCTAGCTGCCGCACCAATCCGGCAATCGTCGCCGTTGCCTCAGGATGCGCCGCCTCGACCGCCGCTGCTGCCATCGCCTGCAACCTTCCGGGATCACCGAGCAACCGGTCCACCGTATCGAACAGCCATTCTCCCGACAATTCGGCATCACGCACCACGATCGCAGCCCCTCGCTTTTCCAGCGAGCGGGCGTTGATTTCCTGATGATTTTCCGCCGCATACGGATAAGGAACCAAAATCGCCGGCACTCCCCGCAGGGACAGTTCGGCAAGCCCGATCGCGCCGGCGCGGGAAATCGCCAGAGTGGCCGCTGCCAAAGCTTTCGGCATTTCATGCACATACGGCAGCACCCGGAACGTCGCTGACGGATTGTTAGGCGCAAGGCCGGCAGATTCCAGCGAACGTATTATATTATTATAATCTGTTTGCCCTGTAATATGAAGTATTTGTACCGGTTTATTTTCTTTGGCATAGCGTAGCAGCATCGCCAATGCGGCCTGATTGAGACTGCGGGCGCCCTGACTGCCGCCGGTTACCAAAACAACCGGCAGTTCGGGGCTCAGACCAAAAAACCGGCAGGCTTCCGCACGTTCTTCGGAGAGCAGATCCGGCCTCACCGGATTTCCCGTCACGACGACCCTCGCCTTGCGCCCGGCAAAACTTGCTGCTGCTTCGGCGTAGCCCAGCGCCACCACGTCGACCATCCGGCCCAGAATCTTGTTGGTAACGCCTGGCAGTGCATTCTGCTCCTGAATCAGGGTGGGGATACCGACCCGCGCCGCCTGGGCAACCACCGGACCGCAGACATAGCCGCCGGTTCCCACGACGACATCCGGCCGGAACTCACGCAGAATCCGCCGGACCTGCCACAAACTGGCGGCCAGCAGAAATAAATTTTTGAAATTGCGCCAGGAAAGACGGCGCTGGAAACCATACAACTCGACTTTTTCCAGCGGATAGCCTGCCCGCGGCACCAATTCGGCCTCCAACCCGTGACCGGTGCCGATAAACAGGAAACGGGCCGCTGGGTCCTGTTCGCGCAGTGCACCGGCAATCGCCAGCGCCGGATATATATGCCCGCCGGTACCGCCACCGGCTATCAGGTATTTCATCCCTGACGCTCCTCTTTTCGCACCAATTGCTTGAATATGCGGCCACGCTGCTCATAATTGTCGAACATATCATAGCTGGCGCAGGCTGGAGACAACAACACGACCTGCGGCGACCGCGCGAGTTGGCGCGCCGTTTCCACCGCTTCGGCCAGCGAACCGGCCTGTACGATATTTTTCACGCCGGCCGCCTGCGCCGCCGCTGCAAAGCGCGCCGCCGCTTCGCCGATCAGAATCAACTGATCGACTTTTTGTTTCACCAGATTCATAAATTCAGCCAGGTCGGTATTTTTGTCACGCCCGCCGGCAATCAGGATGACCTGGCCCGGGAATGCTTCCAAAGCCTTGATTGAGGATTCGGGATTGGTTGCTTTGGAATCGTTGAACCAACGAACTCCCTCCAGCGTCGCCACCGGTTCGATCCGATGTTCGACTCCGCTGAACTCCCTTAGCACCTTCACCATCTGTAACGGCGCAACGCCGGCAAGATAAGCGGCACTACAGGCAGCCAGCGCATTTTCCACGTTATGACCGCCAAACAGTTTCATTTCATCGATTCGGCATACCGTCTCCGTCTTCCCCTGCCAACGCAGACAAATAGCGCCTGCAGACACAAAGGCCCCTGTCTCCAGCTCAATCTGACGGCTAAAGAAAAAGGCCCGGGAACGACAACGCTGTGCCATGTCGCGGACTCTCACGTCATCATGGTTCAGCACCAGATAATCCTGCGCCGTCTGGTTGGCAAAAATCTGTTCCTTGACTGTGGCATAACCGTCCAATGAACCATGCCGATCCAGATGGTCCGGCGTCAGGTTTAGCATCACCGCGATATGCGGATGAAAAGTCCCGGCCGCTTCCAGCTGAAAACTGGAGATTTCTGCGA
>CAZYJK010000031.1:0-14649 GCA_964647865.1 uncultured Veillonellaceae bacterium | reverse complement strand
ATATGCGGATGAAAAGTCCCGGCCGCTTCCAGCTGAAAACTGGAGATTTCTGCGACTACATAGCCGTCCGCGCCGACCCGGCCGACCGCCTGGGCCAGTCCGACGCCGATGTTGCCGCCGATCACCACTTCGTCATAGCGTGTTTTCATCATTTCCCCGAGCAGGGTCGTCGTCGTTGTCTTGCCATTGGTCCCGGTCACCGCGACAATCGGGGCCTGGCACAATCGACCGGCCAGCTCCACTTCGCCCCAGACCGGGATTTTTCGCCGTAACGCCACCTGCGGCAACGCATGATGAATCGAAATTCCCGGTGAAATAATCAGCAAATCCATAGTATCAAGCAACGCTTCGTCCTGTCGTCCCAGGGCCAGCGTCGCCCGTCCGGTCAGGCCCGTTAATCCGTCAGTTTGCTTAAGTTTTTCCAGCTCTTTCCCATCGGCCAGTGTCACCCTGGCACCTGCGGCAAGCAGTGTCTCCGCTGCCGAAATCCCACTAACCGCCGCACCAAAAACCAATACGTTTTTTCCGGCCAATTCCATTTATCGTAACCCTCCAACCGTTGATGACAATACCACCGACAACCCCAGCAGGCCGCACAGCAGACCGCACAGCCAGAATACGCCGACCACCTTGGTCTCCGACCAGCCGCCCAGTTCAAAGTGATGATGCAGCGGACTCATGCGAAACACTCGTCTTCCTGTGGATTTGAACGAAATCACCTGGATAATCACCGACAATGCCTCTGCGACAAAAATCGCCCCGACCAGTGGCAACACCAACTCGGTCCCGGTCAGCACCGCGCCGGCGGCCAGCGCACCGCCGAGCGCCAGGGAACCGGTATCACCCATGAAGATGCGGGCCGGATGACGGTTATACACCAGAAAACCCAGACAAGCGCCGACGACTGCGGCAAAAAAACCGGCCACCGCTGATTGCCCCAAGAAAAAAGCGATTCCGGCATAAACTGCCGCCGCGACGACCGAAGTCCCTGCCGCCAGTCCATCCAGACCATCAGTCAGGTTGACCGCGTTCGTCGTGCCGACAATGATGAAAAACACCAGTACATGAAACAAAAAGCCCGCGTCCCAGGTTTGATCGAGGCCGGGAATCCACAGTTGCGTGCCCCGCCCCATAGTCTGGGTGACCAGCCATGAGAACAGCAGGGCAATCACAATCTGGCCCAGCAGTTTCTGTTTGGCCTTTAATCCCAGGTTGCGCTTCAATACCACTTTGATATAGTCGTCAAGAAAACCGAGACCGCCGCAGGCAAGGGTCACAAACAGCAGCAACCATACCTGCGCCGAGTCGTGATAGGCTATCGCGACAGCCGCCGCAATGCCGGCCAGCATCATCAGTCCGCCCATCGTCGGCGTGCCGGTCTTGGCCTTGTGCGCTGCCGGTCCGTCTTCGCGGACGACCTGTCCGAACTTCAAACGCCGCAATAATGGGATGGCCAGCGGGCCGAGCAACACAACCACGCCGAAAGAACAAACCAGAGCCACTACGATTTTTTCCACGAAAACTCATTCCTCCGACGTTGGTGTAAATACAGCCAGCAATTTTTCCATCTGCATGCCGCGGGAGCCTTTGATCAGCAGCGTATCCCCCGGTTGCAACAGTTTTTTCAGTTCCGAGACCGCCTGCCCATGGTCCTGGCAGGCAACCACCATGGCTACTCCGTTCTGCATCGCTGCCGCAGCCGCATGACTTGCCATTTCGCCCACAGTAATGACAATCGCTGCACCGGCCGTTGCCAGATGAACGCCCACTTTTTCATGGGCAACCGCAGCAACAGTTCCTAGTTCCAGCATATCGCCGATAGCAGCAATCTTTCTGCCTTTGGCAATTCCGGCCAGCACGTCGATCGCCGCCGCCATTGACAACGGACTCGCGTTATAGGTATCGTCAATCACGGTGACCTGTTCATATTGTCGGATATTCAGCCGCATTTTCCCCGGTTGGTAACCAGCCAGCCCGGCAGCAATCTTGTCCTCTGTCAGTCCGAGCAAGCGCCCGACAGCAATCGCCGCCAGCGCGTTATAAACCGTATGCAGGCCCGGCAGCGGAACGGTGACGGAAAAACTACCGCCGTCGGCAGTACACTGAAACGAGACTTGCTGGGCCGTCTGCGCGATATCCGTTGCCGTGACTTCGGCGCTGTTCCGAACAGCATAAGTAATCACCCGGGCGGCCGTTTTCGCCCGCATCGCCATAACCAGCTCATCATCGGCATTCAGCACGGCAATGCCGGTCGGCGGCAAGGCTTCGATCAGTTCAGCCTTGGCTGCGGCGATATTCGCCACCGTGCCAAGTCTTTCCAGATGCGTTTCTCCTACATTCGTCACGACGCCGACCGTCGGCAGGGCGATAGAGGCCAGTTCGGCAATCTCGCCGCGCCCCCGCATCCCCATCTCGACGACCACCGCTTGATGCGAGGCATCCAGTCGCAACAACGTCTGCGACAGTCCGATTTCATTGTTGAAGTTCGCTTCTGTCTTCAGCACATTCAGCGAAGTCGACAATACGGCGGCAATCATGTCCTTGGTCGAGGTCTTACCATTGGAGCCGGTCACCGCAATCAGCGGGACCTGGAACCGGCAGCGGTGGAATCGAGCCAAATCCTGCAAGGCCTTACGACAGTCTTCCACCAATATTACCGGTACTCCAACAGTCAGCGGCAACACTCTCGACACGACGATACCGGCCGCGCCTTTGGCAATCGCTTCTGCTGCATAATCGTGCCCGTCGAATTTTTCTCCTGATAAGGCAATATACAGCGCCCCCGCTGGCAGCGTCCGGCTGTCGGTCGATACGCCGGAAAAAGTCTGTTGCCCGGTTGGCGATATGCAGCGACCCTGGGTCGCCGCCAGCACTTCCTGCAGCGTGAAGCAAGCCGTCATGATTTCCCTCCCGCCAACTCCTGCACGACTTCGCGATCGTCAAAATGAATCGTCCGGTCCGCCAGAATCTGATAATTCTCGTGACCTTTGCCTGCCACCAGGATTACATCGCCGGCTGCGGCAATTTCCATCGCCCGCTGGATCGCCAGTCTTCGGTCGGCGATTGTCTCGGTCCGCCGCTGCGCCTCAGCTGTCGCAATCCCGGCCATGATCTGGCCGATAATGAATTCAGGCTCCTCAGAACGCGGATTGTCCGAGGTCACGATCACCCGGTCGGCATAGCGCGCCGCCAGCTCTCCCATGATCGGACGCTTGGTCCGGTCACGGTCGCCGCCGCAGCCGAACACCGCGATCAATCGGCCGGTCACAAACTGTTTTGCCGTTCGCAACACGTTTTCCAGGCCATCCGGCGTATGGGCATAATCGACAATCACGCTGAACGGCTTGTCGATTTCAACCCGTTCAAACCGACCCGGCACATTTGAAAAATCCGCCAGCGCCGCCTGGATATTGGCAATGTCGATACCTTCAGCCAACGCGACGCCAATGGCTGCCAACTGGTTGTAAATATTAAAAAGCCCGGTCAGTCTGGACTGCACGATAAACTCGCCGAATCTGCCGACAACCCGGAAACGGCAGCCCTCCGGCCGGATGATTACATCGACCGCCTGCAAATCGGCGGCTTGCTCTATCCCATAAGTGATAGCGGTCGCCTGTGTCGTTTGCAGCATGAACCGGCCGGCGGGGTCATCGATGTTGACAATTGCGTTCTTGTTCGGTTTCAGCGCATCCGCAGCGTCCAGCAACCGGAACAGCGTCGCCTTGGCGTCCCGATACGCCGTCAGATCACCGTGAAAATCGAGATGGTCCTGGGTCATGTTGGTAAACACTGCGGCGTCAAACTCGCAGCCAGCCACCCGGCCCAGCGCCAACGCGTGGGAAGAGACTTCCATCGCAACCGCCGACATCCCGCCGGCAACCATTGCCGCCAAGGATGACTGCAGGTCAAGCACATCCGGCGTGGTATTCTTCACCGGAACCACCTGATTGCCAATCAGCGTGTGCAGAGTGCCGATCACGCCGCAGGGACGCCCGGCCCGGTTGAAAATATCGCGGATAATATGGGTCGTCGTCGTTTTCCCGTTGGTTCCGGTCACGCCGATCATCCGCAACCGTCTGGCAGGTTCAGCAAAAAACCAGGCAGAAATCAATTCCACCGCTTTTCGCACATCCGGCGTCAACAACACCGGCACCGGCAGCGAAACCGGCAAGGGGCGTTCGGCCAGCACCGCCACGGCGCCCTTTTGCACCGCCGCTTCGGCAAAGTCATGCCCGTCCACCGTGGCGCCGGGAATGCAAACAAACAGAGTCCCTGGTTCCACCTTACGCGAATCGTGGGCCAGGGTCAAAATCAACGGATTATCTTGCTGCGCGTTTTGCCAGCGGAGTTGGGGAATTCGCCCCGCAACATCCTGCAATGTAAAGTTCATCTGAACCTCCCGCCAATCATTCCATGGCCTTTATTTTATCACTTTTTGCAGTAACCGCCAAACAAAGAAGCAGGTTCGCACCTGCCTCTTCACTACCTTGCCTTATGCGCTTCGGCCCGGGCGTTGCCAAACAGGATCGAGCTTCGCGCCGCCACGGTTTCTTCTTTAGCCTTAACCGGCCTGGCGGCTTTCGCCACATTAGTCTCTTTGGCTACGATATACACCGCCTGCGGTTTGATCATCCCCAACTGGTTGACCGCGATTTCCTGAATCCGTTGCGGCGATTTCAACCGCGCCATCTCCATACGCAACAACTCGTTCTGTTTTTCTGCTTTGGTCAGGCAAGCCCTGGTCTGGACCAATTCATACCCCGCCTTAACGATCGACGAACTGCCCCAAGTGACAAACATCGCCAACAGGCCGAGAACAACCGCTGATATCACACACTCGGTGCGCAGGCACCGACGAGGTTTCGCCAGAGAACAACGCTCGGTCTTTTCAGGCAACAACAGTTCTTTTCGTTCATGGATTCGCGGCATCGTTCTGGCCTCCCTGTCCAATTTTCTCGGCAATTCTCAGTTTTGCGCTGCGTGAGCGGGGGTTTCGTTCCACTTCTTCGTCCGAAGGCGCCAACGCCTTGCCGCGCAACTCCAGCACAGCTCTGGCATTACAAGTGCAAATCGGCGCCCGTGGCGGGCAGGTGCAGCGCCCGAGCAACCCGGCAAAAACATTCTTTACGATTCTGTCTTCCAACGAATGGAATGAAATGACACCGATCCTGCCGCCGGGCGCAAGGCGCTCGATTGCGCTTTGCAGAGCGCCGGCCAAAATCCGCAGTTCACCGTTCACTTCAATCCGGATCGCCTGAAAAGTCCGTTTGGCCGGATGCGGCCCCTGCCGGCGGGCTGCCGCAGGAATTGCCGCCGTGATGACCTCTACCAGTTCGGCTGTGTTCTGCAACGGCTTCGCCTGCCGTGCTTCAACGATAAATTTCGCAATGCGGCGGGCCCAGCGTTCTTCACCGTATTCAAAGATCACCCGGTTCAGTTCATCTTCGGAATACTCGTTAACTACCTGAAGAGCCGACAACGGCTGAGCAGGGTCCATCCGCATATCCAGCGGACCTTCTTTCATGTAGGAAAACCCGCGCTGCGGCAAATCCAGCTGATGCGAAGATACCCCCAAGTCAAACAAGACTCCATTGACCTGACCAATGCCCAGACGAGTCAACAGCGTGTCAATCTCGGCAAAGTTTCCCGGAACCAGTCGCACCTGGGATGAAAACCGGACCAGTTTCGCCGTAGCCGCTATCAAAGCCGCCGGATCGCGGTCAAAACCGACCAACGTCCCCTGCGGACTCAACCGTTCCAGTATCGCAGCGGAATGACCGCCACCGCCAAGCGTGCAGTCAACGTAAATCCCATCCGGGTCGGTTACGATCCCATCAATGCTTTCTTGCAATAATACCGTTTCATGTTGAAAATTCTCCGGCATCATCAAATACCGAAGTCGATCAGCTGTTCAGAAAGTTGTTCCACTGTCGGGCCCATCCGTTCATTGTATTTTTGCCAGGCTTCTCTGTCCCATATTTCGACGCGACTTGCCACACCAATGACTACGACATCCTTTTCCAGTTTGGCATATTCCCTGAGATTGGGCGGCAGTAACACTCTCCCTTGTTTATCGGCTTCAAGTTCGGCCGCGCCGGAAAAAATATAGCGGGAAAAAGCCCGTGCTTCGGGCTTTACCAGCGATAACTGTTTCAGTTTTCCTTCCAGTGCGGCCCATTCTTCCCTGGTATAAATGAACAGGCAGTCATCCAGACCGCGGGTTGCGATAAATGTCTCACCGAGTCCTTCGCGAATCTTTGCCGGCAGAATCAGCCGACCTTTTCCGTCCAGCGTATGCTGGTATTCCCCCATGAACACATCTATCCACCCCCTTCCCGAATCACCTTCACCACATTACACCACATCAAACCACTTTACGGTATTATAATTCTAAAAACATAAAAAAAATCCTTCAAAAAATTGAAGGATTTGAAAAAAAATTTTAAGTCAGGACTAAAGTCCTACTGGGCTACGTCAACAACCCGGGCCGCCAAAATCTCGCGAAGTCGTTCCGGTGCCACTGGCAACGCCGAGTTCGCCGTTCCGGCCGCCGCATAGACGACCTCGTAATCGTAAAGGCTACGGTCCAGACAAATCGTAATCGAGTCATCCAGACCGAACGGACAAACCCCGCCCGGCGCAAAGCCGGTAATCTGCAAAACACTGTCCGCATCGGCAAAACGAACTTTTTTCGCGTTCAATTCCTTGCCGAGTTTTTTGGTATTGATTTTGCGGTCGCCGCAGGCAACAACCAACACCGGCGCTCCATCGGCCAAAAACATCAGGGTCTTGGCGATTTGCGCCACCGCAACCCCCACTGCCGCGGCAGCCAGTTCGGAAGTATGCGTGCTTTCGTCAAACAGCACGATTTGTAAATCAGGATAGGGCGCCAGGGCCCGTTTCACTTTTTCCAGTGCAGCAGTCATATTTCCCTCCCACCATCATCCATCAGCTCAATACGAATATTTTACTCCAGCAAAATCAAAAAATCCAGCAAGACAGACGATTCTCGCCTATGGTATACTTTAAGCAAAAGGAGGTGTTGTCCATGGCAACCATTGAAAAAACCATGAGCATTATCGATGTCGTGCAAAAATATCCGCAAACTGCCGAAGTATTCATGAATTTCGGCATGGGCTGTCTGGGGTGCATCGCGGCCCGCTTCGAGAATATCGAACAGGGAGCAATGGCTCACGGAATCAATGCCGATGAACTCGTCGCCGACCTGAACAAAGCCGTCGAATAGAGGCAACGACAACATTATCGATTATTGCATGCAAAAAAGCCGGCCCGTATCCCGTAGCGCAGACTAAGGGACAGGGGCCGGCTCTTTCTGTCTGAATCGTTATTATCGCTACAGTTTGGCGCTGACTTTCTCGATGATTTTTTCTTTTGGCATAAACCCAATCAGTCGGTCAATTTCGCCGCCATCCTTGAACAATAGCATCGTCGGCAAACCTTTGATCTCAAACTTCTGGGCAAATTCGCGATTCTCATCCACATTCACTTTCATCACGCTGAGCTTGCCGTCCATATCGACCGCCACTTCATCCAGTAGCGGCAGCAGTTTTTGGCAGTGTCCGCACCAATTGGCATAAAAATCGAGCAGAACCGGCGTTGAGGCCTCCAGCACCATTTCCTTGAAACTGTCTTTGTTGACCACTTCTACTTTTGCCATCGTTTTTGCCTCCTTCTTTGGGCTAATGCCCAATTTACATCAAAACGTCCTGCCGCCGCACCTCGACCAAAATACAGGATTGGGCAATCACGTTGAGTCCCGCCTTACGGGCCGCATTCACTACGTTGTCTTCATTGGCGCCCGGTTGCAGCCAGACATTCTTAATGCCCAACGCAGCGCATTCGCCAACAATCGGCTCGCCCACCTTGGGCGGCACGACAAAATTGACTGCGTCCGGCTTCACCGGCAAAGCAGTCACCGAAGGATAACAAGTTTCGCCGAGAACCGTTTTGAGACCGGGATTCACCGGAAATACCCTGTAGCCTGCTTGTTTCAGCAGTTTGAAAATCTTGTAGCCAAACTTGTCCGGATTGTCAGTCGCACCGACCACCGCCCAGACTTTTTGCCCCAACATCCCACGAATCTGTTCCGCCGTATCCATGGCAAAAACCTCTATTCATTAGAATTTCTTATTTATATTGTAGGCCGGCAATCGCTCGGGGTCAAGCGAATCCCAATCATAAATGTGATTGACGTCGTTCACCAGACGGAGAATATTGTGACGTTCCTCATATTCGACAATATTTACAGCTGTATTGTCCTGGCGGAAAGACCACAGTGCGTCAAGCGGAACCCCGAGCGCCGAGCATAGGATCGTGCGAATCGCGCCGCCATGCGAGACCACCGCGATGCATTCCCCGTCATGCTTTTGCCGCAGCGCCGCGATGCCGCGATCGGTCCGCGCCTTCACCGCATGGAATGTCTCGCCACCCGGTATTTCGACCTGGCTTGGCGAGCGAAAGAACTTTTCGATTTCAGTCGACCAACTGGCATAAATCTGATCGTATTTCAGGCCTTCCCAAGCGCCGAAGCCGACCTCGCGGAATTCCGGCATCGTCACCACCGGTAGAGCGTGATGTTCGGCCACTTTTTCCGCCGTAACGACCGCCCGCGACAAATCACTGCTATAGATGGCGGCGAATGGTTCCCTGCTCAGTCTTCGCGCGACCCGCTCGGCCTGTTGCAAGCCTTCTTCGGTCAGGGCGATGTCACTGTGTCCTTGATATTTTAACGCCTTGTTCCAGAGAGTCTGTCCGTGCCTGATAAAAAAAATCGTCGTCATGCTTCCTCTTCCTTACCTATTATCGATTTTAGACTGGCAATCAACTGCCGGTTTTCCGCCGGTCGTTTCACCGCCAGACGGATGTAGCGGTCTGACAGTCCGCTAAAACTGGCGCAATTGCGAATCAGTATCCGGTCCGCCCACAACCGTTGCTGCAATGCAGCGGCGCTCCAGCCGGTACTGCCTATATCCGCCAATATAAAATTGACGGAAGGGGCAAACGGCTTCACGCCAGAAATCGATTGCAGTTCGTTTTTCAGCCAGTCCTTTTGTTCAGCAACCAACTGCACCGTTTCCTGTCGGTAAGCCAAATCCTGCAGCCCGGCGACTCCGGCCGCCTGGGCCATCACATTCACATTCCAGGGGTCGCGCAGCAGCGACAGCCTTCTGACCAAATCCGGTTCTGCCAGTAGAAAGCCCAGCCGCAACCCTGGCACAGCCAGAAATTTGGTCAACGAATGCAGCACCGACAAACTGCGAAAACGGCCGATCAGCGTCCGGCAACTTTCGGCCTGTTCTGACGGCCGAAAATCGATGAACGATTCATCAACGACCACATGTGCGCCGGCGGCCTCCGCCTGGGCAAGCAAGGGCGCCAATTGCTCGCAGGTCATGATGGCGCCGCTGGGGTTATTGGGATTGCAGAAAAACAGGACGTCATCCCGCTGCAGTGACGCGCCGATGGCGGCAAGATCGGCAATGAACCCGTCATCGGCCGGCAGCGGCAACCGGACAATCGGCAAACCGGCTGCTGAAGCGGCGGCCTCGTACTCGCCGAACGTCGGCGCAGGCAATAGGACGCGTCGAGGCGACAAGGCCCGGCAAAGCAGATAAATCAGCTCCACTGCCCCGTTACCTGTTTCGATGCACTCGCCGGGAACCTTATAGGTATCGGCAATCGACTGTTTCAACGCTACCGCATCCGGGTCCGGGTAAGCGACAACCAAATCCATGGTCGCCAATAACGCCGCACGAACCTGCAGCGACAAGCCCAATGGATTAATGTTCGCGCTAAAATCGAGAAAATCGGTCGCCGCCAGACCGCTGTCGCGGGCAGCCGCATGAATGTTGCCGCCGTGATAGCGAATCAGCTCATTTTCCATAGTCGGGGGCCTCCACAACCGTCAGTCCGCCGCTGGTCAAACGAGCCTGCGTAAAATAGCGGACATCGGGGTATTGACGGCGGATTTCCGCCACGCATGCCCCTATCCCCTTAGCCGCCGCATCAGCAAACATCACGCCGATCACCGTGCCGCTGTGGGCCGCATTCACGCCGATCGCACCAAACGAACGGGACAGTTCTATTATACCTTCCAGCGCCGGTTTAAACAAAATCGTCTGATTCGCCAGCGCACTCAGTGTCGCGCCTTCGCCGATCAAGGCGCAGTCTCCGGTGCGCAGTCCTTCTTCCACCATCTGCAGGGCATCCAGTACCTGCGGTTCTTTGGCCAGATTCAGCAGCGCCAGGTCGCTGCGCTGATTGAAGTCGATCGTATCGACTTCGCCTCCGGCATCAAAGATCGCCAGCGAAATTGCCGGCGGTTGGCCCAGTGGGCGACGCACTTTTCCGCTCACATGATCGATCAGGGTGATTCCTGGCAAAAAAATTCCATCCGTCGGCTCAATGCCCAGCGCAATATCACAAATCGCCTGCGGGTCGATCCGGCGACCGGCCGCCAAAGCGGTGGCCAGACAGGCGGCGCTGATGTCGGCGCTGCTTGATGCCATTCCCTTGCCAAGTGGCAAGTCCGATTCAATCCGCACCTCGACGTTTTGCCAGGGCAAGCCGAGATATTCCAATGTCCGGCGCACCGCCTGCAGGGTCTTGTCGCCGGCCTGCAGGTCGGTTTTCCGTTCAGTCGACAACTCCACCGACACCTGCGAATACACGGTGACCGGGCAGGTAACCAAAAAATTCATGCCTGCTGCAGTAC
This sequence comes from uncultured Veillonellaceae bacterium, assembly GCA_964647865.1. Taxonomy (GTDB): domain Bacteria; phylum Bacillota; class Negativicutes; order UBA1444; family UBA1444; genus UBA1444. The sequence continues at coordinate 3,914 of CAZYJK010000031.1, read as the reverse complement.
CTTGCACCAATTCACCGCAGGAGCCGGGACAACGGACGATCGCTTTCACTGATCCACCTCGTTCATTTTATGTAAGCCGACAGGATAAATGCCAGCAATGCAACCACTTCAGCGAGTTCAGCCGCCGCACCGTACATGTCGCCGGTCAGGCCGCCCAACTTGCCGGTCAGCCAGCTGCCGAACAGCAGCGCAAATCCGGCCGAAGCCAGCGCCGCAACTGCAGCGCAACCGGCAACCAGCGCGCCGGAAAACAACCACAGTGCCGCCAGCAGCAACAACACCGTCAATACGGCGATCCACAGAGAACGGCGACCTGCATACAATGAAAATGCCTTGCCCATGCCTTCTTCCCGTGCATAGGGGAACCGCAGGATCACCAGCACCATGCCGAAGCGTCCAAAGGCCATCATTGAAATCAAAGCCGGCGCCAAAAGCGAAGCCGGCATGTCGTGTATCAAAGACCATTTCCAGAGCACCAGCAGAATCATCGCAACAACACCGAACGCACCGACCCGGCTGTCTTTCATGATTTCGAGCATTCGCTGCGGCGACCGACCGGACAGCACTCCGTCCGCCGTATCCATCAGACCGTCACAGTGCAAACCACCGGTGATGAAAATCCACAACGAAACCAACAGACTGCTTCGGACAGTTGCCGGCAGCCAACCGCCGGTTGCCAGCGCAGCCAGGGCAAGAATCGCGCCCGCCACCACGCCGACCAACGGAAAAAAGGCCACGCTGCGGCCAAACGACTGCTCATCGCAGGCTGGTTCGCGCACCAGACGGATCCGGGTCAAAAACTGCAATGCGGTGATGAATTCGTTCAACATGGCCGCAACCGCCCACTTTCCTAAAATTAAACCACCCACCAGCGTTGGTGGCCGAAATACCCCAATATGGTAATCAGTCCGCAGAACAGCAACGTCACCGCGTAGACCAGCTGCGCCGCCTGGCCGATATGAGCGGCCCTTAGCTGCTGTAGCGGCGTACCCATGGTGGCCCGCTGCGAAGCGATCCCGCCGTAATAATTCATCCCGCCGAGCTGGATGCCCAGCGCACCGGCCACTCCGGCTTCGCTGATTCCGCTGTTGGGGCTGGGATGTTTGGCCGCATCGCGCCAAATCGCCCGCGCCGCCCCAGCCGCATCACGTCCGAGCAAACCGGCGGCAATCACCACCAATACGCCGGTTACCCGCGCGGGAATATAATTGAACAGATCATCGACCCGGGCGGCCACCATGCCGAAATCGCCATACTTTGCATTGCGGTAGGCGATCATCGAATCCATCGTGTTCACGGCCCGGTAAAGGACTGCCAGAGGCACGCCGCCCAGCCAGGCGTAAAACAACGGCGAGATAATCCCATCGACAATGTTTTCCGCCATCGTTTCCACCGTCGCCCGGGTAATCTCCCGTTCATCGAGATTGTGCGTATCGCGGCCGACAATCATCCCGACCTGCCGCTGCGCGTCGGCAACATCGCCCGCCAGCAGGCTGCGGCGGATCTGCAGGCCGGCCTGGGCCAGGCTGCGCGGCGAAATGGTGAAGGACAGCAAAATGGCTTCCAGCAGCAACACTGCCGTCGGGTGGAACCAAACCGCCAGTTGCCGGATCAAGAGCCAACTGAGGCCGTAAGCCGTCGCCAATACCACTGTGACCAGCACTGCCCCTTTGAGCCGTTTTTGCCAGGCAACATCGCCGTTCACCAGCAACAGACCTTCCAACCAGGCAATCAGGCTGCCGAGCAGGGCGACCGGATGCAGTCGGGAACGGGGATCGCCGATTAGCGTATCAAACAGCAGCGACAATGGGTAAAGCCAGGCCGGAACCATCACAGCGGCAGGCCCATCACGCGGCGGATCGCCGCCATGTCCAGATTGGCCCGCACCAAGTCGGCCAGCCGGTCATAGGCGGCCTCTTTTTGCTCGGAATACTTCGGCGATCCGCCGGACAGGGCAGGCAACCCCTTGCGTAGCCGCAGCGCATCAAGGACTGAGCGACGGAACTCGTCGTTGTCAAAAATGCCATGCAGATAAGTCCCCAGCACCAGACCATTGTCGCTGACCACGCCATCTGCCGATTCGACAGGCTCACCGGAGCGTTGCACGATGGAAAAAGCCGGTTGCACCGGGCCGACAAACTCGGTCCGGCCCATATGGATTTCATAGCCGCGCAAACGATCACTCGACGGCGCAGTGTCGAGAAACGTCCGTCCACCGCCAGGCATCGCCTCCACTTGATCAGTCAACTTCTCAGCGGCAAACGTCGTCACCACCGGCAACAAGCCCAAGCCAGCCAGCTCCGGCAAATCCGATTCGGTGTGCAGCGGGTCCAGTAGTTTTTGCCCCAGCATCTGATAGCCGCCGCAAATACCAATCACCGGCGTCCCCTGTGCTGCCAGCGCCTGGATTTCGGCTTCGTATCCTTGTTCTTTCAGATACAGCAAATCCTCGGTCGTGTTCTTACTTCCCGGCAAAATAATCAGGTCCGGCTGGCCCAACGCTTCTCCCTGCCGCACATAGCGCAGCGAAACGTCCGGTTCGCGGGACAAAACGTCAAAGTCGGTGAAATTGCTGATTTTCGGCAGCCGGATCACGGCGATTTCCAAATCCCGGCCAGCCTGGTTCTTTTTGTCATCAAGCGACACCGAATCTTCGTCGTCGATGCCGATATTCTCAAGATGCGGAATCACGCCGACCACCGGTTTGCCGGTTTTGGCCAGGATGATGTCGAAAGCCGGCCGCAGCAAGTTGATGTCGCCGCGGAATTTATTCAGAATGATCCCCTGCACCCGGTCCTGTTCCTCCGGTTCCAGCAGACTGATCGTACCGACCACGGAGGCAATCGCGCCGCCCCGATCGATATCGGCGATCAGAAATACCGGCGCCTGGACCATCAGGGCGATCCGCATGTTGACGATGTCATTCGCCTTCAGGTTCACTTCGGCCGGACTGCCGGCCCCTTCGATCACCACGATGTCATAGCGCTGTTGCAGTTCGTCCAGGCAGTCGCCAATCACACCAAGCAATTTTTTGCTATAGCCGGCATGATATTCCGACGCGGACATCACGCCGATCGGCCGGCCCATGACGATAACCTGTGAACGTGAATTGCCGGTTGGTTTCAGCAATACAGGGTTCATTTCCACTGCCGGCTCCAGTCCGGCCGCTTCAGCCTGGGCGACCTGCGCTCGGCCCATCTCGCCGCCGCTCGGCGTCACATACGAATTCAGCGCCATGTTCTGCGCCTTGAACGGGGTCACCCGGTAGCCGTCCTGCTTGAAAATCCGGCACAGCGCAGTGGTCAGGATACTTTTGCCGACATGGGAACTGGTTCCCTGAAACATGATCGTTTTTGCCATTATTGCTTGCCTCCTATGGGAAACAGTGCCCTGCTCTTAATTTCGACCGGCAGTCCGCAAACCACCAGATACACCTCGTCGGCGGCCTGCGCCACCTTTTGGTTCACCAGTCCGGCCAGGTCGCGGAATTCGCGGGCCAGGCGGTTGTCCGGCACAATACCGTCACCCACTTCATTGGTAACAAAAATGACGGTCCCGTTAAACTGAAGCGCAGCCGAAATCACTTTCTCCAACGCTGCCAGCACCTGTTCGCGGCGCTGCCCGGCTGTCATCGATTCCGGCAAGGCCAACAGGCAGTTGCTGGTATAAACGGTCAAGCAGTCGAACAAGATTGCGCCAACCTGGTCAGCTGCCTGTCGGATTGCCTGTTCTGCCGACTGCGGCGCTTCAAACGTCGTCCAGTGATCAGGTCGCCGCTGCTGATGCAGCTCCACCCGCTCCGCCATTTCCCGGTCCCACACTTCAGCGGTGGCGATATAGGCTACCGGCTGATCAAAGCTGTCAGCCAGCTGTTCGGCGAAACGGCTTTTACCGCTGCGGGCGCCGCCAGTGAC
>CAZYJK010000030.1:12782-17343 GCA_964647865.1 uncultured Veillonellaceae bacterium | reverse complement strand
CGCGCGTCAGTTCTCTTGCCGCCTTCCCATTTCCGCCGCCAGCGCGGCCTTGTCCGCCCTGATAAACGCCATCAGGTCCTTGGCCTCCTGTGAATACAGTTTTGTCTCCTCATAATCCGGCTCGCTGTCAAACAGCTGTTGCATCATCACGCCATCTGCGCCAAACCAGCGCGGCGCCAGTCCGCCAAAGAAAAACCCCTGCGTTCTCAGCAGTTCGGTCGCCGCGCCAATCGCCGGACAGCCCGTATTCAGCACCACCTGCAGACTGACCACGCCGCGCCGCTTCGCTTCTGGCAGCAGCTCCGCCACGACCATCTCCCAGTCAGCGCCAATAAAGGGCACCGTCATCTTCCAGCTCCTGGCGAGTTCATAATACTTATCTGCGCGGAGCGTATCCCCCGCCAACGGCAGCGTCTCCGTCGATGGCAAAAATTTTCTTGGCCGTAGCGGCGCGGCTAATTGCCTCAATTTTTCCTCATAGCGAGCCGGCAGATACTGCGGCGCAGTCGCTGGAGCAGACATCTCCTTGAAACTTAGCACACAGGACACGCGGGCCATACCGGCCTTGTTGCTCTTGCCGTCCTTGAAGCTGGCGCCGTCCAGCAAATCCAGTTCCAGCGCGCAATCGGCCATGCCGGCCTTGTTGCCGCTTACCTGGGTATAGTAATGGCAGCAAACTGCTTGGCTAAAAATCCCATCACAATTTTGCAGCTCATTATGTTGCGGGTTAAAGTAAAAACCCGTCAGCATTCCGGCAACATTCGTATGGGCATAGTCCGGGTCCACCAACAGATTGCCTGCTTCCCATAGGCGAGGGTTGGGCGACGGCGTGAAGAAAGAAATATAGCCTACCGGCCGATTCGCGCCGTCAATCGCCAGTGCCGCCGCCAATCGTCCGGCTTGAATCTCGCGCCAGAGAACTTCCGGTTGGTACACATCGCGCACCGGGAAATCTTCTCCGTATAGGACGCGAAAGATTGTCGCCACCTTATCGGCATTGCCGGCATCCACCGTCACGACTTGAAGCATTTCTTCCATCACCCGTCAGCCCCTCTTCTTCTATCGCTCTGTAAAAACTATTTGGCCAACCGCTTGTCCAGATATTCGACAGCCGAGGCAATTGTGGTCAGGTTTTTTACGTCATCGTCGGAAATTTTCAGGCCAAACGCTTCTTCGGCCAATACCAGCATTTCCGCCATATCGATCGAGTCCAGTTTAAGGTCCCCCACCAGCAGCGCTTCCGGTTTCAGGTCGGCCTCGGTGATGTTTTTCTTTTTCATTTTCAGGATAACGGCGCGTACTTTTTCCAGTGTAGTCATTTGCATTCTTCCTTTCTTCTCTGTTTTTTATTCCCACAACCGCTGTTACGGCTGAAGCAATTGAGTTGGCCCCCTCTGTCTGTTTTGCGCGACTACAGCCAGCGGATAATCAGCGAGCCCCAGGTCAGGCCGCCGCCAAAGCCGGTCAGCGCAATCAAATCTCCCGATTCGATCCGGCCGGTCTCCAGCGCCTCATGTAGCGCAATCGGAATCGTGGCCGCCGAAGTGTTGCCATAACGCTCGACATTAATCATAAATTTTTCCAGCGGCAAGTCCATCCAGCGGGCCGCCGACTCGATGATTCGCCGATTGGCCTGATGCGGAATGATCAATTTCAAATCGCCTACGCCAAGACCTGCCAGCGCCAGCGCCTGTTCGGTCGCTTCCGGTAGTTTTTTCATCGCAAATTTGAATACTTCCGACCCGTTCATCTGCATCTTGTTGCGCTTTTGTTCCAGCACCTCCGCTGTGGCCGGTTCGCGCGAGCCGCCGGCAGGCACCATCATGTACTTGCCGCCCGAACCATCCGCCCCCAGCGTCGCCGACAATATCCCATAGCCGGCTGGGACCTGGCGCAACACCACCGCGCCTGCGCCGTCACCGATCAGCAGGCAGGTATCGCGATCCGCCCAGTTGGTCACTGACGATACCACTTCACAGCCGACCACCAGCACCGTACGATATAAACCGCTACGGATAAACTGCTCGGCCACCGTCACTCCATAGACAAAGCCCGAACAAACCGCCGTCAGGTCGAACGCCGGCGTACCCACAAGACCCAGACGCTGCCCGATCAGGCAGGCTGTCGAGGGAAACTGCGTATCCGGCGTCACTGTTGCCACGATGATCAGGTCCAGTTCACTCGCCGCAACACCGGCCCGGTCCAGCGCCCGCTGCGCGGCCACCAGCCCCAGGTCCGAAGCGGACTGCCCCGGCGCCGCAATGTGTCGTTGCCGGATACCGGACATCGTTTCGATCCATTCTTCACTGACATTCAAGATGCCGGCCAATTCAGCGTTCGTAAGAATTTTTTCCGGCACGCACATACCAGTGCCCACAATGCCAACCGCTATTTTTTCCATGCCCTAAGCCTCACCGCTTTCCCGAGAATTATCGCCGCCCCAGCGCAGCACCACCGCGCCCCAGGTCAGTCCGGCGCCAAACCCTGTCAGCACCACCGCATCGCCCGGCTTGATCCGCCCGGTTGCCAGCGCTTCGTGCAGCGCAATCGGAATCGAAGCTGATGAGGTATTGCCATAGCGATCTATATTCACCATGAACCTTTCCAGCGGCAGATCCATCCGCCTCGCCGCCGCCTCGATGATCCGCAAATTCGCTTGATGCGGCACGAACAGGGCGACATCCTCCGGTTTCAGCCCGGCCAGTTCCAGCGCCTGTCCTGTCACTTCCGGCAGCATTCTCATCGCAAATTTGAACACTGTCGAGCCGTTCATGTGCAGCTTGTTCAGGTTCGCCGCCAGCCCTTCCATCGTCAGCGGCAACCGCGAACCGCCCGCAGGCAGGGAAAGCTCTTTGCCGCCTTCGCCGTCGGCCCCCAGTTTCATCGACAATATTCCCTGGTCCGCCGCCACCGGCCCCAGCACCACCGCGCCGGCGCCATCCGCCAGCAAAATACACGTCTCGCGATCGGTCCAGTTCGTCACCTTCGACAGCACTTCGGCGCCAATCACCAGCACCCTGCGGTAAAACCGGTTGACGATGAACTGGCTACCGATCGTCAGCGCATAGATAAACCCGGTACAACCTGCCGAAACATCAAAGGCCGGCGTCGTATCGAGCCCCAATTTTTCCGCAATGACGCAAGCGGTCGCCGGAAACTGCATATCCGAAGTCGCTGTCGCCACAATAATCAGGTCAATCTCCTGCGCCGTCACTCCGGCATTTGCCAATGCTTCACGCGCCGCGACGACCCCCAGGTCTGAGGCAGCCTGGTCCGTTGCGGCGATGCGCCGCTCGCGGATGCCGGTTCGTTCCTGAATCCAGGCATCATTCGTATCCACCATTTGCGCCAGTTCGTCATTGGTCAGCACTCGCTGCGGCAGACACACGCCGATGCCAACAATGCCGGCGTTGATTTTTTCCATCTTGTTGTTCAACCTCCACTTGGCCCGCTGTAACGCAGCGCCAGCATCGTGATGTCGTCCGATTGCTCGGCCCCGTCGACAAACTCGCTCAGTTCGCGGGAAATCCCGTCGACCATCGCCACGCAACCGGCCTGTCCATAACGGACCAGAGACGCTTGCATCCGGTCATTGCCAAACAACTGCTCCGCTGCGTTCATCGCTTCATTGACGCCATCCGTGTACAGGTACAGACTGTCACCAGCCGTCAGCACCATCTCCGCTTCGGTGAACTGGATATCTTCCATTGCCCCCGCCACCACGCCCCTGGTTTTCGGCAGGAACGACGCCGCTCCATCCGCTGCTAGCAGCAGCGGCAGATTATGCCCGGCGTTGGCCCAGCGGAAATTTCCGGAGGGCAGATGCAGCACGCCGCAGAACAAGGTCACGAACATGCTGGCTTCGTTGTTGCGCGCCAGTTCGTTATTGACCCGGTATAAAACTTTGCCAGGCGACTTTTCCTCGTGGAAAAACGCCCGCAAAAACGTCCGTGTCACTGCCATGAACAGCGCCGCGGCAATTCCTTTGCCTGAAACGTCGCCGATAACAATCCACAGATGATCGGGGTCCGGCATCATGAAATCGTAGAAATCGCCGCCGACTTCCCGGGCCGGCGTCATCATCGCATACAGTTCAAAATCGTCGCGGTCGGGAAACGGTGGGAACGTCTTCGGCACCAGTTCCATCTGGATACGCTGGGCAATCCGCAGCTCGCTTTCGATCCGCTCTTTGGAGGTCGCGGCCACTTCCAGCATCGTGATGTGCGTCTTCAGTTCATCCCGCATCACGACGAACGATTTCGCCAGGCGGGCCACTTCGTCATCGCCGGCGATCTGCGGCAATGGCGCGTCCAGACTACCGGCGGCCAAAATCCGTGTCGATTCGGCCAGTTTGCGCAGCGGACCGGTAATCGAACGGGCAATCAACAAAATCACCGGAATCAACAGCAAAAAGCCGATAATGGCGATCATCGCTTCGATGCGGCTCAGTTCGGCGACTTTTCCCATCAGTTCAGCCTCGGGAAAGAAAATGCCGATCGACCAGCCGTTGGCGGATATCGGTTGATACAACAACCAGCCATGCTGGCCGGAAAACATCGTG
>CAZYJK010000030.1:0-12682 GCA_964647865.1 uncultured Veillonellaceae bacterium | reverse complement strand
GAAACTTGCCCTGCGCATCGATCATTGGCGAAGCATAGGTCACCATCAGCACATCGCCGCGGCCCTCGGCCCGATACGGTTCAATCCAGACCGGCCGCTGCATCAACTGGGGAATCGCGTACCAATCCTGTACAAAGTAAGGCGTGGCATGTTTACCGCGATCGTCGCGTACCAGCTGGTTCCAGGAACGGTAGACATAGGGAGCGGTATAATCCTTGCTATAGCCGAACGCGCCCGGTTCCAGCGCGACCGTGGCGCCGTAAATCTCCTCGTTATCCCTCACCAGCCGTTCCAACAAGCTAAACAGAACTTCCTTGTCAGTCGGCGGGTAATTTTCCAGACGGCCATCCATGCCGTCGACTATCTTGCGCGCCGCAACTTCGACCAATTCGATCCGGCCCGTCGTGGCCCGCGCCATCTGCCGAGCCTTTGCCTCCAGTTCCTGCTCGAGAATCTGGCTGGCGATGATATAGCCGTAGCCGATCACCGCCGACAAAATCAGCACTGACGCCAGAAGCACCGACACGGACAGCCGCCAGGCGATACTCCACTTACGGAACATAACCCAGCCCTCCTGCCGTGAATTCCTCATAGCTCGGCGCGCTGCGGATCATTCCCTGCTCGGTCATCACCTGCACCGTCCGGGCATAATCTTGCCGCGACAAGCTACCAAACGTCCAGCGGTCCTGGGCATCAGGAATCACGCTACGCAAAATCTTTTCCAGCATCCATTTCATGTGAGGCCGGTTCGTTAGCACCTTGTCCCGCGTGACATATTGCATCACGATATCCAGCGCCTCGGACTGGTGATCGGCCGCATAACGCCAGCCTTGCAGCGATGCTTCACGAAACTTGCGCGCCAGCTCGGGGTTTTTGCGAAACCGTTCCTGGGTCGTGTAGATTCCGTCTTCAGGAAAACCAAAGCCGTCTTCCTGCAAAAAAAACAACTTCAACTCTTCCATGTCAATCCCGGTCTGATACACCATGTGCACTTCGTTGTAATACATGGCGGAGCAGGCTTGCACGCCCTTCAGCAAAAACAGGTTGACCGAGTAATACTGCGGAAAAATCTGCGGCGTAGCACCGACCGACTGCAGCCAGGCCAAATAGGGCGCACGGAAATCGCCGCCCCAGATGCTGATCTTGCGCCCGGACAACTCGGCCGGTCGGTTGATTTGATCTTCGTTGCGGGTGATCAGCACCAGATTCGAAGCATTGACGATCTGCGCCACCTGCGCCAGCCGCACCGACTGTTCACTGCGGGTCAGCGCCGTGCTGAGCCACAGGGATGCAAAATCGACTTCGCCGCGAATCAGGAAATCGGCCGGGTCCAGCCCCGGACCGCCGGGGATGATGCTGACATCCAGCCCCTGCTGTTTATAAAAGCCTTTTTCCAGTGCGACATAGTAACCGGCGAACTGCGCCTGGTGGCTCCATTGCAGCATCAACCGCACCGGCTGCGGCGCAGCGGCTAAAACCGGCCGGGCCAGGCCAGCGGCAAGCAGGCAAATGCCAAAGAACCCCAGCGCCAGTTTTGCCGCCCAGCAGCTATTTTTCGCCATAACGAACAGCCAGCGACAGGATGTTTTGCGCTCCGCTGCGGCTGTAATGGACATCGTCGAGCATCCTGCGGATCAAAAACACGCCGAGTCCCCCGACCTGGCGACTTTCCAGCTCCGCCTTCAGATCGGGCGTTTCCATCGCCATCGGGTCAAACGGCACCCCCGAATCGATTAGTTCGATCCGGAACAACTCCGGTTCACGGCTGATTTTGATCGTGACTTCGCCGGGCGGGATTTCATAGGCATAACTGCAGATATTGGCAGTCGCTTCTTCTACCGCCAGTTCCAGATGCATGACCCGTTTGGGGTGAACGCCGAATGTTTCGGCAGTCGAGGCAACAAACTCGATCATCGCCGGAATCGTGTCGAGGCTGGCGACAAAAGTCCGTTCCACTGTTTCCATGCCGCTTACGCCTCCTTCATCGCCTGGTCCAAATCAGCAAATACCTGCAGAATGTTGTCAAATCCCGATACCGTCACCACTTCTTCGACCAATCCGCTCAGTGAGCAAAGGGCCAGGCTACCGTTCTGCGCCTTCAACTTCTTGGTGGCGGCCAGGATGCTGCGCAAGCCGGCGCTGCTGATGTATTCGAGCGCGCCGAGATCAAGGATGAACTTGCGTTGTCCCTGCTCGATCCAGTTCATGCAGTCCTGTTCGAACTGGCTGGAATTGCTGATATCCAGACGGCCCTCCAGCTTCACTACCCAATAACCCTTTTCTTCTTGTGTTTTTACATTCATTGTTGTTCACGCTCCATTTTATATTCAATAATATGCTCAGCCCGGCAATATTTTCTTCAGGCCCTCCACCAACTTCTCCATCACCGGCAAGGTTCCCAGGGTAACCCGAATGTGATTGGGAAAGCGAAACCCGGTCATCGAACGAACCATCAGGCCCTGCGTCATCAGTTTGCGGTAGGCCAGCGTATCGCTCATCGGCAGGCGAATCATCATATAGTTGGCTTCTCCGGCTAGATGAAACAAGCCCAGTTTATCCAGCTCGCAGCCGAGAAACGCCCTGGCCTGCCGCACCATCGCCCGGGTCTTGTCGATGTGTTGCGCCGCATCCTCCAGCGAGCCGATCGCCGCTTGCTGGGCAAAGCTGTTCACCGAATACACGACGCAGGTGCGGCGAACCACGTCAATCAGCTTCTCCGCGCCCGCCATGAAGCCGATCCGAAGCCCCGCCAACGCAAACATCTTGGAAAACGTCCGGAATACCAGCAGATTGGGGTATTCGCTGAGCAGCTTCATCCCGTCGGGAAAATCAGCCGCTTCGACAAACTCGCAGTAGGCTTCGTCCAGCACCACGATCTGCCGGCCATCGATCCGGTCAAGAAACCGGCGCAGTTTTGCTTCGTTCCAGTAACTGCCGGTCGGATTGTTGGGACTGCAGAGGAACAGCACTTTGGTCCGCGCGTCAATCGCCGCCAGCATCGCTTCGGCGTCAAAGCCGTAATCCTCGCCGAGTGGAACCAATCGCGCTTCATAACCGGAAAACTCGGCCACCCACTCATACACGGCGAAAGTCTTGTCGCCAGTGATGATGTTGTCGCCTTCCTGACAAAACGCCTTGATTACGAACGCAATCACCTCGTTGGCGCCATTGCCGACGATGAACGAATCCGGCGAAAGACCGAACTGTTCAGCCAGCTTTGCCCGCAAGTGAAAGGCATCGCCGCTCGGATAGACCGAGGCCTGGAACAACTCCATGGCTGCCAGCGCCTCCAGCGCTTTCGGCGAAGGCCCCAGGGCGTTTTCATTGTTGTTCAGGCGATAAATCCGTTCGCAACCGAACATCTGCCGCAACACGTCATCAGGCTTGCTGGGGATGTAGGGTTCGATATGTTGGATATGGCGGGGCACCAGCGTTTCCAGCGGCGGAAAAGAACCGGCCACTGCTTACGCCTCCTCTCGCTGCGTCCAGACCAGAACGTCGCCCCTGCCACCCCATGGCAAAATATAGCGCGGGACAAAGCCGCTGGCCAATAACGCCGGGCCCAGCTCGGCCTGGCTTGCTTCACCGGCATCGAGTTGGAAAGTGATTTCGTCAAACCCGGCTTGGCGCAACGCCGCCACATGCTGTTGCAATACGACGGCAGCGTCATCGCCTACCCAGAGCGCCGTCAGCACGACCTGGCCGGCTGGCCGGTTCATCCGGACGGAAAACGCTGAACGGGGCGACCCTGCTTCGCCCTGGCGCAGGGCGGTATGCAACTGGCGCGGCAGAAACAGCCGCTGGGCTTCTGCCCGGTAAAACTCGGCGACGGCAGGGTGAATGTAGGCCAGGCTGCCGTTGTCGTCTTCCAGTTGTCGATACAACACCGAACCTGACGCGTCGAGCGGCTCAAAAAAACCCTCCGGCATTTCGGCTGGCGGCTGCTGCACCACCAGGCAAAGCAGCCCCTGTCTGGCTAACTTCGCCAGACAGGCTTCCAAACCCTGCGTCGCCAGCTGCGGTTGATCGCAGAAAACGAACGGACCATAGGCCTCCGCCATCTTGTCGCGGCTATGCCACAACATCCCGGCGCCAACATTCCCTTTGCCATCGACCAGCAAGGCGGCGCCATATTCACCGAACCGGACCATATCAACGAGTTTGCCGGGATACTGGAAAGGCGGCGGAGTCTTGGCGCCATACCGTGAGCAAACCCTTACGGCAAACTGCTTCAGTTGCTCGGCCTCCGGCTCAGTCAATCGAAATGGCCCGGTCGCGGCAAAGTCCGGCAAAACCTCCTTGACCGGCGGATATACTTTTTGTTTGATAAAATGTACGCCCATCTCCGAATCCTCGGCAGATATCCGCAATTGATCGACCGTCCGCGCCGCCAGCAGCAGGCCCATCTCATCGAGTGACTTTTCGTCGTCGGAAGAAACCGTCGCCGTGATATTGAACGCTTCTACCGGCAGAGCACCGCGCTGGAACCGGCAGACCACTTCCGCGTAGTAGCCGGCGAACCGGCAACTGAGTCGCAGCCTCTGTCCAGGCGTCGTCCGGTTTGCCAGAAACGAATAGACCTCTTCCACCGCCAGCGCCAGGTGCATCGCTTCGCCCCGGCCCATGCCGTAGGCCTGGACCGCCTGTTCGACGCAACCGGTCGCCAGGGGCAGATATTCCGGCCGAAATGGCATCTGCAGCTCAACTCTGTGTTGATTCGGCATCGTTTATCCCTCCCTTGCAGCAGCGCCTGGCAACAATCGCAACAGTAGGTTGCCGGCCAGACTGCGCCGGTAGTCGGCACTGGCCCGGACATCGTCGATCGGGCTTACCGCCTGCCGCGCCAATTCGCCGGCTTGCCGCAACACCTCTTCCGTCAGCGGTTTGCCGCAGATAAATTCTTCCACTTTGCTGGAGCGGATCACCGTCGGACCGACGCTACCCCAGGCCAACCGAATCCACGCTACTTCCCCGTCGGCCGACAATCGGTACGCCGCCGCCAGACTGGCCACGGCAATCGCCATCGCTTTGCGTTTGCCGACTTTATGGTAGCTCGAAACCAGCCCTTGCGGCAGGCGCGGCAGTCGGACGGTTCTGACAAACTCGCCCGGTTGCAGGCAGTTTTTCCCCGGACCGCTGATGAAACCGGCTATTGGCATCGTACGGCATCCCGCCGGGCCGACAATGTCAACTTGGGCGTCCATCACAACCAAGGGCGGCAAACTGTCCGCCGCCGGTGAAGCCGAGCAGATATTGCCGACCAATGTCGCCGCATGGCGGATCGGCGGCGACGCCAATTCATTCAGCGCCTGATATAGACCGCAATATTCTGTTCGAATCACGGCGTTGTCCAGCAGTTGCTGCTGCGTCACCGCCGCGCCGATACAAAATTCATCTTGCTGCCAGCCAGTCTGTTGCAACGCGGCCAGTTGCTCCAGGCAAAATACGGCCGTAATCTGCTGCCTAGATTGTCGCAGCTGGACCAGCAGATCGGTGCCGCCGGCCATGATCCGGCCCTGGGGAATCTCAACCAGCAGCGTCTGCAGTTCTTTAATGGTCCGGGGAAACAAAACCTGCATCAGCGCTGCCCCCCTTTCAGGCTGGCAGCCGCCGCCATCACCGCGTCGATGATTTTCTGGTAACCGGTGCAGCGGCATAGATTGCCGCTCAGTTCATGGCGGACCTGTTCACGGCTCGGCTGGGGAATCCGCCGCAGCAAGTCTAGCGTCGCCAAAATCATCCCCGGCGTGCAAAAACCGCACTGCACTGCGCCATGTTCGACAAACGCCTGCTGCACGACTGCCGCGTCAGCCTCTGCCGCCGCGCCTTCGATTGTGATAATGCTACGCCCCTGCAGCTGCGCCGCCAGCATCAGACACGACAGCTGGCTCTGTCCATCGACCAGAATCGTGCAGGCGCCGCATTCGCCGGAACCGCAACACTCTTTGGTCCCGCCCAGTTTCAGGTCTTCGCGCAACAAATCGACCACCCGACGGTCCGCCGCCGTCTCCAGCGACACCGATTGTCCATTCAAAGTAAACGATATTATCATGGCATGGCCTCCTGTCCGGTCTGCCGCAGCGCAGCCAGCACTTTCTCTGCCGTCAGCGCATCGCCGGCAATCCGCTGGCCGGTCGCCGCCGCCAGCGCATTGGCGACCGCCGGCAACACGCCGTCAATGCCGATTTCGCCGATGCCTTTCATGCCAAACGGTCCAGCTGGTTCATGCGAACTGACCGGCACGGTCAGCATGTCGGGAATGTCTAGCGAGGTCGGCAAAATATAGCTGCTGAAATCGCCGGTCTTGATCCGGCCCTGCTCGACGGTAAATTCTTCGAACAAAGCATAGCCCAGTCCCTGTGCCGCGCCGCCCTGCACCTGCTGTTCGTACAGCTGGGGATTCAGCACCCGCCCGGCGTCGATGCAGCTCAGCAGTTCACAGACCTCGGTTTCGCCTGTCAACGTGTCCACTTCCAGCGCCGCCAGTTGCACGCCATAGGAGGCGATCCGATGGGGAAATCCATGCTTGCGCAGATTTTCGCCGCTGGCGAGCGGCTGGTCATTGACCGGCGCAGTATAGGTGGCGGTCGCCATGCGTTCTGTCGCATCCATCAACGTTGCCACGAGCGGCAGGGGCAGGCTGCGCCCGGAAGGCATATGCAGCAACCGCCCCGGCAGTAATGCCATATCTTCCAGCTTCACGCTGTGCAGCAGCTGATACGAAACCATCAGCGCCGCCCGGGCTTTAATCCGCTCGCCCAGCAGTTCAGCCGCCCGGATCATCGCATTGCCGTAGGTAAACGTCGTCCGGCTGGCCGAAGCCGAACCCGACGGCAGCGTCCGCGCCGTGTCCGGGAACACCAATTCCATCGATTCCAGCGGCTGGCCGAGGATATGCCCGGCGATCTGCGCGTAGGTGCTGGCGTTGCCCTGCCCCATATCCGCTACGCCGACATAGACCCGTAGCCGTCCGTCCGCGAGAAGTTCCAGTTTTGCATTGCCGCAGTCGGCAATCGCCGGTCCATAACCGATGCTCTGCGCTACAGCCGCGATGCCGATGCCGCGGCGTTTGAAACGCGGCGCCGCCGACAGCCAGCTTTGCCGCTGTTGCCAGAGCGGATGGCGCGCCAGCGTATCGAGACATTCGCGGATTCCCACCGTCCCGGTCAGGTTGACGCCTGTCGGCGAGACATCGCCGCGCACGACGGCGTTTTGCCGCCGCAGTTCCAGCGGATCAAAGCCGCCAACCCGGGCCAGTTCATCGATAGCCTGTTCCATCGCCGCCGCAACCTGGGGCACGCCAAAACCGCGGAACGCGCCGGAAATAGGATTGTTGGTATAGACAACCGCGCCCGCAATCGCCACGTTGGGGATTCGATAAGGGCCGCCGGCATTTTCCATCGCCAGGGCGAATACTTCCGAGCCGAGCGAGGCATAAGCACCGGTATCAAACAATAGACGGGCCGACAAAGCCTGTAGCTGGCCCGCCTGATTGCAGCCCAGCGTATACTCCGCCTGCAGCGGGTGCCGCTTGGTCCCGGCCAGGATGCTTTCTTCGCGCGAATACCAGAGTTTTACCGGCCGGCCGCCACTGTGCATTGCAGCCAATGCCAAAAACCCCTGCACGGTGATCCCGTCCTTGCCGCCAAATCCGCCGCCCAGACAGGGCGCAATCACTTGTATTTTGGCCGGTGACACCCCGATTGCCTCGGCTAGTTCCAACCGGTCGCGAAACGGCGTCTGAGTGGAAACCGTCATCGTCAGCATGCCATCAGACTCCAACTGCGCCACGCCGGCCTGCGTCTCCAAAAAAGCATGCTCCTGCCAACCCGTCGATACAGCCAGCGTAACCTGATACGCCGTTTGCGTCAGCGCCGCTGCCGCATCGCCGCAACGGATTTCACCGCCAATCAGCAGATTGCCGGCTGGACGCTGCGGATGCAAAACCGGCGAATCGGTCGCCTGAGCTATTGCAGGGTCAAACAGAGCCGGCAACGCCTCATACTTGACCCGTACCGCTGCCATAGCCGCCGCCAGAACTTCTTTACGCTCCGCCACCAGCAGGGCCACCGCATCGCCGTAATGCCGCACCCGTTCGTCAGCCAGTATCGGCTGGTCTTTTTCAAAGATTCCCAGCCGGTTGCTGCCCTTGATATCTTTGTGCGTCAGCACGGCGACCACGCCGGGGATTGCCAGCGCCGCCTCCGTGTCGATCGACAGGATGCGCGCATGCGGATGTTCCGACCGTTTCACGCCAGCCCACAGCAGGTTCGCCGGATAAAGGTCTGCGGCAAACACCGCAGACCCCGTCACTTTATCTGTTGCGTCAAGCCGAGGCGCGCTGCAGCCGATTTCCCGGACGACGCCGGACTCGGTCCGATTACTGCTTGACATGCTGCTCGACAAAATCCACTGCGAACGCCAGTGTTTTCAGTTTCATCACATCGGCGCCGCGCATTTCAAAATTGAAGGTCTCTTCCATGTCGGCCAGGATCCAGCTGAACGCCAGCGAATCAATTCCCAACGTCGCCAACTCGACAGTCGCGCCGACCATCTCCGGTTTGACGCCGCTGACCCGTTTGCAGATGATCTCCCTCAGTTTGGCCTCGATTTGCATTCGGTCCATGTTTACGCCTCCTTCATTTTTTGCAATGCCAGTTCCCGCAGCTTGAATTTTTGCACCTTGCCGCTGGCGGTCAACGGGTACTCCTCCACAAACAAGAAACTCACCGGGACTTTGTGGATCGCAATCCGCTCACGGCAATATTTTTTCAGTTCCAGACTACTGACCGATTCTCCTCTTTTTAGCCGGATAAATCCCACCGGTTCTTCGCCGTAATACTCGCAGGGAACTCCGACGACCTGGGCATCGGCGACTTTGGGATGGGTCTGCAGGAACGCTTCGATCTCCGCCGGATAAATATTGGCCCCGCCGCGAATGATCAGGTCTTTGATTCGTCCGCTGATCATGACATAGCCGTTTGCATCCATGCCGGCCAAATCGCCGCTATACACCCAGCCCGACGCATCGAGCGCCTTGCTGGTCTGTTCCGGCATATTATAATACCCGGTCATGATCGACTCACCGCGGATGCACAGTTCGCCCGGCACCCCGGCCGGCAGGAGTTCGCCGGTTTTCGGATCGATTATTTTTGCCTCATACCCCGGCAACACCCGGCCTACGCTGTTCAGACGCTGCTCCAGCGGATCGCCCGGCGCAACGAACGTCGCTCCCAGCACCTCGGTCGAGCCGTAAAGGATGCAAAAATCGCGCGCGCCCATCGTTTCAATCACAAACCTGACCAGCTCGGGAGCACAGACCGATCCGGCCCCGTTGCCGCCGCGCAACGCCGACAAGTCATAGCTTCTGCTACGCATTTCTTCCATTGCCGCCACAAACATCGTCGGCGTCCCGCTAACCTGCGTGGCCCGCGCCTGTTGCAGCACCTGCAAGAAATTCGGCGCGATGAACCGCTCCACCACCGCCACCGCGCCGCCAAAATACAGCGCCGAAAATATCACCAGGCAACCATAGGCATGGAAAAACGGCAATGGCACGCAGGTAATGTCGTCGGACCGCAGCCCCTGCCGCTC
This sequence comes from uncultured Veillonellaceae bacterium, assembly GCA_964647865.1. Lineage (GTDB taxonomy): Bacteria > Bacillota > Negativicutes > UBA1444 > UBA1444 > UBA1444. The sequence goes on along the minus strand of CAZYJK010000030.1, from coordinate 3,088 downwards.
CGCCATCGCCAACGGGTTGCGCAAATAGGCCTGGTGGCTGACCATCGCCCCTTTCGGCGCGCCGGTGGTACCAGAGGTGTACTGCAGCGTAAAGATGTCGCCCGGCGCGACCTGCGCCTGCCGCTGCGCCAAATCCGCCGCCGTCACCTGCGCCGCCCCGGCCAGAAAATCCGGCCAACTCAGCATTCCCGCCGGCGCAGTCTCTGCCAGCAGGATGACATGACGCAAACAGGGCAGCCTGTCCCGGATTTTCCCTAGTGTCTCAATGTATTCGCCAGGCCGGACCGCTCCCTCGGTCAGAAACAGCAGCGCCGCATCCGACTGGCCCAGCGCGTACTCCAGTTCATAAGCCTTATAGTTGGTGTTGAGCATCACCAGCGGAACGCCGACATTGGCGGCGCCAAACTCTACCGGCAGGTATTCCGGCACGTTCGGCGCCCAGATCGCCGCATGCTCGCCGTGGCAAACCCCCAGCGCCATGATTGCCGCAGCCACTTGCCCGGCCTGCCGATTCAGTTCGGCGAAAGACACCGTAAGGTTGTGCAGCGGGTACAGCAGCGCCGGCTTGTCCGGGAACAACAAGGCCCGTCGCTGCAAAAACTCGCCCAGCGTCCGGTCAGTCACCGACTGCCGGTCTTGACGCACCAGCGCCATAATCTTTTTGGCCCGCCGCGTCAACAGACATATGTTATCAAAATCAGGTTCTGCCAACGTTTTTTGCATTAGCAGCCCATCGTCGTCAAACCAGCGCGGTAGCGCACCGCCGAAGAAGTAGCCGCGCTGCCGCAAAATCGACACCGCTGCGCCGACAGCCGGTTCGGTCAGGCGCAAAAACAGTTGCTTTACGACGACTCCCGCCGCGGAGGCCTTGCTTTCCAGCATAGCCAGCCTTGCTTCAAAGTCGACGCCGATTTTTTGCACGGTAATCCGGCTGACAGCCGCGCCGGCAAAAATCGCAATATCGGCTAGGGTTTCGCTGCCGGCGGGCAGCGTCGCAGTTGCTGGCGCAAAACTGTGACCGGAGTCAGTCGCCTCATAAATGTATCTTAGTTGTTCCTCATAAACCGGTGGCAGATAAATCGTTTGCGGCTTCGGACAAAACGAGCGGAATACCAGCAGCGTAGAAACCCGTTTTGTCGAGGCCGTTTCCGGCGCAAACGCCTGCGAGTAGGCTTCAGCCGGCATCAGGTCGACTTCCAGGCCGGTTTCGACATAACCGGTTTCTCGGGTCATCATCTGGGTAAACACGTGGTTGCAGACCGCCTCGCCCCAGATCTGCTCCAGTCCATGACGCTGCGGAATTTCCGCCAGCGCATAGTTCATCAGCGATAACGCGATGTCTGTCTGTCGATAGTCATGACGAACCATCAACTGCCCATGCTCATATAAACGGGGGTTGGGCGGTGATGACCGATAAAAGGCCACATGGCCGACCACTTCGCCGCCGCCAGTCCGCGCCACCGCCCGCCAGCACTCGCCCAGCTCTTCCTGCCGGATGATTTCCTGCGGCTCATACACTGCTTTCACCGGGTAATTGTCACCGTACACCTCACGGTAGAGAGTCACGATCCCCGGCGCATCAGCGGGTTGAAACAAGTCCAGCTTCCAGCTCAGTTCCATCGCGTCGTTCACGCCCCTTCATGGTCGGACTTGGCCGTCGCCGCAGTCCCTGTCATCACCAGTTTACGGCAATCCAGCAGCAACCGGCGCAGCAAAAACAGCGCCAGAGCGGCGGTGCATACGCTGGCAACCGGGTGGCTCCAGTAAACGCCCTGTTGGCCCCAGCGGTCGGCAAACCAGTCTGCCAGCGGCACCCGCAAACAGACCAGATATACAAACATCAGCCCCATCATATAAACCGGCCGCTTCATCCCCTGCGACATCCCGGCCACCGCCGACAACAGCGGCATAAACAGGATCGATAGCGCCGACGCCTGCATCGCGATACCGCCCAGCACTTTCAGCTCCGGGGTTGGCCGGAACAGGCCGATCGTTTGTTGCGGCAGAAAGAAAAACAGCAAAGACGCAGGAATAATCACGGCCCAAGACACTTTCAGGAAAAAAAACACACCCTGTCTCACCCGGTCATAGTCAAGCCGGCCCAGATTGAAGCCGGTAAACGTCGCCAACGCGTTGCTGAGCCCCATGATCGGCAGCATCACCATCATTTCGGTACGGGACATCAGATTCCAGGCGCCGACCGCCACCGCACCGAAGCGGACCAGAATCCCGTTCAGCAGCATCAGCGCGATCGGGGTGATCAGGTAAGCCGCTGTGACAAACAAACCCTGCTTGAGGATTTGCCACCAGATCTTCAGGCCGCCCGCCTGTGGCAACCACTGAAGCGTTTCTCCCAGCAGAGCCCGCAGGCGATAGCCGATATAAATCGCTGAAAGGCACTGACAGGTAAATGTGGCGGCGGCGGCGCCGGTCAGCCCCCAGCCCAGAACAAAAATGAATATAGGCGCGAGCATGATATTCAGAATGTTGCCGAGCAACATTGCCTTCATCGGGGTCACCGTATCGCCGCGCGCCGTAAACAAAGCCTCCACCGTCATCACATACCCCATCGGGAAAAAACTCGCCACCAGCCAGAAGATGAAGCCTGTCCCCTGAACCGCCGTGTCCGGGTCGGCGCCCAGCGCCAGATAAAACGCCTGACCGACCGGCGCCAGCATCAACGGCGAAAACAAGGCCATAAACAGCAGCATCAGGGGAAACACCGATTCCGCAATCTTTTGCGCAGCGGCTTCATCGCCGGCTCCCCTAGAAAAACTCATCAAAATCACACTGCCCATCGCCACGCCCTTGGCCAATGACAGCGCCAGATAGGTCAGCGGCAGTGCCAGTGAAATCGCCGCCAGCGGCGTTTCGCCCAGCCAGGATACGAATACTGTATCGGCATAGGCGTACAAGTTCTGGAAAAACAGCGACACCATCAGTGGCAGCGCCAATCGACCCAAAACATGCGAAACTTTTCCCTGGCCCATATCTACCGCTTGCGACAAAATCCAATCACTTCCTTATTCAGGTTTATTTTCGCCAACTCAGCCTATTTTCCTTTAATTCGCAGGGGCTCTGCTTATTC
>CAZYJK010000029.1:0-17407 GCA_964647865.1 uncultured Veillonellaceae bacterium | reverse complement strand
TCCAGAAACCTTCAACATTAATGTTTGCCAGCAAGCCGCAAATTCAATTTATTGGAGGATGACAAAAATGTATGACGCCAACGACATGCTGACATTTATACGAAAAGCGATTCAGACCCGCAGTTTTTCAGATGAGGAAGGCGAGATGGCGGAATTGCTAAAGGCAGAAATGCTTCGTGTCGGCTTTGACGAGGCGTTCATCGATTCGACAGGCAATGTCGTGGGACGGATAGGCAATGGCGGCAAGATCATCCACTTTGATTCACATCTGGATACGGTGCAGGTCAATGACCCTGACGAGTGGCAATTCGCGCCGTTTTCCGGCGAAATTGTCGGGGGCTATGTCTGGGGTCGCGGTAGCGTGGACATGAAGGCGGCGCTCGGCGCCAGCGTTTATGCGGCGGCGCTTGCCAAAGAACGGGGCTATACTGCGGGCAAGACAATATATGTCACCGGCACGGTCTGCGAGGAATATTGCGATGGTGAAAACTTGAAGCACCTCTATCAGGAGCTCTCATTGCGGCCGGATTATTGCATTATCTGCGAGCCGAGCGACAATGTGATTACGCTGGGGCACAAAGGCAAGGCGCAAATCCGGATAAGAACCCATGGGGTGTCAGCCCATGGGTCAGCGCCGGAAAAAGGCGTTAATGCCGTATATGAAATGGCGGAAATCATTACTCGCGTCGATGCGCTGAACAAATCGCTGGTGAAAGTCGGCGCAAAACATGGCACTATCGTGCTGTCCGATATTTCCTGCGTCAGTGCATCGCTCAATGCGGTGCCCAGCGAATGCGCGATTTATCTCGACCGTCGCCTGGTTTTGGGCGAAACGTTGGAACAAGTAAAAGAAGAAATGGATACCCTGATTGCCGGCAAAAACGCCAACTGGGAAATCGGCGCGTTGCATCATACGTCCTGGAAAGGTAAGGCGCTGGACTACCAACCGATGCACAATCCCTGGAGCATAGAGTGGGACCATGAATTGACGCAGGCGCTGCGGGCAGCATATCAAAACGTTTATCAGCGCGAAGCAACCACGTTTGATTTTTGGGATTTCGGCACCAATGCAATCACGCCGGTGTCCATGGGAATCCCCACAATTGGTTTTGGGCCTGGCGAATACAAGCTGGCTCACATGAAGGACGAGCGATGTGCAGTAAGTAAGATTGAAGAGGCGTGCCGGGTTTATTGTCAATTGATCAAAGCGCTATAAAAACGATGTTTTGCTGCTCGACCAAACGCAATTCGGGCTTTATAATAGTGCTTGTTGAACTGTCATTTCAATCTGGATGGAAAGGCGTTGTCCATGAGTAAAAAAATCGTTGTACTTCTGACTTTTGTGGTTGTATTGATTCCCGCTTCGCTGTTCGCGGCGCCAGCCCCATTGAACCTTTCGGCGAAATCGGCGATTTTGCTGGTGGCGTCGACCGGCGAAGTCCTGTACGAAAAAAATGCCCAGGCACAGCAATATCCTGCCAGCACGACCAAAATGATGACGATCATCACGGCGCTGGAAGACGGCAACCTGAACGACATGGTGACGACCAGCGCCCATGCCGCAAATACCGAGGGCTCCTCAATGTATCTGCGACCGGAGGAACGTCTGAGGCTACAGGACATGCTATACGGGGTGGCGTTGGTATCCGGCAATGATGCGGCAGTCGCCGTTGCCGAGCATCTGGACGGCTCGGTGGAACGTTTTGCCAAACGAATGACGGCTAAAGCGCATGCCATCGGCGCCATGCGGACCAATTTCCGAAACCCGTCAGGCCTGCCTGACCCCAAGCATTATTCCACGGCGTACGACCTGGCCCTCATCGCGGCGTACGGTTACAAGAATCCGCGTTTTGCCGAGATTGTCGGCGCGACGCACAAGAAAATCGTGACCAACCAAAAACAGGAAACTTATTATAACGAAAATAAATTGCTGAATCTTTATGACGGCGCCAACGGAGTCAAAACCGGCTACACCGATGCCGCCGGGCTCTGCCTGGTTTCGGCCGCCAAACGCGGCAATACCCAATTGATCGCGGTGGTGCTGGATGCTGATTTCATGTGGCAGGATTCGATGGCGTTGCTCAATTACGGCTTTAATCATCTCGGCGAAAAAACAGTGGTGAAAGCGGGAACGGTCGTCGATGCCGTGCAGGTAAGGTACGGACTGTCGGGTGTGGCGAAGGCGCTGGTGCGCGACAACATCGTTGTTCCCGTCAGCCGCAGCAGTAAAGATGAGCTGCGGATCGTCGTAGACATCGCCAGGCATATTCATGCGCCAGTAGCTGCCGGACAAAGCGTCGGTGTGGTCAAGGTGCTGTACCGCAATCGGGAAGTCGCTTCGAGCGAAGTCGTGCTCGCCGAATCCATCGGGCAGAAGTCTTGGTTTGGCCGGATCAGGGAATATTTTGCCCAGTTGTTCACTGTCGGAAAGGCAACTGCGTGAGCCACAGGCAGTAGAGGCCAAAGCCGGCGATGAGCAGGCCGGAAAGCCGGTTCACCAGCTTTAGCTGCCGCTTCTCAACACGTTGCTGAAAGAAATGGACTGCCCCGCTCAAAAGCAACCACCACAGCATGGAACCGATGAAGACGCCGGCAATCAGCGAGACTGCCGCCGTTAAGGAGCCGTCGGCGGTTCCCAGTCCCAGCCCCGCAAAAACGGCGGCAAAAGACAAAATCGTCATCGGATTGGTTATCGTCAGTAGCAATGTTGAGGCATAGGCGCCCAGCAGTCCCTGCCCGGTGGCAGTGGCGGCGGTTTCGGCCGGCAGCGAGCGAAAAGTCGTTAAGCCCAAATATAACAGGAACAGGCCGCCACCAGCCTGCAGGACGCGCTGGTGATCCAGCAGGAAATTTGTGACTACAGACAGGCTGAACGCGGCAATCGCGCCATAGATCGCATCGGCGGTTGCAGCGCCCAGCCCCGAGGCAAAACCGCTGCTGATTCCGCCGGATAGCGTGCGCCGGATGCAGAGTAGTCCGATGGGCCCGACTGGTGCGGCGATGGAAAAGCCTAAAATAAGTCCTTTCAGCAAAAACGGCATTGCCTATTCGGCTCCCCTGCTAAGCGGCAGTACGGGAGTTTCTTTGATTGTGGACAGGATGACGGTGGTTTTGGTTCTGACGCCGGGGAACGATTTGATTTCGTTGCTGATCAGCCTTTCTAGATCGCGGGTTCCGAAACAGCGGACCTTGAGGATATAATCGACATCGCCGGCGACGTGGTGGCATTCTAAGATTTCGGCTAATTCGCCGATTTTTTTTATGATTGCCGGGCGATATTCGGGATTTTCAATCGTAAGCGATATGAGCGCAGCCAGTCCGCAACCAATCGAATCAGGATCGATCAGAGCCGCATAACCCTTGATTACGCCAGATTCCTCCAACTTTCGCACCCGCTCGGCTGCGGCGGGCGCGGACAAACCAATCAATGCGCCTAGCTCCGCCCAAGTTGCGCGTGCATTTGACATGAGCCGCCTGATTATTTTCAAATCATTTGTATTCAAATATATTCTCCTTCTTTTCCAATGTTTTTATTGTATTATACAATGTAAAAATAAAAAATGACAAGCTTGATTTGTGATACAAATGAACTGTTGCGACAGATTTATTTCGATTAAAAAAGTATGAGTATCTGCTACAAATTTCACAAACAAAGTGATAGAATGTAAGCGTTGGCAAAAATAGCCATGGTAGATATCGGCAGATGTCTGCGAAAACTTGGCAGCGTGTTGTTGGAGGGGTATTCATGAAAAAATCGGTACTATTCTCACTGGTGGCCATTTTGCTGCTGTCACTGCTGGTTGCCGGCTGTGGCGACGAACCGACGGCGGAGCAAAAACAGAAAGATATGGATAAAGTTTTTACGCAGTTGGCTGAACAACTTACACGCTTCGCCAAAGCATCGCCTCAACTACTAAAGATTTCAAGCGATTATAAAAACAAGAGTATTGACGCTGCCCAGGCAAGAAAAAACATGATGGCGATGGGCGATCAGTATGGCGATATAGCAGCCAATTTCAAGAAAATCGCTGCACCACAGTGGTTTTCTTCCGACAACAAGACCAAGTTTGAAGAAATGAAAAAGCAGTATGTGGAAGCCAATGAGGCGATGAAGGCGTTTGTGCCGATTTATGTCAAAATAATGATAGATGATAAAGGGACCAAGGACGATCTGACAAAATTGAAAGAGTATGAAGCCATTAGAACCGACCGTGCAAAGAAAGGGGCCGAGTTATTTTCCCATTTTGAAAAAGGTGGCTGGAAATAAGTTTAAGGAGTGTGAGGCGCCATGATGAAAAAATATCTGTTGTGCCTGTTGCTGACGATTGGTCTGCTCATTTCGGGAACCGTCTTTGCCAAGCCGGGTGATGCCGACTACAGCGGATTGTTGAAGGTTTCGGAAGTGGAAAGCGTTTCCGGCAAAAGCAAATTGAGTCTGAGGTCGATGGACTCCAAGAAAAGCGGTGAGGCTTACGACTTGCAGTACTCCACCGCTGACGGGCATGCGATATTGATGATCCAGGTGCTGCGGGGCAGCGACTACGAGATGTATTATCGGGATTATCGTTGCCAGGACTACCGCCCGATGGAATACGCGTTTTGGGGACCGAAAACCGCAACGCCCGAGAATCCGCCCAGCCAGCTTTGGTTTCGCAAGGGCGATACGTTGATTTTTATCGAGAGTGGTTATGACAAGTCTGGCAAGACGGACTTGAACGTCGAGATGATGGAACAAGTCGCCAAAATCATTGCATCGCGGTTATAAAATCGACATAGAAGGAGGGCGTTCGGTGATGAAGTGGACAAAGCAACTGGTGGTCGTGGTGTTGGCTTGCGTCATGGTGATGTCGCTGCAGGGCATTGTATCGGCCGGAAAACAGGACTTTACGCTGGTGAACAAATCCCCGTTCAAAATCGTTGGTTTCTGGGTAGCGCCGGCGGACAGCGACGACTGGGAGGAGAACATTCTGGATGGCATGTCGGTTGCCAGCAACGAAAGTATCGACATTACGTTTGACAATGCAAACAATGTGACATGGTGGAATTTCCGGATCAAGGACAGCAGCGGCAAGATCTGGAACTGGGAAAAGAACAAGTACAATCTGACGCAGATTTCGGAGCTGACCTATTACTATAACGGTTCCAAAGGCAGTATCCGTTACAAATAAGAGAAGCGGCACGCAATAATTAATGCAAACGGCTCTCCGGCGATTATCCGGAGAGCCGTTTGCATTAATGGACAATTATATCACTTTTCCAACGTGACCATGAACCAACCGCGAATCGTATAATTGTAGTCACTGGCGGAACCGGAGCCGGCGCCGGCCGAAGTCGCTGCAACATTGACGACTTTCCAGCCCTGGCTTGTTTCTTCGCTCAGGACTTCCTGGATTTCCAGGCCGTTCATTCCTTCGGAGCCGAAGTCTTTGGACGCGAGTTGAATCAGGACAATTTTTTGCATACAATTGCCTCCTTGGTGTTTTCTTTAATTAATTGCAGTCTGCGGTGCCGCGGCGCATATAATCGATCAATTCTTTCATGCGGCCTTCGCGGCCCTCGATGTTGAAGAATTTGATCACCAACATGCCGCGCCCCAGTTTTTCATAATATGCGCCATCGTACTTGTCCGGGCTTGGCTTGCCAATCATGGCATCAGGCGGCGGCGGACGCTTGACGATGAACAAGGTGCCGCCCATAAACTCAATCCGTCCCTGATAGTTTGGATTGCTTTGCAGACGTTTTTCTTCGTTGCGAATATCTTTGGCAATCGTTTCTTCGTAGCCTTGGTCGACCATTGGCGCCGGTTGCGTCATGCCGACGTAGGAATAGGTGACCGTCGATTCGACGTAGCCGTTCGAGTTTAGTTTATCGGCTTTAAATGCATGCTGACGGATGGGGTCCTGATCGAATTGGGTTGGCGGTGAAGTTGCCGAATACATTGGTGGGATAGGCAGATCCCTGGCAGCTGCCGATACGACAACGGTGAAAAGTGAGACCATCATGACCAGGGTCAATAGGCAGGCGCCGATGCGCAGTTTCATAGGACAACCTCCTTAGCGTTGATTGTATAACTGGCTGACTTCTGCGGCAGATAACGCGCGTTTGTAGATTCGCAGATCGTCGATTGCGCCGTCTAGCGGGTTTTTCCCTCCCGGCAGCGCTCCGACAAACAAGCGACCGGCAGTTTCGTCGCGAAACTTTTTGCCGTCGCGATCCTTGGCGGCGGCGGAGCTTTCTTTGTTGCCATTGACGTATATGGAGATTTCATCGCCGTCAAAAACCACAGTGACCAACGACCACGCAGAATGTAGTTCATAGCTGCCGACGCCGGCGGTGCCGCCGATCGGTTCAAAGCCGTTTGTCATCTGGGCCGTGAAAAAAATGATGTCATGGGTTCCCTGGGTTTTCAGACGAAATTGATAGTCTCCCCAGTTTTTTTGCTGGTCGGTGTTCTCTTTGGCGACCAACGAAACGTCGGGGTTGCGCCCTGCATCATCGGATGCCAGCTTCAACCACAACGAAATTGTGAATTGGCCACCCAGCATCAATGACGGGTTGGCCGGAATCTCGACAAAACCTCCGTTGAATTTTGCATAACGGCCGGTTGCGCCGCCATCGGCGAAAGAAACCTCTCCCCTGGCCGTTCCGTGGTTATTGCGACCGGAACTGTCGCGAAAATCGCCGTCGAGTTTCCAGTGCAGGACGAGGGACGGGTCCGCTGCTGCGGCGGATTTTCCCACAGATGGCAGCAATAGTAAACAGATTAACACGCAACACAGTTGAATTCGCCTGGAGTAGTTCATTGAATCGCTTCCCTTCCCAAGATGGCGTAGTAAAGGTGTTCTTGCGCGGAATCATGCTTTAAGCATAACGAAAATCCGAAGGTTCTGTCAATACAATGATGAAGATGCAAAAAATCGGATGACAGGTTTGACCATGTACGCCTAAATTAAGAACCACCGACTTTTTATGCTGGGTGTGCTATAATTTTGCACAGACAAAATGCTGAGGAAGAAGGGTGTATTGCAGATGTCGGTTATCGACGATATGGATGAAAAAATCATGACCCCGGATGGGATCGGTCAATATGCGCAGGCATTGATTACTGTGCAACGAAAAGAAAGAACTCCACTCATGTCCGAATTGAAGGCAAAGCAAAATTATGTTAAATGTGACGAGGATGAAAAAGAACTGTTTCGCCAGATTCTCAGCGGGTATACTTTTGCTGTCGACGATTGCCTGCCTGAGCTTGATGAATGCTATATGCAGCTAAATGTTCAGAAAAGCGAAGCGGGCCCAGGCTATGACATCTCGTGCAGCTTCTGTCGTGAAAATCAGGGTAAATGCTATTGGTTCAGCATTTCACCCGCCGATTACTTCATGATTGTCCAGCTCGTGGGGACTTACGTTCCTGGCGTCGTCCACTCTTTTGCACCGTATTATTTTTTTCAGACTGAAATGATCGAAGTTGTCGATCCTGTCGTGAAAAGCCAAATGAAGTCAAAAAATGCCCGCAAAAGGATAAAAATGATTCGATAAACGCCTTGAGTAGCGAAATGCTATCGAGGGTTGCCGCAGTTTGCCGCATCACTGGTGAAAAAGGCACTCCCGGCAAGCGGTACGTTGACAGGGAAACAAAATTGATATATTGTTGAGTTGAGGGATAATTCAGACAATCATTTTGCTTGGGAGGTGTATTAAAATGGCACGACCCAAAAAAATCCTGGTGGCATTTGATGGTTCTCCCCACAGCAAACACGCTCTGGACTGGGCAATCGAACTGAGTCAGCTTTCCCGGGGAACCGTTGTCGTAGTCTATGTTTCTGAACCGGTTCTCTTCACCTCGATGTATGGAGGGGAAGGCGGCAGCGAGATCGGCAAGACAAAGATCGTTCAGGAAATGCTTGCCGAAATCGCGGACAAGGAAAGGAAAATGATCGAGGAAGCCAAAGTGTATTGCGAGAACCGTGCGGTCAATGTCAAAGTGGAACTGCTGCACGGCAATATTGCGCAAATGATCATCAATTACGCCAAAGAGCAGCAGATGGATCTGATTATTGCCGGAACCAAGGGACACGGGGCCCTGGAAGAACTGCTGATGGGTAGCGTGACCAGAAACCTTGTCAGTTTGGCGCACATCCCGGTGTTGGTCGTCAAAGAATAGCAACGTTCAAGGATAGGCTCCCGGCCGTATGGCTGGGAGTTTTTATTTTTCGATTGGCGAGCAGGCTTGCGCAATCCGGATGATGATGTATAATTATTTAAAATTGATAAAACAAAATTCACGAACGGAGGCGGAACATGAACAAAAATTCACTGAGCGATACCCGGGAATTGCTGGCGGAAGCAAAGCGGTCGATCCTTTTCACCACGGTGCGGCCGGAAGTGGTGATGGAAAAAGGTGAAGGTTTGTATCTGTGGGATACTGACGGGAAAAAATATCTGGATTTTGTCGGCGGATGGGCCGTTACGTCGCTGGGACACAGTCCGGCGGTCATCGCAAAGGCGTTGGCACGGCAGAGCAAAGTTCTCGTGAACGCCAGTCCGAGTTTTTTAAACATCCCAATGATTGAATATGCACGACTGCTTGTGAACCGTTCCTGTTTTGACCGGGTGTTTTTTGCCAGCAGTGGCGCCGAAGCCAACGAAGGCGCGATAAAACTGGCGCGAAAATATGGTTCGTTGTATCGTGATGGTGCTTTTGAAATCATTACCACCGTCAATAGCTTTCACGGACGGACGCTGGCCACGATGTCGGCGACAGGCAAAAAGAAATGGAAAAATCTTTTTGAGCCGAAAGTGCCGGGGTTCATCCATGTGCCGCTGAATGACTTTGCGGCGCTAAAGGCGGCGGTTAACAGCCGGACCTGCGCGGTGATGCTGGAACCGATCCAGGGAGAAGGCGGCGTGTTCGAAGTAGACTTCGACTATATCCGTCAGCTGCGTCAACTTTGCGACGAGCAGGGTATCCTGCTGATCTTCGATGAAGTGCAGACGGGCCTGGCGCGAACCGGTAAATTGTTTGCCTATCAACACTACGGGGTGGAACCTGATGTGATGACGCTGGCAAAAGGGATTGGCGGCGGCTTTCCGCTGGCTGCGCTGCTGGTCAAGGAACGGTTCAACATCTTTGAGGCAGGCGACCAGGGCGGGACTTATTCAGGACAACCACTTGCGATGGCGGTCGGGTTAGCGGTGATGCAGGAGGTGCTGGAGAAAAACCTGGTGGACAATGCAGCAATGCAGGGCGAGTATATTCAGAAAAAACTTCGCGAACTTGCCGCGCGTTTCCAGCTGACTAATATCCGGGGCAAAGGCTTGTTGCTGGCATTTGATTTGCCGACGGAACAAGGCGCCGAAGTAGTGGCTGCCTGCCTGCGTCAGGGACTGCTCGTCAATTCGCCGCAACCGGCTACGATACGGCTGATGCCTGCGTTGATCGTCAATACTGCCGAAATCGATTGGATGACGGAAATTTTGGCGAATGTTCTGCAGGAAGTCCTTGGCTGATTTTCCGGTAGATTATATCGGTGTGCGCTGTAGCGCGTGATATACTTAGCATAGCTTTCATACGAAATGTTTTGAGGTTTGCGATAAGAAAAATGACGAATGAATCGGTAAAATACTGGCGGTTGGCTCATCTGCCGGGAGTGGAACTGTTGCGGGCGAAATATACGACACAGGTGTTTTCCCGTCACATTCACGAAGGGTATGCCTTGGGCGTGATCGAGCAAGGGGCGTTGGCGTTTTCCTATCGCGGTGGACGACTGATTGCGCCCGCCGGATCGGTAAATCTGGTGATTCCCGGCGAAGCCCATGACGGTCAGGCAGCAACGGCGGCCGGATGGTCTTACCGGATGTTTTATCTGAATTCGGATTTGTTGCAACAAGCAACCTATGAGCTGTTTGGCAAAGAACGCCGCCCGTACTTTTCGGCCGGCGTTCTTTATGACACAGAATTGGCCCGGCAAATCCTGCTGACCCACCATTGCATGGAGACAGCCGAAAATACAGCATTGGAGCAGAATTCACGATTGCTGTCGCTACTTGCCGCGTTTATTTCCAGACATTCCGAGCAAAGCGCCGAACAGGATGAACCACGAAAAGATGCGCGTGCGGTGGAGCTGGTGCGACAATATATTGAGGATCATTATGCAGAAAATATCATGTTGCAGAATCTTGTCCAGACATCTCATCTGAGCGGGTTCCATTTGATTCGCCTGTTCAGGAGCACGGTCGGCGTGCCGCCGCATGTTTTCCTGAAACAAGTTCGTATTCGCCGGGCCAGCCGGTTTATCGCTCAGGGAATGACACTGGCGGAGGCGGCGCAGACAGCGGGGTTTGTCGATCAGAGCCATTTCAGCCGGCAATTCAAGCAGATTACCGGAATCACTCCCCGGCAATATAGCAATTCCATACAATACGGGGTCGCTTCGCATACGATAATATGACAGCGGACAAAAAATCGTATAGGCAAGGAGTTGAGCCCTAATGTTACAAGTGAACGGAAGGTGGCGGCAGTCATTCCCCGGCGCAAGCGTCGGCCTGCTGGTTCTCGACCGGGTGAGCAATCCGGCTTTCAGTGAGGCGCTGGAGGCGCAGAAACGCGCCGTGGAGCAGGGGCTGCGCGAGAGATTCGTTGACCGGCAGAGCTTGGTCAACGATCCGGTCATGCGCGCTTACGCCGATTATTACAAGAAGTTTGCCAAGACCTATCATGTGCAGCAGCAACGGGAATCCGTTCTTTTCAAGGGAAAGAGCATTCCGTCGGTAGCGGGGCTGGTCGAGGCGATGTTCATGGCCGAACTGAACAGCGGCCTGTTGACGGCGGGTCACGATTGGCAGGCGTTGCAACAACCGCTGACGCTGGATGCGACTGGCCCGGACGAGCAGTATGTTCTGATGAACGGCAAATTGCAGACCGTAAAAGCAGGCGATATGCGAATCAACGATGCTGCCGGCATCATTTCCAGCATCATTTACGGTCCGGATCAGCGGACCTGCATCCTGCCAAGCACACAAAACGTCGCTTATGTCGTCTACGCACCAGCGGGAATCGGCCAAGATTCAGTTTTTCATCACCTGTCGGAAATCCGCGGGTATGTGAATTTGTTTTGCAGTAATGCGGCGGTGCTATTGCAGCAGGTGCATATTGCCTGATTGGTGACGGAACAAGCCTGATATCAGCAGAATATGGTCAAACAGAAAAGGCTCCCAGCCAGAGACGGCAGGAGCCTTTTCGATCTTTCCGGGCAAAGAAATTTTGCCGGATGCATAGCTGTTTTAGCAGGGGATGGCGGGAATTTGTGGAATACACAGGGAGAATCTGTGTACAGGCGATAACGGAGGAAAATCATGCTTAAAGTATTGCTGGCAGGCGGGGCGTTGGGCTTGGCCGCCGGTTTTGCCCCCGGGCCTTTATTGACGATGGTCATCAGCCAAACAATCAGTCATGGCTTTCGCGAAGGCGTCAAGACGGCCTTTTCGCCAATCATTACCGATTTGCCGATCGTCGTGGTTTCTACCCTGCTGGTTTCGGGGATTTATGGACTGAAATCGCTGCTCGGGCTGGTGTCGCTCGCAGGAGGGTTTTTGCTTGTCTATCTGGCTTATGAAAATCTGACAATTTCACAACCAGGGATTCCAAGCGGCGGAGGTAGTCCGCGTTCACTCTTCAAAGGGGCCCTGGTGAATGCACTCAGTCCGCATCCATATCTATTCTGGATTACCGTGGGCAGTCCGCTGCTACTGGCGGCGTATGCCCAGAATGCAATGAATGCCGGGGCCTTTGTCGTCGGCTTCTATGGTTGCCTGATTGGCGCCAAAATAATTTTGGCTTACATGGTGCTTCGTTCCCGTCGTTTTTTGAGCGGCGGCGCCTATCGCTGGCTGATGAGAGCATTAGGCATCGCTTTGCTGATCTTTGCCGTATTCCTGTTCAGGGACGGCCTCTTTTTACTTTCCGAATGACAGCGTTTCACCATCGGCAGGAATCGACAGGCGGTCCCGCAGCGGGTGGTTGGCGAAATAACGCTGGAAATCTGCGCGGGTGTCCAGGCAGTGATTGATTGAATCCAGGTGGACGACGACGACCTGGCTGGCGGGGGCAAAACGCAGGACGCTTTCCGCATCCACCGCTGTCATGGTGATCGGGTCGCCGACGATAAATCGGGCGCCGCCGCCATTGATGACGATTACGTCCGGCTGGTGGCTGTCGAGTGCGGTTTCCACATCAGTGCAATAAATGGTGTCGCCGGCGATATACAGGATCGGCTCGCTCGTGGCTGACAGTACATAGCCGGAAACCGGCGCCATTTTTTCGCCGATTTCTCCTGTACCATGTTGGCCACCGGTTCGTTTCAGCTGGATGCCCCCCCAGACCAATGCGTCGTCTATCGGCAGAACGGCGGCGAAGCCGAGTTCTTTCAGTTTCGCTTCATCGGCCGGTTGACAGAGCACCGGTTTATTCTTGGGCAGAAGCTGCGCGGCGGCATCGTCAAAGTGGTCGCGATGCGTGTGGGTCAACAGGACCGCATCCAGGATTTCCAGATAATTGGCGGGGGCGGTTAGCGGCGTCAATGGATTGCGTCGATCGTTCGCCGAGTTGATGATCGGCGGCATGGCTGCCTGCTCGCTGAGCATCGGGTCGATCAGCAAGGTTTTGCCACCGAACTCCAATAGCAGAGTCGCATGGCGCAATAACTGGATTTTCATTAATGATGCACCCCTCTAAATAAAATTTTGCTGGTTATGATTTGGCCAGGACGGACCAGATCATTGCCAAACTGCTCAACAATACCATGATCAGTGAGCACTTGCGCAGGGTCGTCGCGCTGATTCGGGCAAACATCCGCTCGCCAGCGTAAAACCCGACGGCCAGGGCTGGTACGGCAAGCAGAGTGTAAAGCCATAATTCTCCAAACCGCAGGGTTCCGGCGATATAAGAAAAAATAATCGAGGCCAGGTTGATCAACAAAAAATAGCGGGTCAGATTTGCCCGAAACTCCACCCGGTTGTTTTCCGCATTGGCGTTCAGGTAATACAACACGATTGGCGGACCGTTGATCCCGGTGGTGGTCGATAAAAAGCCGCTGAACAGGCCGATCAGGCTTTCGACGAATTTGTTGTGACGCAGCGGCAGAGAAAAGTTTTTCCAGAGCAAGCCGGTAAACAGCAGAAGCAGAACAGCGATGAACAATTTCAAGCCGTCATTGCTGATTCGGGTCATTACATAAGCGCCGGGAATGGCGCCGATGATGCTGGCGGAGGCGATGAAAAGAATCGACCGGTAGTCGCCCTGATTGCGGGTGGCCCGAACCAGAAACAGGCGGATAATCAGTCCGGTCAGCATTACCAGCATGACTGTTTCTTTGGCGCCCAGCACCATTGCTAAAAGCGGCGCCGTGATGATGGCGTAGCCAAACCCGGTGACTGTCTGTAAAAAACTCGACAGGATGAAGACGCAAAAAATATAGACTTCGATGATACTCAAACGGGCCTCCTTGCTTCGTGCATAACGACAGTAGCCAGGTTGCAGGAAAAAATCATGGTTAGCGAGAAATTATCCGTATCTGGTTGGATAAAGGAGAATGTTCATGTTTTATTTTCAATGGAAAGACGATTATCTGACCCATATCGACGAGTTGGATGCCCAACACCAGAAACTGGTCGCCTTGATCAACAGTTTTTATACCGATTTGCTAAATTGCCCGGAGAATGCCGAAAAGCAGGCGTGTATAGGCAAAACACTAGAAGAACTGGTTGCCTATAGCGACTACCATTTTGCGGCGGAAGAAAAACTTATGCTCGAGCACGACTACCCTGCTTATCAGCATCATAAACAGGAACACGAGAACTTCAAACGGAAAGTGGCTGAATTGATGCAGGGGCAACAGCAAACCGCCAATGCCCTGCCGTTTCCGGTCGTGGTGTTTTTGCGGGACTGGCTGACATCGCATGTGATTCATACGGATAAAGAATATGGTCCGTATCTCAGGGACAGGATGGCGAAGGCCTGAGCTGGACGCCCTGATCCAGGATCAGCTTAGCCACGGCCAGGTCGGCGCCGGCAAATTCATAGTGCGCGATCTCTTGCGGCAAAACCCAGGCAATGGCTTGATGCTCCGACAAGCAGATGTCGGCCGGAGGGGTGACTGGACTGGCCCAGTAGGTGTATTGACGGATTTTTCCCTGGTCAAAACAATACAGCGTTTCACTGAACAAATCGCCGACAGTTGCTGTCAGACCCAGTTCCTCCTGTAGTTCGCGTTGAAGGCCTTCTTGCGGTGTTTCGCCAGGATCGATTTTGCCGCCGGGAAATTCCCATTTGTTTGCAAAGCGTCCAACATTATTGCGTTGTGCAATCAGGATTCTTTCGTTGTGCACGACTAGTGCGGCGGTGACCCGCAATGCTTTATCTGCCATAATCCAGCCCTCCCCGGGAAAATAAGCAATCTTGTGTATTATTATAGCACTTTGGCAAGTTGAAACATTGAAAGAAACAAAAATGAGGAGGATTTAAATGTTGAAGAGAATGGTTCTACTCGTGATTGTCCTTTGTCTGACACTGGGCGTTTCGCTGGCACAGGCGGCGCCGGATCCTTTGTTCAACTGGGCCAAGACCCCGACAACCCTCACTTTCTATGGTCAGTCGACTTTCGTATTGGCACATGGAGAGACCCGACTCATCATCGATCCGTGGTTGACCGGCAACCCCTGGAAAGTTGCCAAAGCTGAGGATATTGACGTACAGTACATCCTGGTATCGCATGCGCATGGCGATCACATCGGCGATACGGCCGGCATCGCCAAACGGACCGGCGCCAAAGTGATTTCGACCTCCGAAATCACCCGGATGCTTGCTGGGCAAGGCGTAACCAACGTTCATCCGATGAGCATCGGAGGTAAATGGAACTTTGAATTCGGCTGGGTCAAGGTGACCAATGCGATTCATGGCTCAGGCGTTGCCGGGGGGCAGGCCGCCGGCTTCATCATCAATTTCTACGGCAAGGTGATTTATTTTGCCGGCGATACGGCACTGTTCGGCGACATGGCCTATATCGGCAAGGCAAACCTGGATTTTGCGCTACTGCCGATTGGCGACAACTACACTATGGGGCCGGAGGATGCAACCGAAGCGGTAGGTTTGCTGCGCCCCAAGAAAGTGATTCCGATCCATTACAACACCAATCCGCTGACCAAACAGAATCCACAGGATTTCAAGAAAATGGTCGAGTCCCGCTATAGCATTCCGGTGTTGATCGTGAATCCTGGAACGTCGATTACGCTGTAACAACGCTTCTGGCGAGGCTTGGCAAGGTCGGGGCTCTGTGGCGATAGCTGCAGAGCCCATGAAATGTATACAAAACACCGGCGAAAAGGCATTGGCAGAGTGTGTGTAAATTTGTATAATTTAGTAGACGTTGCATAAAACTCGCTGGTGCAGGAAAATAAGCGATATCGAGGTGCAAGTGGAAAGACTTGAATAAATTGACAGGACAGCTACAGGGTGATATGTTGTAAACAAAGTCCGCGTGTGCGATACAGCGGACTGGATATTAAATAAACCATTAGGGGATGATGATGATTTCGAATCGATTTATGCAAAAGGCAGAAGAAATCCAGGAAGAACTGGTCCGTATCCGGCGTGACATCCATTCCCATCCCGAAATCGGGTTTCAGGAAACACGGACGGCAGCGCTGGTTTCTGATTATCTGAAACGCTTAGGGATCGAAGTGAAGGAAAACCTCTGCGTGACAGGCGTTGTCGGCACGTTGCGGGGAAAACATCCTGGCAAGACGATTCTGTTGCGGTCGGACATGGACTGTCTGGAAATGCAGGAACAGAACGATGTTCCTTATAAATCAAAGTTTGACGGACGGATGCATGCCTGCGGCCACGACGCCCATACGACATGGTTGCTTGGTGCGGCCAAAATATTGGCCGGAATGCGGGACGAGTTGCATGGCAATGTTAAGTTTTTGTTCCAACCTGCCGAAGAAACTGACGGCGGGGCCAAACAGATGATTGCTGAAGGCGCGATGGAGGACCCGAAAGTCGATGCCGCGATCGGCGCCCATGTCTGGCCGACGGTGGAAGCAGGCAAGATTGCTGTGAAATACGGCCCGATGATGGCTTCGCCGGACATGATCAAGATTACGATCTTTGGCAAGGGCGGGCATGGTGCAGAGCCGCATAACTGTGTCGATCCGATTTCGGTGGCCTGTCAGGTTTATTTTGGTTTCCAGACGATCATCAGTCGCCGGATCAGTCCGGTAGAGCCGGCAGTGCTCACCATCAGCCAGTTCAATGCAGGCACCGCGCACAATATCATCCCCGACAAAGTGGAACTGGTCGGCACGGTCAGGACGTTCTCGTTCGAGATGAAAGACAAGATGCGAACCATGATGGACGGAGTGCTTCGTTCAATCACCGAGGCGAACGGCGCGTCTTACAAGTTCGAGTACCTGCCGCACTATCCGCCGGTCATAAATGACGAGGCGATGACTGCGTTGGTCGAGTCGACTGGCAAGATCGTTCTTGGTGAAACCAATGTCCTCAGACAGGATAAACCGACAATGGGCGCGGAGGATTTCTCCTATTTCCAACAACATGTACCCGGTTCTTATTTCACTGTCGGTACCTTGAATACAGAACAGGGAATCGTGAAACCGCTGCACAACCCGCAGTTCAACATTGACGAATCCATCCTGCATAAGACGGCAGCGGTTTTGGCCGCAAGCGCCGTGGCTTTTCTCAATGGCAAATAGATTCCACACCGGGCTTTATGTTGATCTGCACTATGCTTGCGGCATGGCGGAGTCAACGTTGAGTTAATAATTATTTATGGAGGTGTTTTCGTGTCCCCCGTTGAACAAAAGCCAAACAACAAGCCGGACGGCATGTTCGAAAAGTTCCTGCTCTGGTTGGAACGAACCGGCAACAAACTACCAGACCCGTTGACCATTTTCGCATCCCTGGCCGTTATTGTACTCGTTTTATCTTTTCTTGGCTCCATGGCAAACTTCTCGGCAGTCCATCCTCTGACGAAAAAAGTGATTACCGCAGTAAACCTGTTGTCAGTTGCTGGTCTGCAGCAGATGATCTCCAATGCGGTTACCAACTTCACCGGCTTCCCGCCGCTCGGCATCGTGCTGGTCGCGATTCTTGGCGTCGGTTTGGCGGAAAAGACCGGACTGTTCTCGGCATTGCTGCGCAAGACTTTGGTCGGTAAAAAAGGCAGCGGAACCATGGTTGTTGCGGTTGTCATCTTTGTGGCAATCAATGCGAACGCCGCCGGTGATACCGGTTTCATCGTCATGCCGCCGATCGCCGCGATGGTGTTCAGCGCCATCGGCAAAAACCCCCTGGCCGGCATGTTGGCGGCTTATGCGGCTGTCGCCGGCG
>CAZYJK010000028.1:0-17611 GCA_964647865.1 uncultured Veillonellaceae bacterium | reverse complement strand
TCCTTGTCTTCATTGCGTACACGCACATCGGTGATCGACAAGGCTGGGCCGCTTGCCGGGGGCGGAGTCGGTGCAACTGGCGGCTTCACTGTTACCGGCGGTTTGGGCGGCTGAGTCGGTGGTGGCGGAGTTTCCACCGGAGGCCTCACTTCATCATCCGTCCCGTCGTTGGCAACTGCTGCAAACACGATTTGCTGCGGCAACACAATCGAGCAGAAAGAAAAAACAAGCACAAAAATGAGTAGCCAAGACACATCCCTTAGATTCCGGAATTTTTCGAGCCTCAACCAATTCATCACGCTGCCTCCGAACCGCTCAAACGACAGAGCGAGTTGCCAAATATCAGTATGACCATATTTCTATAGTTCATAAATTTCTACAACTACTACCCCGTCTCCTGCAATCGCAGCAGAAAAAATCTATTGATTGGCGTTAGCGGCGTTTTTGCGTATCCTGCCACGCTGGACCCGGTCCAGAATCGCTTTGCGCAACCGCAGGTTCTTGGGTGTCACTTCCACCAGTTCGTCATCGTTGATGTGTTCCAGGCACTGTTCCAGACTCATGATCCGCGGCGTGATCAGGCGCAACGCCTCATCGGCGGAACTGGAACGCGTGTTGGTCATCTGTTTCTTCTTGCAGGGATTGATATCCATGTCCAGCTCGCGGGTGTTTTCGCCCACAATCATGCCGGCGTACACTTGTTGGCCTGGCACAATAAACATCACACCACGGTCCTGCACATTGAAGATTCCGTAAGCGGTGGTTTCCCCTGTTTCAAAGGCCACCAACGCACCCCGGGTACGACCGGGGATATCGCCTTTGTAAGGCGCATAGCCATGGTACACATGATGCATGATGCCGTTTCCTTTGGTGTTGGTCAGAAATTGTGAGCGGAATCCAATCAGGCTACGCGCCGGCACAACAAATTCCAGCCGCAGATAACCCGCCAATTCGACCATGTTAACCATTTCCGCCCGTTGGGTTCCCAGTTGATCCATAACCGCACCCATGAATTCCGCCGGCACATCGACCGTGAGGAATTCCAGCGGCTCACATCTTTTGCCCTTGATTTCCTTATAAATGACCTGCGGCTTGCCAACGCAAAACTCATATCCTTCGCGCCGCATAGTTTCGATCAGAACTGCCAGGTGGAGTTCGCCGCGTCCGCAGACCTCAAACGTGTCTGGGCTGTCGGTTTCCCTGATCCGCAGACTTACATTCGTTTCCTTTTCCTTCATCAACCGATCCCGCAAATGGCGCGAAGTGACATATTGCCCTTCCTTGCCGGCAAACGGACCGTTGTTGACCATGAACATCATTGACAAAGTCGGTTCATCGATATTGATGGTCGGTAGCGTTTCCGGATTTTCCGGATCGGCCAGCGTGTCGCCGATCGTAAACTCATCAAGGCCGGTGATCGCGATGATATCACCAATCGTTGCCGACGGAACTTCCTTGCGTTTCAGCCCGTCGTAGACATAGAGCAGGCTGATCTTCTGCTTGCTTTCAGCGTCGCGATGCAATACGGAAACCGTTTGCCCCGCCTTGACGGTCCCGCGGACCACGCGTCCGATACCAATGCGTCCGACATACTCATCATGGTCGATGGTCGTAACCATAATCTGCAGCGGCGAATTTTCTTCGCCTTCCGGCATCGGGATTTCCTGCACCAGGGTCGCGAACAAAGGTTCCAAACTATCGCTTTCATCCGACATGTTCAGTTTCGCAATCCCGGCGCGGGCCGCCGCATAGACTACCGGAAAATCAAGTTGTTCTTCGGTGGCGCCCAGTTCGATGAACAGGTCCAATACTTCATCGACGACTTCTTCGGCCCGTTCATCCTGCCTGTCAATCTTATTGATGACCACGATCGGTTTCAGTTTTTGTTCCAGCGCTTTGCGCAACACATACTTGGTCTGAGGCATCGGCCCCTCGAATGCATCTACCAGTAGGAGCACGCCGTCCACCATGTTCAGTACGCGTTCCACTTCGCCGCCAAAATCGGCATGGCCTGGTGTATCGACGATGTTGATCTTGATGTCGTGATACAGGACTGCCGTGTTTTTTGCCAAGATCGTGATGCCACGCTCGCGTTCCAGGTCGTTGGAATCCATGACGCAGATCGGCACATTTTCGTTGGCGCGAAATACGCCGCTCTGTTTCAGCATGGCATCGACGAGCGTCGTTTTGCCATGGTCAACGTGGGCGATGATTGCAACATTTCTCAAGTCAGTTCTCTTCATTATTTATCCATCCCTTAACCTGTTACGGTTTCATTTATTTTCGGCCTTATATTTCGGCCAGTTTATATTTTTCGACTGCCCCGCTTGACCAGAGGCAATCCTTGCTTGCAGTACGGACATTGTTCCGGCGGATAGTTTTGGATATTCAAGGTCAACATTGCTTTGGCCGGCGCGCCAAAATCCACCGTTCCGCCACTGCGGTCAACCAGAATCGCAACTCCGGCAATCACGCCGCCCAGTTCCTTTACCACTTCGATTACTTCCATCACCGAACCGCCGGTTGTCACGATGTCTTCCACGACCAACACCCGTTCGCCCGGTTTGATCTCAAATCCGCGCTTGATTGTCATCTTGCCATTTTCCCGTTCGGCGAAGATCGCCCGGGTTCCAAAATGCTTGGCCGTTTCATGGGCCAGAATGATCCCGCCAGTCACCGGACCAATCACCACATCGATCTTTTCGTCCTTGAACTTTTCGGCAAATCCGGCGCAGAGTTCCTCGGTCGCCTTCGGGTATTGCAAAACCTGAAATTTTTCAACGTATTGTCCGCTATGCAAGCCGGATGTCAGCAGAAAATGCCCTTCCAGCAATGCCCCATGTTTCACCAGCAGTTCTTTGACTTGTGCTTCGGTCATTGTTCAGCCCTCCATCTCTTTCACAATTTCAATCGCTGCAGTCCGAGGATCGGCGGCTGCCAAAATCGGGCGGCCCACCACCAGATAATCGGCGCCATTCCGCAGTGCCTCGGCGGGAGTAGCGGTTCTGCTCTGGTCCCCTTTATCGCCATATAGCGGTCGAATGCCCGGAGTAACAATCAAGAAATCAGGACCGCAACACTGACGAATCGCGGCGGCTTCCTGCGGCGATGCGACCACGCCATCCATGCCAGATAACCGGCACATTTCCGCCAGTCGCAGCACCGAATCCCGAATCGAATGAGTATGCCCCACCGCCGTCCATTCTGTTTCATCGATACTGGTCAAGACGGTGATACCAAGTAGTTTGGGCCGCTCCTGATCGAGTTGGGCCGAAGCTTCGGCAGCAGCTTCGACTGCCGCCCGTAGCATCGCAGGACCGCCGGCGGCATGCAGCGTAGTCATTGCCGGTGCATAACGGCACAACGCTTTCACACTGCGGGAGACCGTATTGGGAATGTCATGGAGTTTCAAGTCTAAAAACACTTTTTTGCGGTTAGCAGCCATCAGGGTCAATGCCGCTTCTCCCAAGCTATAAAATGATTCCATACCAATTTTATAATAGCTCACTGCATCCCCGATATTATCCAAAGTACATTTCACGCTTTCCAGCGTAGACAAATCCATGGCAACGATCAAGCGTTCGCGGGTATTGGTCATAGAGCTCACCCTCCTATCCTGACTTTTCCGACCAATTGGCTGATACTATGAAGTTGTTGTCGTTCCAGATAGCTTCGTAGTCCGGTCGCAATATCCGAGATCGCCCGCGGATTGACGAAATTCGCGGTACCCACCGAAACTGCGCGGGCGCCTGCCAGCATAAATTCGACAGCGTCAGACGCTGAAGAAATGCCTCCCATGCCGATTACCGGTATTTTCACTGCCTGCGCAGTCTGCCAGACCATCCTCAGCGCGACCGGCTTCACTGCCGGGCCTGATAAGCCGCCAACGATGTTGCCGAGTACCGGCTTCCATGTACGGGTATCAATCGCCATACCAACCAACGTATTGATCAAAGATACGGCATCTGCGCCGGCAGATTCAACCGCCCGAGCAATCTCGGTAATATCGGTCACGTTCGGTGACAACTTCACAATCACCGGGAGCTTGGTTTTCGCCTTTACTGCCGCTGTCACCGCCGCTGCGGTTTCCGGAACCACGCCAAATGCCATGCAACCATGTCTGGTGTTGGGGCAGGAAATGTTGACTTCCAAGGCGGCCACGCCGCTTGCATCCAATGCCTCGGCCAGATAAGCATAATCTTCCTGGACATTGCCATTGATGTTCACGATGATCGGGGTTTCAAGCCGCCTGATGCGCGGCAAAATATCCTTGACAAACACATCGACCCCCGGATTCTGAAGGCCGATGCAGTTGAGCATGCCGGCCGGAGTTTCTGCCATCCGTCGTCCCGCATTGCCTGGCCGGGGTTCCCTGGTCATCCCTTTCACAACAATTGCGCCAAGATCAGCCTGCTCCACAAAGTCCAGATACTCTTCACCAAAACCAAACGTACCGGAAGCCGCAATCAAAGGCGTTCGCAATTTGATTCCAACCAGTTCCGTTTGCAAACCTCCGTTCATGACCAGTCGACCTCCTCGGCCCAAAATACCGGGCCATCCTTGCACACCTGGCGACTGCCGCCGTTCGCCGCACCGCAGGTGCAGGCAAGACAGGCGCCGACGCCGCAGGCCATGTGCTCTTCCAGTGAGACTTGCGTGCGGATGCCTGCCTCTTTGGCTAAATTGGCTACCCGTTTCATCATCGGTCGCGGACCGCAGGTCAATACTCCTTGATACTGTCCACTTGACAGCAGGTCTGGCATCGCATCGGCGCATGTGCCGCAAACACCCAAACTTCCATCATCAGTGGTGACATGAATGTTTTGACAAGACTGCCGGAACAATTCAGTCCAAAACAATTCATCCTTGGTACGGCCGCCGGCCAGCACATCGACCGGTTTGGGACAACAATATTCAGCAGCAAACAACAATGGGGCCAGCCCGATTCCGCCGCCAACCATCAGCAAACGGGAACCCGACAAATCAAAACCTCGACCGAGCGGTCCCATGACATCCAATGAAGCGCCGGACTGCGCCGTCGCCATCTGATGCGTACCTCGCCCAATAACCCGATAAATCAGCGTCAGCGTTCCTTTTTGCGGGTCAGCTCCGGCAATGCTAAGCGGTCGCCGCAACAGCGGATCCAGCGTCTCTGACAACCGAATCATCACAAATTGCCCTGGCAGACTGCCAAGCGCAATTTGCGGCGAATGTACAACCATTCTGAATACATCGGATGATAACGCCTGATTGCTCAGAATAAGCGCCTGCTCGACGACTTTCACTTTCTGTTCCATGCGCTTGACCTTCTTTCCGTCTGCTTACATTTGCATCAAAAAATGCCTTTCCAGCGTGTGAGGCACGCAAAAAAGGCATGAACAATCGCAACGTACGTCACCCCTTACCGGCCTCACGGGACCAGTTTAAAGGATATTTTTTCTAATTGTAACAAGGTCTCGCTGTGCTGTCAAATATAATATTTGACAAAAATCAGACCGCCTGAACTCAGACGGTCTGATTTTTTTGTTCAAAAACTTTTTGAGGGTACAATAGGTTCGCCCCAGTCTGTCTGTTTGGTGTTACAAGAAGGCGAACGATAAAACGATTGCTTCGGCCAGAAAAAACGCCAGCACAACTTTTGCCGTCTTCTTTTCCCGTTCCGCCAAAATAACCTGATACATCGTTTCATCCTCCTTAATATTTGTCGTGTCAATTTATGTTTTTATATTACCATATTCATATTTGTCTGACAAGTATATTGTGAGAAATTTTTAATTTATTTTGACTTGTCGATTGGAAAATAAAAACGCCGGACAAATCCTCTTGTCCGGCGCTTGAAATACAAAGAAAAGCAAAAACGTTCAATCCGTCCATCAGCTTTAAAATATCATCCGCCCAACCTGAAACACGATACCGCCAAGGACCAGCGCTGAGAAAAAGCTGCCCGCCGCCCCATACATCACGATTCGCCAGTCGCGGGTTTCATGGTACATGGTGATCAATGTTGTCACGCACGGCGTATAAATCATGTACACGAGTAAAAAAGTGAATGCCGTTAACGGCGAAATGTTGTTCGTCAAAATTTCAGCCAGGTTGCCGGAATCCTGCGCCGCGTGATAAATAATCCCCAAGCTAGACAACACGCTTTCCTTAGCGGCGATTCCAAATAGCAGAGCGACAATCAGTTGCCAGCTCAACCCCATGATTTGTCCGACAGGTTCCAATACTTTACCGATTGCAACAATATAGCTACCTTCAAAATCCCCCAAAGGAAAAGTGGACAATATCCACATCAAGATTGACGCAGCGATAATCACATTACGGATGCGGCGGATAAAGTTCATCGTCAGCAAAGAAGCCGATTTGACCAGCCCGTAAAATGTCGGGCTTTGGTATGGCGGCAATTCCATGATGAAAGAACTTTCACCGGACCGCGAGATAAACAGGCTGACAATATACGCCACCACTACCATCAACCCCAGACTGATCCCAAGCAATGCCAGCATAACAAACGTCGCGGCCGTCGATGTAAAGAATGCCGAAACCAAATAAACCATCACGCCAAGCCTGGCCGGACACGGTGCATAGGAACTGATCAATATCGCAACAGTTCTGTCGTATGGGCTGGACAAAATCCGCGAAGCCAATACCCCATTGACATTACAACTGCATCCGAGCACCAACGGCAAGAATGTTTTTCCGTTCATCCCCAGAGCACTCATAACCCGGTCAGCCAAAAAAACCACCCTGACCATGTAACCGCTATCCTGAATCAACGTGTAAAACAGAAAAAACAACGCCATCTGCGGCAAAAATCCCATCGCCGCACCAACGCCTTTGACGACTCCGTCCACCAGCATACCTGTCAATAGAGAAGGAACTCCGCGTTCTGACAATACAGCATCCAGCCAGCTACCAAACAGGTCAAAGCTTTCCGCCAACCACTCAGACGCCGGGCGACTGATCGTAAACGTCAAATAAAAAACCAAACCGAACGCCAGTAACATCAGAGGACCGCCTAGCATCGGATGCAACACCCAACGGTCGATCCGGTCCGACAAAGTTTCCCCGGTAGAACGACGGGCCATCACCCGCGCAGCAACATCTTCGGCCAATTTGTAGCGAGTGCTGATGATCTCTGTTTGCAGCGCGTCATCTGACGCATCAAGTTGCTTTAGCAATACCCAGCGAGCACTGCCAAGACGACTGTCAGCGACCGAATCCTTACGCTCGTTCAGTTGCCGCTCAATTGCCTCTGCATAGCGAATCGCGTGAGCACGCAACACCGTCAGAGAATCCGTCATATCTATCAAAGTGCCGAACAACTCTCGCGGATTCAGGCGCCCTTTGATCATCTCCGGCAGCACGGGAACCTGCAACTCCGCTTCCAACCGGTCATGATAAACCGCTATGTCTTTCTCCCGCGCCACATCCACCTTGTTGAGCACCACCATGACCTTGCTGTAGCGCTCAAGAGTTTCCAGCAGCAAATACAGACCGCGTTCCAGATTCATTACGTCCAGAACCACCATCACAACATCAGGCGGTTCATCACGTAAAAAATCATTCACCAGAATCTCTTCCGGCGAATGACCGCCAAATCCATATATTCCCGGCAAATCGGTGAAATGCAGTTCCCTGTTTTCATAATGCACAGCCAACGTGCATACATCAGTCGTCTTGCCGCACCAGTTGCCGATCGTCTGGCTCGCGCCGGTAATGGCGTTGAATAATACGCTTTTTCCCACATTGGGATTACCAACGATCGCAACGCTGACCGGGCGTTTTATTTGTTCAGTCACTCAGCTTCGGCCACCTTGATATTCTGGCATTCATCCCGTCGCAACAATACACTGGTCCCTCTGAGTTTGATTTCAACCGGATCGTTCATCGGAGCCCGACGTACAATCCGTACACGCGCTCCCGGCGTGAAGCCCATCTGCAACATTCTGGTTCTTTGGGCTCTTGATCCGGTAATCTCGATGATTTGCATCTCTTGTTGTTCGGCAACGGAATCCAGTGAGATTTGTTTATCCAAAATGCAGCGCCCCCATAACTGAAAAGCGTTATCATATATTTCTATCTTTATTATACACGATTTTCAGAAAAAAGAAAGCGTCGAAACACAGTTCCTGAAAGCTTCGTCAGCCTTACCAGTAAATGTCGGTCTGACACTGTGCGACATGAAAATCAACGTCCCATTCAGCCTTGGCCGCAATACGGCGCAACCGCGAACCTAGTTCGACCATACCCGGATATTCGGTAGCGAAATGCCCGGCGTCGATCAGGCAAAGCCCTTGCGACAGCGCTGCCTGTGCATCGTGATAACGTATATCACCCGTCACCAAAACTGCTGCTCCTGCAGCTACCGCGACTGACGCACAATCCATTCCGGCGCCGCCGCACACTGCTACCCGTCGAATCCGTGTTTCAGCCGAACCATAGACTCGCAACCCGCTTACTGCGAGCGTTTGTTTTACTTCCTCAGCAAAATCCGACAACCGGACTTCTTTTTCCAGACAACCGATCCGTCCCAGCCCGCCCTCGATATGCGTGTTTCTCAGCGGCAACACATCATAAGCAACTTCTTCATAAGGATGAGCGTCCAACATCGCCTGTATGACTTCTTTCAATAACTTTTCCGGCGCTACTGTTTCCAGCCTGATTTCTTCGACTGTCGACAACTTGGCCAATTCACCAAGGAATGGCCGACTACCAGCGAGCGGTTTATAGGTCCCGAGACCCGTCGTACGGAACGAGCAATCACTGTAGTTGCCGATATGACCCGCTCCGGCTTCGCTCATGGCAGACCGTACCGCATCCTCATGTCCCGCAGGAACGTATACGACAATTTTCACCAGCGATTCGCGATAGGGGCGCAGCGGCTGCGCGTCTGTCAGTCGCAGGGTTTTCGCCAAGGCAGTATTGATGCCGCCATCCGCCATATCGAGATTGGTATGCGCGGCATAAACCGCAATGTCATGTTTCAGTAGCCTTGACAGCATCGCACCGGTCTCCGTGTCGGTTTGCAACCGTTTCAATGCCTGGAACGGAAACGGATGATGAGCAATCATCATCGTTGCTCCAAGCTTGATTGCTTCTTCGATAACAGGCGGGGTCACGTCCACCGTCAACAGCGCGCGCTCAACCAACTGATCCGCGCAGCCTACCAATAATCCCACGTTGTCCCAGCTCTCCGCCATTGTCAGCGGGGCCATCTTTTCAATCGCCGCCGCAATCACCGCACAACTTACAGGCATGTCCGCATCGCCTCCAATTGAATTATCCTTTGTTGCCAAAGCTGCATTTGCCTCACAACAGTCGGTGCAATCGAATGTTGCATCGCGTTAACCCGCGATTGATACTGTTGCAGCAGTCGTTCAATCTGCTCAGTCAATAAGGGGTGGCGATTTTGCCACAACAAAGGACCCACTTCCAACAGCAAATCCTCCGGTACGGCAGCGATGCCCGGTTTCGCTGCAACCACCTCGTAAAGCCGCCCATCTTCCATTACCAGTTCTTCGGCGTCGATCAGCCAGCCATGTTCCAGCAACCAGCGCCGCAGACCGGCTGCGCCAGTCATTGGTTGGCAGACAATCCTTGATAGTTTGCCGACAACCAGGGGGGATCTTTCCAGAATTCCGCGAATCGATGCCCCGCCCATGCCAGCAATCACAATCACGTCGATTTCACCTGGCCGGACAACGGCCAGTCCGTCACCCAATCGCGCCTCGATACAATCTTCCAGCGCCATCTCAGTTATCGTACGCCGGGCAGCCTCCAACGGACCCTGCTGGATTTCCCCCGCGATGACAAAGTCGGCTTTCCCCTGCAAAATTAGCCAAACCGGCAAATAGGCATGATCGGACCCAATATCGGCCAAACGTCGGAAATCGCCAACCAAACCGGCGATCGCCCGCAGTCGTTCTCCTAGAACCATAAACCGCCCTCCTCCTGTCAACTATTTGATTCTACAAAAACCGGGCGGCCCCTGCTAAAAACAAAAAAGTCCGGGATATTTCCCGGACTTAGATTGCTTGGTGACCCGTGGGGGAATCGAACCCCCGATACCGCCGTGAAAGGGCGGTGTCTTAACCGCTTGACCAACGGGCCATATGTAATGTGGTGGGCCCACCTGGGATCGAACCAGGGACCAGCCGGTTATGAGCCGGCGGCTCTACCGCTGAGCTATAGGCCCCGGAGACACAAAACAGGTTTTCCGAAGAAAGCCTGCCGGTTTTTTAAATTGGCTCCTCGAGTAGGACTCGAACCTACAACCCCGCGGTTAACAGCCGCGTGCTCTACCATTGAGCTATCGAGGAATGTTGTCAACGTCATTTATTGTAATATACCGAGCCCCAGCTCGTCAAGAGGTTTTGCGCGGATTTTTGAATTATTTTTATTCCAGGAAGTCTTTCAGTTTTTTACTGCGACTCGGGTGCCGCAATTTGCGCAGCGCCTTTGCTTCGATCTGGCGAATCCGTTCACGCGTAACCTGGAAATGGTGACCGACTTCTTCCAATGTGCGCGCCCTTCCGTCATCCAGTCCGAAGCGCAGCCGCAATACCTTTTTCTCGCGCGGCGTCAAGGTTTCCAGCACTTCCTCCAGTTGCTCCTTCAGCACCATGAACGAAGCGGCGTCAGCCGGCGCTTGGGCATCGGCATCCTCAATGAAATCTCCCAGATGCGAATCTTCTTCTTCGCCGATCGGCGTCTCCAAGGATACCGGTTCCTGGGCAATCTTCATGATTTCCCGTACCCGTTCGACAGAAATATCCATCACTTTAGCGATTTCATCAGGCGCCGGTTCACGACCCAATTCTTGCAACAGTTGGCGCGAAACCCTGATCAGTTTGTTAATCGTTTCGACCATGTGCACCGGAATCCGAATCGTTCGCGCCTGGTCGGCAATCGCCCGGGTAATAGCCTGACGAATCCACCAGGTTGCATAGGTGCTGAATTTGTAGCCTTTGGTGTAGTCAAACTTTTCCACCGCTTTGATCAAACCGAGATTGCCTTCCTGAATCAGGTCGAGGAACAACATTCCACGACCGACATAGCGTTTGGCAATACTGACGACCAGACGCAAATTGGCTTCAGACAGACTTCTTTTCGCCCGGTCGCCTTGCTCCAGAGCGATTTTTGCCGTATTGCGGATTCGCCCCAGCAATTCAGCGACCTGACTGTCGGTTGCAGGCAACCCTTGCAGCAATCCATAGGAAAGAGCCAGATTTCCGCCCTCGATCAAGCGCACCGACTCGGCGTCCAAACCAAGACAGATCTTGGTAATCTGCGTTCCTTCCGACAATCGTATCGTCGATGGATCATTGGGCTTCAGCGCCAAATTCAATTGCTCCGTCGTCGCCAGATTACTCTGCCGCCGCCCCAGATCAACCAATACGCGTAATACATCGACCGTTTCAACCGATCCGGTTAATTCGAGCCGCGGGACTCCGTCCAGGTCAGGCGCCACAAATGCGGCGTCAGTCGCATCGCTTTCCGCAGTCTCAACTCCGGAAGCATTTAGATGATTTTGCAGAGCCCTGACTTCTTCCTTGGTCAACTCGGCAATTGCCGATTGATATAGCGCCGGCGAAATTTTCTGCTCGGATTTCGCTGCAGTTTCACGCAAGTTTTTCAGCACTTCGCTTGTCGAGCGGACTTTCACAACATATTCTTCGTGCACCAGTAGTTTGGTCGCCAACGCAATTCGTTCGGCATATGGCATGGCGCCGCCCAACTCATCGGTATCGTCCTCAGTCATCAAGTCAAGCAACAATTGCGCTTCATTGCCTTTATCCATCCGCCGGGCCAACTTTGTCTCATCAACGGCAGAAAGCAAAGATACCCGTCCGATTTCTTTCAGATACATCCGGACAGGATCGTCAATGCTGACCCCTTCCGGAATCACTTGTTCCAAATCCGCCTCTTCAACAACGGGTTCCGCCTCTCCCGGCGCAGCATCTATACTGTCGGGATCGGGGATTTCATCGACAATTTCTATGCTCTTTTTCGCCAGCAGCTCATAAACGTCTTCGATCTCTTCCGGTGAAATATCATCGCTTTGAAACGCATCCATGATTTCCACATGCGCAAGCATTCCATTCGTTTGTGCTGCTTTTTTGGTCAGCTCATCCACCTTGTCACTGATGAGCTTTTTCTTGTCGATCATTCCCAAACCCTACTCCCTCCGGCTGCAAAACAAATTTATTTCAACCTGGCGATTTTGCTAAATCGCTAATTTTTGTAAGTATTCGCTGTGCATTCTTTAATTCCTGCACGTAATTCAAATCTCCCTGGCGCAACATTTCATCGGCTTGCATCCGATGAGCTTCATATTGCTCGTTCAACCGCGCCAATAAAATGATCCGGATACCGTCGTCAAGCGCTTGGTCTTTTTCGGGACCCTGATCCGCTTCCATCGTCAGGCGCGATAAAAACCTCACCGTGTCTTCGTCCAGACTTTGCAACAAATCTGCCGGATGTGGCGGCATCCCTGCGAAATAAGACTGCCAGATCGCTTCGGCCAGTTTGCGACGCGGCCCAGGTTGAAACAGTTCCGGCGACAGTTGCGCCTGAATCGTGTTAAAACACTCGGGCTGTTCCAGTGCCTGACGCAAAACAATTTCCTCAGCGCCAGTCAGTTTGGAGTCAGCGCCTCGTTTTACCTGAACGGAGACGGGACGTTGCTGCGTAGTTTCTCCCCGTGCGCGAC
Source organism: uncultured Veillonellaceae bacterium (assembly GCA_964647865.1). Classification (GTDB taxonomy): domain Bacteria; phylum Bacillota; class Negativicutes; order UBA1444; family UBA1444; genus UBA1444. Next base: position 4,896 of record CAZYJK010000028.1, on the reverse strand, counting down.
GCAATTCGCCACGAATGGAATTTTCATCAATCGCCAATTTTTCCGCCAGCCGCGCAATGTGGGTATCGACTTCCACCAAGTTGTCGGCCAATGCCAAGTAAGGAACAGCACGTCCCACTACCGCGACTTTGCCGGCCAAATCGGAATAATCGATGCCAGACAACGCCTGCTCCATCTGATATTCCAATAATCCCGCCGCGGCCAAGAGGCGTTCGCGCACCAACGCGGGGCCATGTTTTCGCAACACCTCGTCCGGGTCCTTCCCATCAGGAAAGGACGCGACCCTTACTACCGCACCGCTTGAGCGGACAATCGACAAAGCCCTCAGCGTCGCGTTCTGGCCCGCCGAATCGCTGTCATAGGCAAAAACGATTTCCGGCGCATAGTGCAGCAACATTCTGGCCTGTTCCGGCGTAAAAGCGGTTCCCAGCGAGGCAACGACGTTGTCAATTCCGTTGCTGGCCAAGGCTATGGCATCCATATACCCTTCGACCACAACGGCGTAACCGGCTTGCTTGATTGCGCGATAAGCACGCGATATGTTGAACAGCAGTTTGCGTTTATTAAACACAGGCGTTTCGGGGCTATTAAGATATTTCGGCTGCGTATCGTCCATCACCCTGCCGCCAAAGCCGATTACCCGACCACGGATATCCTCAATCGGAAACATGATCCGGTTGCGGAAGCGATCATATACCCCCGACTGCGGCCTAGGAATCGCCAAACCCGCTTTAACCAGGATATCAGGCGCAATCCCCCGTTTTTGCAAAGCTGTGGAGCATTTATCCCAATCATCCGGGGCAAACCCCAGCCGGAACTCCTGCGCTTGGTCCACCGAAAGACCGCGACCGGTAAGATATGATAACGCATTAATTCCCAGCGCCGACTTGGTCATGCATGCCGCATAGAAATCGCGAGCCAACTCGTTTGCCCGCAGGATTTCCTCGCGTTCCTTCTCCCGGGCGCGTTCGGTTTCCGACTGCTCTTTTTCCGGTACCGGTACCGCCAGTTTTTGCGCCAACAATTTAATTGAATCAACAAAACCGATATTCTCAATCTTCATCAAAAACCGGAACACATCGCCACCCGCTTGACAGCCGTAACAGTAAAAAAAGTTCTTTTCCGGCGCCACCGAAAACGATGGGGTTTTCTCCTGATGAAACGGACAGCAGCCCCAATAGTTGCGTCCCTTCTGTTTCAGCGGAACATACTCGGCAATAACGGAAACGATGTCGGCCTGCGAGCGAAGTTTTTCAACAAAATCATCCGGGAGTGAATATTTTATCATAGTGATATTACTTATTCGCTAAAAATCTTAAGGTTCCTTCTATTTCCATCAGTTTTTATCGCAAAGCCAAAAAATCGGCCGGATGACATGTGGTATAATAATGATGGTAGGTTCCATCAACAACTTGTTAAGAGAGGAGATTATCAATGAAACAATTTCGCATCATGCTTGTTGTAATGCTGGTATTATTGGCACTTGCCTCAACCAGTTTTGCAGCAGTCAACAACAAATATTTCCGGGCCGACAAACAGTATTTCGACATTGAAACCGGCCAGTATGTTGTTAGCGGCAACATCGTCATCAATGTAGAAAACGGCTTCATCGCCGGCGAAAAGGCACAGGTCAAACTATCCACGCTCGAATTTTGGGGGACCGGAGGTTGGTTGTTAAAACAATATGACGTCACCTTCAAAGGCGAATCAGCGTATGTAGTATTTGGCAAAGATATCGCCATGATTGAAGGCGGCGCAGATTTTCAAAGAACCGGCCTGCAAATCACATCTGACAAAGTCGATTACAACTGGAAAAGCAAAGTGGCTGTATTCAAAGGCAACGTCAAGGTGATCCAGCCGGGTTTAGCTGTCGTTTCTTCAGATAGCATCAAATACAACGTGGAAACCAAGGAATTCGTCAATTAGCCAATCCTGTTTCGTAACACTAAAAATCCCGACCGAAGCTGGTCGGGATTTTTCATTTACCATATTTTTACCGATTGTTCTTGAATACAATCTCCATGATCGTGTTTGCCGTTTCTTCGATGGCTTTGTGAGAAACATCAATCACCGGACAACCGATCCGTTCCATGATTTTCATCGCATACTCCAGTTCATCGCCAATCCGATTCAACGTCGCGTAATTGGCATCCGGCGGCAGTCGCATGATTTTCAACCGTTCCGCCCGGATTTCGTTCAACTTGTTGGAGTCTATGACCAAACCGATAATTTTCTGCGGTGAAACTTGAAACAACTCATCCGGTGGCGGAACTTCCGGCACCAGCGGTACGTTTGCCACCTTGATTTTTTTGTGAGCCAGATACATACTGAGCGGAGTCTTGGACGTGCGGGAGACGCCAACAAGTATCAGGTCTGCTTTGAGCAAACCCCACGGGTTTTTTCCGTCGTCATACTTCACGGCAAATTCCACTGCTTCCACCCGTTTGAAATAATCCTGGTCCAGCATATGAATCAGGCCCGGTTTCAATTTCGGGGTTAAATCCGAAACCGCTTGAATCGCCCGTATCATCGGCCCCATGATGTCAACCGTCTGCAAGTTATATTTTTTTGCCTCTTCCAGCAATGTTTCCCGCAACTCCGGCGACACCAACGTATGACAGATGATGCAGGTATGCTTGGAAGCTTCACGCAAGGTCTCTCTAATCTGGACGCTTGACGTGATGTAGGGGATGCGGACAATGTCAAATTTGCCGGAATCAAACTGGCTGGCGGTAGCGCGGGCGACCATTTCCGCCGTCTCGCCGATCGAGTCGGATAGTGCGTAAATGATAGGTAAAGTGGCTATGACGGTTACCTCCTTTTTCCCTGTCCCATTTCGACAAGCAAACGGGTGATGTTTGTTTTCGTTACACGACCAACCACTTCAAAAGCCTTGTCCGCTTCCGCTCCCAGCGGTCTGACTACAGGCAGACTGTCAATCTCGCCATCCACCAGCTTTTTTGCCGCAGCCAGGACAGGCTCTTCCGGGTCGGTCATAATCATTTTCGACATACCCGTCATTAATACCTTCACCGGAATTTTTTGCAGATCGCGACTTCCCATCGCCGCTTTTAGCAAATCCTTCCGTGACACGACCCCCCGCAAGATGCCGCCGGGTTCAACCACGAAAATCGAACCGACATCTTCGAGGAACATTGCCACGATGGTATCATAGGCGCTGGTAGTCGTCGAAACGACGACGGGAACCGACTGGATATCCCGCACGCGATAGCGGGAAATCTCCTCTGTCAGCATGTTGAAAGCGCCCTTGCCTGTGTAATAATATCCGACTTTCGGCCTTGCGTCAAGTACGCCGGACATGATGAGAATCGCCAGATCGGGGCGTAATGCCGCCCTGCTGACCCCCACCCTCTCGGCAAGCTGTTCACCTGTCAAAGGGCCGCCCGCTTTTACCATTTCAATGATTCGTTCCTGTCGAGGCGTCAGTAGAATGTAAAACACCCCTCTCCGAGATCCTTACGTTTATGCTACCATGTATATTCGCTATTTTCTGCCATTCCCCTGCCAGTCAGCTTCTCCAAAATAATTCTTTGTTCAATTTGCGCCACCCAATGCTTAGTCGATTTTACCGCATCCGGGTTGACCGAAATCGAATCGATTCCGCTGCGCACCAAAAATTCGGTAAAATCAGGGTAAACGCTCGGCGCCTGACCGCAAATGGAAACGGTCTTGCCATCACGATGGGCAACCTCGATCAAATGGCGAATCGCCCGCTTTACCGCCAGGTTCCGTTCGTCAAAAATCTTTGCCACACTGTCGTTATCGCGGTCACAACCCAATATAAGCATCGTCAGATCGTTGGAACCGATCGAATAGCCATCCACATATTGATTGAACTGGTCGGCCAAAATTATATTGGATGGGATCTCGGCCATCAGCCACACCTTGAAATCCGCACTACGACGTAGCCCTTCTTCCGCCATCAGCGCTGTCACTTTCTCCGCTTCATCGACAGTGCGACAGAACGGAATCATAACATGCAAATTGTTAAAACCGTATTCTTCACGCACTTTTTTCACGGCACGCAATTCCAGACGAAACGCTTCGATATATTTCGGGTCGTAGTAACGGGATGCACCCCGCCAGCCGAGCAGCGAACTCGGTTCTGCCGGTTCATATTTGTCGCCGCCCTTCAAATCTCGATATTCGCTGGATTTGAAATCACTGAACCGCAGCGTGACCGGTCGGGGCGCCATCGCCTGGGCGACTTTTCGAAACGCATCTGCCAATACATTGACCACACGGTCCGGTTGATTCATTTCAATCAGGTACATCGGGTGCTCGTGAATGAACGTCGTCCAGATGAACTCTTCCCGCATCAGACCTATCCCGTCGCTGGGTAACGGCGCGTATCGCTGTGCAAGGTCCGGGTCGCCCAGATTCATGTATATCTTTGTGCCGGTCACCGGGAACGTCTCCACTGCAAAGCCCGGGCCCGCTTCAGCCGGGCGTGGCGGCGCAATCAAATCGCTAATCACACCGTCATAGATAATACCGTTCGTTGCATCGACTGTGATTTGCATACCGGTTTCAATTTTTGTCGTGGCTGAAGTGCCGCGGCTCTTGGTTCCCACCACGCAGGGAATCCCGAGTTCACGGCTCACGATCGAAGCATGGCAGGTCATCCCGCCGGAATCCGTGACAATCGCCTTGGCCTTCTTCATGGCAGGTACCCAGTCCGGCGCCGTCATTTCCGTGACCAGTATTTCGCCTTCCTTAAAGTTATCAATCAAGTTCGGGGACAGGATCACATGAGCAATGCCGCTCACGCGTCCCGGACTTGCTGGCAATCCCTTTACCAGAACTGTTCTTTCCACTGGAGCTGTTTCGGCTTCTCTTTTCATTGATACACCCTCCTCTTGTTGATGCTTCGGC
>CAZYJK010000027.1:0-17971 GCA_964647865.1 uncultured Veillonellaceae bacterium | reverse complement strand
TGGTGGAGGCGAGGGGAATCGAACCCCTGTCCAAAAGCATCGCCACATGGCCTTCTCCGAGCGCAGTCAGTGATTTAAATTTTGCAGTCCCGGCGCCCACAGACAAGCTCCGGTTCCACTATCCTAGAAAAGTTTCCCCGTCAGCCCTCCAGGAGTCAGGCCTTTAGGTATCTCGCATTGCGGCGCTCTGGTCCCCTGCCGCGAGAAGGGCGGGGGCAGAACGTTAACAGACTAAGCTGCTAAAGCGTATTCGTTGTTTGCAGTTAGCAAGTTCCACCGTATTGCGGGCTGGTGGGATCCCGGCTCGCTTACCATGCCACAACTGCCCCTGTCGAAACCAGTACGCCCCCGTGTGAGGGTCGACGGTTGGCAAAAACGAATCGCTGCACGTTTGCAATATTGATTATAACACAAGACGGGGCGGGGGAGAAGGTGTTGTTGACACCTCTTATTGACGTTGGCGGTCACGCAGAACGCGCTCGACTTCGCGCTTGGAGTCATGCTCGGCGGCAGCTTGGCGTTTGTCGTACAAATCTTTGCCGCTGGCCAGCGCCAGTTCTACTTTGGCTAGTCCGTGCGACAGATACAGTTTCAGCGGAACCAGCGTGTAGCCTTTTTCACGGGTCTTGCCGAGCAGACGCAGGATTTCCGCTTTGTGCATCAGCAGTTTGCGGTTGCGGCGCGGTTCGTGATTGAACCGGTTGCCTTGTTCATAGGGGCTGATGTGGGCGCTGATCAGAAACAGTTCGCTGTTTTCCACTTTGGCGTAGGAGTCGGTCAGGTTGGCCCGACCGCCCCTGAGGGACTTGATTTCGGTGCCAGTCAGCACGATGCCGGCTTCAAAAGTTTCATGAATATGGTATTCGTGCCGAGCTCTACGGTTTTCGGCGACGATCTTTATGCTTTGATTTTTTCCCGCCAAGGGGGCTCACCTCTTTTTGTTTTGCTTTTCTTTTACTGGGGGCAGCGTTTGCTTTTCGAGTGGATGGGCTTGCCCCGCGCGGTTTTGTTCCAGCCGGTTTGGTTCGGCGTTGTGAGGTGCCGCCTGCCAGAATGAAGTCCAGGTTGCGTTCGGACGGACTCGCCTTGATCAGCTCGACAGTCACGGCGTCACCCAGCCGGAAGCGTTTTTTCAGCCTTTCGCCGATCAGGCAGTGCTGGTCTTCCAGGTATTGATAGTAATCGTCTTGCAGCGAAGAAACATGGACCAGGCCTTCCACGCCGTTTTCCAGTTCGACAAAGAAGCCGAAACCGGTGACTCCGGCAATGATGGCCGAGAATTCATCGCCGACAAACTGCTGCATGTATTCGGCGACTTTCATATCGACCGATTCACGCTCGGCTTCGGTGGCAGCGCGTTCCCGGTCGGAACAGTCAGCGGCGATCTGCGGCAGTAGAGATTGGAGTTGCTCCTTGCGCTGGGGCGAAAGAGGTCCGGCAAACGTCTCGCGTAGCAGGCGGTGGACGATCAAGTCGGGGTAGCGCCGGATCGGCGAAGTGAAGTGAGTGTAGTATTTGGCAGCTAGGCCGAAGTGGCCGGCGTTTTCCGCCTCATAGCGTGCTTGCTTCAGCGAGCGCAGCATTAGGGTGGAGACCATTTTTTCCTCAGGTTTGCCTTCCATCCACTTCAGGGCTTTTTGCAGATCCATCGGACTGACATTGGTCCAGGCGCCAACGCGCTGACCGAGACCACGCAGCAAGTCGGCCATCTTGACCATTTTTTCCGGGTCGGGATCGGCATGGACACGGAAGACAAAGGGGATTTCGCGTCGGTCCATGTGCTCGGCGACCGTTTCGTTGGCAGCCAACATAAATTCTTCGATGATCGACTCGGCGACCGAGCGAGTTCTTTTTTCGATGGCAATCGGCACGCCCCGGTCATCGAGCTTGATTTTGAGTTCCGGCAGATCAAAGTCGATTGCGCCGCGGCGGAATCGTTTTTGTCGCAGGGCGGCGGCAAGTGTCTCCATTGTTTCCAGCATCGGTACGAGCGGTGCATATTGTTCGCGCAAGGCGGCGTCTTTGTCGGCGAGAATCCGCCGGACAATATTATAACTCAGTCGGCTGCGGACGCGGATTACGCTGGTGAACAATTCATACTTGATGACTTTGCCGCTGCTGTCGATATCCATCGTTGCCGAGAGTGTCAGCCGGTCCTCGCCCTGGTTGAGGCTGCAGATGCCGTTGGAAAGGCGGTGCGGCAGCATCGGAATAACCCGGTCCACCAAATAAACGCTGGTGCCGCGTTGACGGGCTTCCTGATCGAGCGGTCGGTTTTCCCGTACATAGTGACTGACATCGGCGATGTGCACGCCAAGCCGGAACAGGTCGGGTCCGATTTGCTCCACATGCACGGCATCGTCTAGGTCTTTGGCGTCTTCCCCATCGATGGTGACTACGGACAGTTCACGTAAATCGCGTCGCCCGGTCAGCTCATCAGGCTGGATCGTCGTGGCAATTTTGTCCGCTTCTTGCGCGGCTGCCGCAGGAAAATCGGTCGGTAGCTGATGCACAGCCATGACGGTCAGAACATCGACGCCCGGTTCACCCAACTTGCCGAGGATTTGCGTGACACGTCCTTCAGCTTTTTTTTCCTGCTTGGGCCAGCGGGTGATTTCTACGACGACCTGATCGCCGGGGCGCGCCGCTGCGGCCGATTTTTTGGCAATGATGATCTCGACGGCCAATTTGCCGTCGGCCGGCTGCACCAGGCCCAGTCCGCGCGAGTTGATGCTGAACGTGCCGACAATGTGGGTGTTGGCGCGTTCAAGGATTTTTACGATCTCGCCTTCGGCTTTGCGGCCATCTGAAAGCTGGCGTTCCTGCACGCGGATTTGTACGGTGTCGCCATGCATCGCATCCAGCATTTTTTCACGGGGGATATAGATATCCGATACAGCCTTGTCGGCGGAAATGACAAAGCCAAATCCCTTGCCGGACATTTGCAGCCGGCCTTCAAGCAAATTGTCGAGCGACTTCAGCGGCGTTTTCATGACGGATCGATAACGAATACTTTTGCCGTGCCTTGCGCCGTGACGGTGCCGTCCGGCAGTTCGATCGTTCCTTCCGTTTCATACAGGCGGCCTTTGCCTTTGGTGATGCGGCCTTTGATCAGCAGCGGCACGCCGATGGGGGTCGGTTTGTTGTAGCGAACTTCCAGACGGCCGGTCACGGCGTTCATGCCTTTTGCGTAAAGATAACGGGCCATGATTTCGTCGAGCAACGTGCTGACAATGCCGCCGTGCATGATGCCGTCATACCCCTGATGCTGGGGTTGTCCGGTAAACTCGCTGATGTAGGTGTCATCCTGCTCGCGAAAGCTGAGCTTCAGGCCGAATGGGTTTTTGGGGCCGCAGGCAAAGCACCACTGGTTTCTTTCATCTCTTTCATCTGCGACAGTTGCAATTGTATCCATTTGAATTCTCCTTTTACTTCTTGGTAATGGCCTGCATTCCGTTTAGCACCGGCTTTAGCCAAAGTGCGGAATCGTCCGGTAACGGGCGCAGGTCGCTGATATTGTAGGATTGCGGGCTGGTTAGGTATTGTTCGGAAAACCCTTTGGCGACCGCGTAGACTTCACCGGTCGCAGGGCGATATAACCGTTCCATGCCTTGCAGTTCGTCGGCACGTTTCTCCGCCAGCATGTCTTCGGCTGGCTGTCGTTTTTCCCAGACCAGCGCCATCGCATCCAATACCGGTTTCAACGAGTTGCCGGAATCAAGTAATACCGGCGAATCTTCGGCCCGATCTTTTTTGCACTTCTTTTCGTAACTGGTTGACAGCTTAAACGAACGGCCAATTTTCAGCAGTTCCGGCAATTGGTCGTTTAGTTTTCCTTTGGCCGCGGTCAGGCCGTACATCATAAAACCCATGCCGATTCCGCCACCGGGCCCGCTGCGGAATTCTGCAGCAGGAACGGTAGTGATGGCGAGCAATCCTTCACCGAGTCGGTTGTCTTGGACAAACAGAATCCGGATGATTGCCGACTGCGTATCGAGATAGTCGAGCGCCTTTTTTTGTGGAGTGACAGCAATCGTTTCGACAATCCGCAACCCGGGACGATTCGGAAAAAAGTCCCGTATCGTCTGCATCTGAAGGATCTGCGGCATGAACCTGACAAAGTTTTCCGGTGTCATCGGCTTGACTACCGGCATATCACGGCGGCTAAGCGATTGACCGCTGATTGATTCGTACTGCAGGTCGCTCGATTTTTGTTCCTGGCTCATGTAGACAGGGCCGAAGCGAGGAAAAAAGAAAAGCTGTTGCAGCGGGTCTTTGCTGTTTTGCAGGAACAGGGTCAGTGTATCGCATTCGCCGGCCTGATACAACTGCCAGTTTGGCGGCTGATCCAGCGCAAACGGCGCTTCGGGCGCGGCAGGGGTGGCGGGCTTGGCAGGCTTCTTGGCGGCGAACCCCATCGCCGGTATCAGGCATAATAGAAGCAGGCAGGTGAACACCAGAGCTGACTGTCTGAGCAGATGAAGTATTGACATGATTAGGTCCATTCCTCCTTGGTATTGCGGGCTAAAAAATCACTCACTTGTTGGAACACGATTTCGCGTTCAATGTCTAGCGTGACGACATGACCGGATTTTTCCAGCCAGAACAATTCTTTTTCCGCGGCGCCCAGATGGTCGTGGATATAAGTGGCGCTTTCGGGCCGGACGGTGTGTTCGCGACGCGACTGGATGAGCAGGGTCGGGCAGTGGATGCGGGGCAGATCCAGTTTGACCAATTCGATCAGATCAAGCAGACTCGACAGACTGGATAAAGGAGTCTGGTCATAACCTGCGATATAATGCGGCTCGACATCGTAACCGCGCTGCTTCTTTGGCACGAATCGCCGAAACATCCGGTATAGAGGCAGCAAGGGGACCTGGCGGTTGGCCAGGTAAATCGGAGCGCTAAGGGCGACCAGGCGATGCAAGGGATATTCGGCCGCCAGCTTCAACGATAGCAAGCCGCCCATCGACAACCCGACCACATTGATTTCGCTGCACAGCCCGCCGAGAAGATGCCAGCCGTCGACGACCGCGCCATACCAGTGCCGCCAGATGGTCGGCTCCATGTCCTGCACGACAGTGCCGTGACCAGACAGTCGAACTGCCAGTACGGTATAGTCCAAACGGGCAAGGTGCTCGCCCAAAAGGCGCATTTCTCCCGGCGAACCGGTGAACCCATGCACCAACAACACACCACGTGGACCTCCCTTTAGCAGGAACGGTTCGGCGCCTTTCAACAATTTGCTTCGGTCGTTTGCTTCGCTCAAGGGCAGCTCCTCCGTAGACTATAGTTCAAGGATTCCACAACAGAGCTCTCAAACCCTGCCATGAGTATAGTATAATATATAAAATAGCATGTAGGGGGGTTCCTATGTCAAGGCCACTTTATGTGATCGGGCACCGCAATCCGGATACCGACTCGATTTGTTCGGCAATCGGCTATGCCCATCTGAAACAGGCGCTCGGCGAAGCGGCAGTGCCGGCCCGGGCCGGCAAGATCAACAGTGAAACCCGCTTTGTGCTGGAAAAATTCGGCGTAGAGATTCCACTGCTGATTGCCGATCTCTATCCTCGGGCCAAAGATATCATGTCGCCGGTCGCGATTACGCTCTTACCGGATGAAACGTTGCAAGAACTGGGGCAGCGAATGAAGGAAAGCGAAGCAAAATCGGCGGCGGTTGTCGATGAAAAAGGGCTATTGCTCGGTATGGTTTCGCTCGGCGATTTGGCGCGGCGGTATTTTGAAGAACTCGAGATGCCGGATTTGGCCTCTGCCGGAGTGTCGTTGCGGGCAATCCTGAAAGTGCTGAACGGAAAAATCGAAGTCGCCGGCGAAATCGACAAGATTGTCCGGGGAAAAATCTGGATTGCTGCGGCGAAAGCGGAAACCTTCAAAAGATTGATCAAGGCCGGCGATATCGCGCTGGTCGGTGACCGGGAAGAAGAACAATTGACTTTGATTGAATGCGGCATCGATTTGTTGGTCATTACCGGCAACGCCAATGCCAGCAATTCTGTGCGAGCGGCGGCGGCGGAGCGTGGCGCTTTGATTTTCCGCACCCGGTTCGACACTTACACGGCTGCCCGCTTGGTGAACCAGAGCATACCAGTGCGTTCTATCATGCAACAAAATGTGGTGGCCTTCAAGCCGGCCGATCTAGTCAGCGATATTCGCGACATTACGGTGCGGACCCGGTTTCGCAATTATCCGGTGGCGGAAAACGGCAAGATCATCGGCATGATCAATCGTGATCGGCTGATTGTGCCGGAACGCGAGCGGGTGGTGCTGGTCGACCACAATGAAAAGACGCAGGCGGTCGAAGGCATCGAAGAAGCCCACATTGTTGAAATCATCGATCATCACCGATTGGGAGGTTTGGAGACCGGCGAGCCGATTTTCATCCGGCATGACCCGGTAGGGTCCACTTCGACGATTGTCGCTTTTATGCATTGGCATCGCAATGTGGAAATCCCGCCGCAGATTGCAGGACTGTTGCTGGCCGGGGTGATTTCGGACACGTTGTTCTTCCGTTCGCCGACTGCTACGGCACAGGACCGGAACGCTGCGGAACGGCTGGCCGGCATCGCCGGAGTCGAATTGCAATCCTTTGGCATGGAAGTCTTGCGGGCCGGTTCGCGGTTTACTGATATGCAGCCGGAAGAAATTATCCGCTATGATCTGAAGGAGTTTCAAATCGGCGAATATCGGGTGTCGATTAGCCAGGTGTCGGTGATGGGTGCAGCCGAACTGCTGGTCGAGCGGGTGGAGAGCCTGCAGGCTGCACTGGCCGTCGTCCGGCAAAAAGACGGCTATGATCTGGCGCTGTTGATGTTGACGGATGTATTGAACGAAACAACGCATCTGCTGTACGCTGGAAAACCGGTGGGATTGTTGAGAAGCGCCTTTGGTGAGGAAGATGCCGCTTCGGTTTTTGTCCTGCCAGGAACATTGTCGCGAAAGAAGCAAGTGGTGCCGCCGCTCGTCGAAGCGGCCCGCCAGGAAGAATAGGAACGCTAATGCAAAGAAGAAAGCCCCGGCGCGCGCCGGGGCTTTCGCTATTGAAACAAGAATTGCTTGTTTCCGTCTGGTTTATTTGATCAACTTGAGCAACAGTCCGCCATGTTGATAGATGACCGGGGCAAAGACCAGCGAAACGACAGTCATCAGTTTGATTAAGATGTTCATGGCAGGGGAAGAAGTATCTTTGAACGGGTCGCCTACGGTATCGCCAACGACAGCCGCTTTGTGAGCGAAACCGCCTTTGCCGCCATGTGCGCCGCCTTCGATGTATTTTTTTGCGTTATCCCAAGCGCCGCCCGCATTGGCCATAAAGATGGCCATCAGTACGCCAGTGACCAATGCGCCGGCGATAAAGCCAGCCAACGCATCCGCACCGAGGAACATGCCCATCATCAGGGGCAGGATGACCGCTAGAGAACCCGGAAGCAGCATTTTATTCAGCGCTGCCGCAGTCGAAATGTCAACGCATTTCGCATGCTCGGGGATGCCGGTTCCTTCCATCAGGCCGGGAATTTCACGGAATTGGCGACGAACCTCTTCGATCATTTCATTAGCAGCGTCACCAACGGCTTCCATGGTCAGCGCGGAGAACAGGAATGGGATCATCGCGCCAAGCAGAACGCCGGCGAGAGTCAGCGGATTCAGCAGGTTGATGACTTCCAGCTTGACAACCTGTGCATAGGAAGCGAACAGGGCCAGCGCAGTAAGAGCAGCTGAACCGATGGCAAAACCTTTGGCAATCGCGGCGGTGGTGTTGCCGACCGCATCCAGTTTATCAGTGATTTCACGCACGCTGTGCGGCAGTTCGGACATTTCGGCAATCCCGCCGGCATTATCGGAAATCGGACCATATGCATCAACCGCAACCGTAATGCCGGTTGTGGAAAGCATACCGACCGCAGCCAGCGAAATTCCGTACAGACCAAGTAGCGCATTGCTTGCGCCGCCCATGATGTAATAGGAAACCAACATACCGAACGCAATGAAAACGGATGGCCAGACGGTGGAGTACATGCCGACCGCCATACCGGAGATCAGCGTGGTTGCAGGTCCGGTTTCGGATTGGTGGGCGATGTTCTTGACGTGGCTATAGTCGCCGGAAGTATAAATTTCGGTGATTTTACCAATCGCCATACCGCAGACCAAACCAGCGCTGACTGCGCCAAAAGCGCGCAGGTCGCCGAAGATCATTTGACTCAGAACACCAGCAGCGACAACCGTGATTGCACCAGCAACGTAAGTGCCGATGTTCAGAGCGTTTTGGGGATTGGCCGCTTTGCTCTCACGGCTGACCAGGATGCCGAGAATGGAGGCCATCAAACCGATGCCGCAGATCGAAAAGGCAAACAATACGCCTTCGCCGGATTTGTAAATCAGTGCGCCAAGAGTGAAAGCGCCGATGATCGATCCGACATAGGATTCAAACAGGTCCGCTCCCATACCGGCCACGTCGCCTACATTGTCTCCGACATTGTCCGCGATAACCGCAGGGTTGCGGGGATCGTCTTCAGGAATCCCGGCTTCGACTTTGCCGACCAGGTCTGCCCCGACGTCGGCCGCTTTGGTGTAGATGCCGCCGCCTACGCGGGCGAACAGGGCAATCGAGCTGGCACCCAGGCTGAACCCGGTGACATGCTCAATGTTTTGACCGAACGCCAGGAAGAAAATGCCTAAGCCAAGCATGCCCAGACCGGATACGCACATGCCCATGACCGCTCCACCGGAGAAGGCGATGCGCAGCGCTTGGGACATCCCGTGTTGGGCCGCAGCCGCAGTACGCACATTGGCCTTGGTGGCAACCTGCATGCCGAAGAATCCGGCCAGCAGGGAGCAGAAAGCGCCGCCCAGGAAGCAGATGGCCGCCTGCCAGCTGATGAAAATGGTCAGGATAACAAAAACTAAAGAAATGAAGACCGCAAGGTAACGATACTCACGATACAGGAACGCCATCGCGCCTTCATGAATGTAGCCGGCAATCTCTTGCATCCGCTTGTTGCCTGCATCCATTTTGCTGATGCCGGAACTGAGAAAATAACCGAATAGTAGTGCGACGGCGCCAGACAAAGTGGCCAGGATCAAGTACTTGTCCAAAATTGCATCCTCCTTTAAATTGGCTGAATAATTTAGAAAAAACAGTAAAGTAACTGTGATAAATGGGTGATATAGAGTACTCCAAACAAACGGTTTCGGGAAATATGCAACCTATTGCGTCTGCAAAAAAGCGGCGGCACGATTGCACCGCCACTTTCCGAAACAGAGAAACCGAGCTACTGCATCATGCGGACAAGCGACATGGTGATGACTCCAAACAAAACACCCAATACCATCGTGGCTTTGGCCAACATTTCATCCAGACCTTTTTTCTTGCCGCCAAACAGCGTTTCCGCTCCACCGGCGATTGAACCGGACAATCCGGCGCTTTTTCCAGACTGAAGAACGACGGCTGCAATCAGCGCGATACAGACAACAGCCTCAAGAACCATCAATAATGTAAGCAATATTTCGGCACCCCCCAACTTTACTGCTACATTTTATCACAGCATCTTTCGGCTTGACAATCGATTTGCCGACAAAATTTGAATAAAAAAGCAGGCCGAGTATTTCTTTCGGCCTGCAACGATGCGATTTACGACTGCAAAGCAGTTCGCGCTACTTTTTTAAATTGTAAAATACTTTGGTTCCGCCAAACCCGGCAGCGTTGCCGAGCATCTCTTCGATCCGCAGTAACTGATTATATTTGGCGACCCGGTCGGTACGAGCCGGCGCGCCGGTTTTGATTTGTCCGGCATTGGTGGCAACCGCGATATCGGCGATGGTCGCGTCTTCGGTTTCGCCGGAACGATGCGAGACGACGGCAGTATAGCCGGCGCGTTTGGCCATTTCAATCGTATCGAAGGTTTCGGTCAGGGTGCCGATTTGATTGACTTTGATCAGGATGGAGTTAGCGGTGCCGGTAGCGATGCCGCGCGACAAGCGCTCGGTATTCGTGACAAACAGGTCATCGCCAACAATCTGCAGTTTATGGCCGAGTTTCTCGGTCATCAGTTTCCAGCCGTCCCAGTCGTCTTCTGCCAGGCCGTCTTCAATCGAAATGATCGGATATTTTTCGACCAGTTGCGCGTAAAAGTCGACCATTTCGGCTGAGGTTTTGACTACGCCTTCGCCTTCCAAGTTATACTTTCCATTGCTATAAAACTCAGAAGCGGCAGGGTCCAGGGCGATGCAGATCTGTTCGCCAGGCTTGAAACCGGCTTTTTCAATCGCCGCGATGATGACCTGGATCGCTTCTTCATTAGAGCTTAGGTTCGGCGCGAAGCCGCCTTCGTCACCGATGGAGGTGCTGAGTTTTTTCGACTTTAGCACCGATTTCAGCGTATGATAGACTTCGACGCACATCCGTAGCGCTTCGGCAAAACTCGCCGCGCCGACCGGCATGATCATGAATTCCTGGATATCGACATTGTTATCGGCGTGCTTGCCGCCATTTAAGATGTTCATCATCGGAACCGGCAACTGTTTGGCGTTGAAACCGCCGAGATACTGGTAAAGCGGCATGCCGAGCGAAGCGGCAGCAGCTTTGGCGACAGCCATCGAGACTCCGAGAATGGCGTTTGCGCCCAGGCGCCCCTTGTTTGGCGTACCGTCCAGAGCGATCATCGCCTGGTCAATGGCAACTTGGTCCAGCGCATCCATACCGACCAATTCCGGTCCGATTTCGCAGTTGACATTTTCGACTGCCTGGCGGACTCCTTTTCCCATGTAACGGTCGGTTTCGCCGTCACGCAGTTCCACCGCTTCGTGCGAGCCGGTGGAAGCGCCGGAGGGAACCGCGGCGCGGCCGGTGGAACCGTCCTCCAACACTACATCGACTTCGATGGTGGGATTGCCGCGGGAGTCGAGAATTTCGCGGGCAAATACATCTTCAATAATCATTGCTTATCACCTCTTCAGTTTATTTTGCGATCAGGCTGCGCCCGGTCATGGCGGGCGGTTGCGGCAAGCCGGCCAGTTCGAGGATCGTTGGGGCGATATCGGCCAGGATACCTGGCTGCAAATGGCGGTTCTGATACGCCGCCGCAACCAGAGTGAACGGAACTTCATTGGTTGTGTGCTGCGTGAACGGTTCACCACTGACGGGGTCGCGCATCATGTCCGCGTTGCCATGGTCGGCGGTAATCAACATTGCGCCGCCTTGCTGCAGAACGAGTTCAGCAATCCGGCCGACACACTCGTCCACTGTCGTGACAGCTTTCATGACAGCGGGCATTACGCCGGTGTGTCCGACCATGTCGCCATTGGCGAAATTGCAGACAATCAGATCGAATTGACGGGAGCGGATCGCCGCCAGGAGCGCCTCGGTCAGTTCCGGCGCGCTCATTTCCGGCTGCAAATCATAGGTGGCGACTTTCGGAGAAGGGATTAATTGCCGTTCTTCACCGGTGCAGGGAGTTTCTTCACCGCCGTTGAAAAAGTAGGTGACATGCGCGTATTTTTCGGTTTCGGCGATTCTGAGCTGCCGATAACCGGCGCGACTGAACACTTCACCGAGTGTATCGTTCAATAGTTGGGGCGGATAGGCGACAGGTACATCGAACGTTTCGTCATACTGGGTGAGTGAGGCATAACGCACCGGAAAATAGCCGTTGCGACGCGGAAAATCGGCAAAATCCGGCAAGATGAATGTGCGGGTCAATTGACGGGCCCGGTCCGGACGGAAATTGAAGAAGATGATTCCGTCGCTTTCTTTGATGCCGCAAGCGGGGCAAGAAGAAACCACCGTCGGTTTGACAAACTCATCCGTCTCGCCACGGGCATAAGCGGCTTCGACCGCCTGATGAGCCGTCGGCGATTGGAATCCTTCGCGGTAAACCATGGCGGCGTAAGCTTTCTCGGTTCTTTCCCAGCGTTTGTCGCGGTCCATGGCATAATATCGACCGATAATGGTGGCGATGTGACCGACGCCGATTTGTTGCAGATTGCGTTCTAGTTGGTCGACAAAAATATTCGCCGACGACGGTGCGGTATCGCGCCCGTCTAAAAAAGCATGAATATAAACTTGTTCGACGTTTTGCCGCTTCGCCAGCTCGACGAGTGCGACAATGTGATCAATATGGCTGTGCACGCCGCCATCGGATAGCAGTCCCATCAGATGCAGCGCAGTGCCAGTCTGTTTGACTTGTTGCATAGTCTGGAGCAATACCGGATTGGTGAAAAAATCACCATCACGGATTGCTTTGGAAATCCGGGTCAATTCCTGATAAACGACTCGACCGGAACCGATGTTCAGGTGACCGACTTCCGAATTGCCCATCTGTCCGTCCGGCAAACCGACCGCTTCGCCCGAACATTTCAGGGCGGTGCAGGGGAACTGTTCCATCAGCCGTGATATATTGGGGGTGCCGGCTTGCATAATGGCATTGGATGGGTCATCGCAGCGTCCGATGCCCCATCCGTCCAAAATTGTGAGTAGAATCGGCGAATGTAACTGCGCCAAAATCCTTGTCTCCTTATTATTTGTTTGTGGCGGTGAAACTGACGATTCGGCCAAAGTCAGCGGCTTTCAGACTAGCACCGCCGACCAATGCCCCGTCGATATCGGATGAGCCCATCAGCTCGTCGACGTTGTCCGGCTTGACACTGCCGCCATATTGAATCCGTATCGCATCGGCGACCGGGGTTCCAAGCATACCGGTCAGGGTAAGGCGGATAAAGGCGCAAACGGCATTGGCATCGGAGGAGGTTGCGGTACGCCCGGTGCCGATCGCCCAGATCGGTTCGTAAGCGATGATGATCTTCTTGGCGCTTTCTGCATCAATTCCATCCAGGCCGATTTTGATCTGACGGCTTACGACCGTAGAGGTGATTCCCGCTTCCCGCTCGGAAAGAGACTCGCCGACACAGACGATAGGTGTCAGTCCCGACTTGAGCACGGCTTTCAGCTTGCGGTTTACGTTTTCATCGGTTTCGGCGAAGAATTGCCGGCGCTCAGAGTGGCCGAGCAGGACATACTCACAACCGGCGTCTATGAGCATGGCAGGAGAAATTTCGCCGGTGAAAGCGCCTTTTTCTTCCCAGTGGACGTTTTGCGCGCCCAGTTTGATGTTGGAACCTGCCAGCACCGGCTTGACAGCTGCTAAAGATGTGAAGGGCGGACAGACGACGATTTCCCGGTCGCTATGCTTGGCAACGGCAGTTGCCAGTTCACTGACCAGTGCAATCGATTCGCCGATCGTATTGAACATTTTCCAGTTGCCGGCTATCACCGGTTTGCGTTTGCTGTGCATGGAAAACACTTCCTAATTTTCTTATTTATCTGCTAGTGCGGCAACCCCGGGCAAAACCTTGCCTTCGAGAAATTCGAGCGATGCGCCGCCGCCGGTTGAAATGTGGGTGATTTGATCAGCCAGACCGACCTTTTCCAGCGCCGCAACCGAGTCGCCGCCGCCAACGATGCTAACAGCCTGCGAGTGGGCGACTGCCTGGGCGACAAATTCAGTTCCTTTGGCAAAGGCATCCATTTCAAACACGCCCATCGGTCCATTCCAGACGATGGTTTTGGCGTTGGCCAATGCCTCTGCGAATGCGGCTGATGAGGCAGGGCCGATATCGAGCGCCATTTCTTCCGGTCCGATTGCATCCACGGCGACAACCCTATTGGCCGCATCGGCGGCGAATTTTTCCGCCACAACGACATCAGAAGGCAGTAACAGTTTGACGCCGCTGGTTTTCGCCTGTGCAATCAGATCTTTGGCCAGGGGGATTTTGTCGGGTTCAACCAGTGATTTGCCGACGCTAAAGCCTTGGGCTGCGATGAATGTGTTGGCCATTCCGCCGCCAATCAGCAGGGCATCGACCTTGGTCAGCAAATTGGCGATAACGCCGATCTTGTCCGATACTTTGGCGCCGCCAATGATCGCCACATACGGGCGCTCGGGATTGGTCACGGCCCGGCCCAGGAAGTCCAATTCTTTTTCCATCAGGAAACCGGCGACAGCCGGCAGGAACTTGGTGATTCCTTCGACCGATGCATGCGCCCGGTGCGAAACACCAAAGGCATCGTTGACCGCGATATCGGCCAGCGCGGCCAGGCCTTTGGCAAATAAGGGATCGTTTTTTTCTTCTTCGGAGTGAAACCGCAGGTTCTCCAACATCAGGACTTCGCCTGGCTGCAATGCCTGGGCGGCGGCCTCGGCGACCGGGCCCACGCAGTCGGCGGCGAATTTCACTTCTTTGCCTAATAGGGAAGACAGGTGAGTCGCGACCGGCGCAAGTGAAAATTCGGGCGCCGGCCCGTTTTTGGGCCGGCCGAAGTGTGCGCCGAGAATCAGTGAAGCGCCCTGTTCGAGCAGATAGCGTAGGGTCGGCAGTGTCGCGCTGATTCTCGTGTCGTCTGTAATGTTGCCTGCCTTGTCCATTGGGACGTTGTAATCAACGCGGACAAAAATCCGCTTACCTTTAAAGGAAAGATCGCGGATTGTTTTTTTGTTCAAGTCCGGCTCCTCCTACTACAGTCCTTTTTTGCCGATGTAGACAATCAGGTCGATGACGCGGTTGGAGTAACCCCACTCGTTGTCATACCAGCCGATTACTTTCAGTTGAGTTCCATCGACGACCATGGTGGAATCGGCATCGATGATGCAAGAATGAGGATTGCCATTATAGTCTTTAGACACCAGCGGTTCGTCGCTGTAAGCAAGGATACCTTTCAGCGGACCGGCTGCAGCAGCTTTCAGAGCTGCGTTTACTTCTTCCACGGTGACCGGCTTTTCCATTTCCGATACGAGGTCGGTCAGCGATACATTCGGCGTGGGAACACGCAGAGCAAAGCCGTTCAGTTTGCCTTTGAGCTCCGGCAGAACAAGTGCGACAGCTTTGGCAGCGCCGGTGGTTGTCGGAATGATCGACATGGCTGCGGCACGGGCCCGGCGCAGGTCTTTGTGTGGCAGGTCGAGAATCATCTGGTCGTTGGTGTAGGAGTGGACGGTGGTCATCATGCCGTGTTTGATACCGAAATTTTCATGGATGACTTTGGCCATCGGTGCCAGGCAGTTGGTGGTGCAGGAGGCATTGGAGATGATGTTGTGCTTGGCGGCGTCGTATTTGTCTTCGTTGACTCCCATTACGATGGTGATGTCTTCACCCTTGGCCGGAGCCGAGATGATGACTTTTTTCGCGCCGGCTTTAATGTGCGCGGCAGCTTTATCGGCGTCGGTGAAGCGTCCGGTCGACTCAACGACTACATCAATTCCAAGAGCTCCCCAGGGCAAAGCTGCAGGATCGCGCTCAGCCAGTACTTTGATAGCCTTGCCGTTGACCACAATCGCATCTTTTTCGGCTTTGACTTCGGCGTCCAGGATGCCGTGGATCGAATCGTATTTGAGCAAATGGGCCAAGGTTTCTGCATCCGTCAGGTCGTTGACTGCTACGATTTCCAGCGCCGGGTTGGCCATGGCCGCCCGAAATGCGTTGCGGCCGATGCGGCCAAACCCGTTAATCCCTACTTTGATTGTCATGAATAGTTCCCCCAATCATTTTGTTCTTGTCGGACAATTTAGCTTTATTTGCGAAAATTCGACAAACTTGTCTGTTCTCCTGCTGAAATACTAAATTGCACCTAATTTCAATGTACTTATTCACCATTGCCCTGCATATTCCTGCCATTCCTTCCATATTATCTATAGTAAGACAAGTTGGACAATTGTAGCATAATCTGGGAAAATAAACAGGGATTGGTCATTGAGTCAGTTGCGTGACCAACGAGAGGGGCCTTGTTGTGCAGTCTGTAGTGGTAATTATTTTGACGCTTGCTGTTGTTATTGCCCTGTTGCATCGGAAAATTGAAATCGGCCATGCGATGCTCGCCGGATCGTTGCTGTTGACGGTATTGACCCTTTCACCGCCGCTTGCGTTTGTCAACTCGGTGGTCGCCACCGCGGTACACCCCAACACCTGGGAAATCTTGATTGCGCTTTATTTTGTCATGTGTCTGGAATATCAGCTGCGCACCAGCGGATTGCTCGACGATGTGATGGCGGCTGCCCGGGCCAGGTTGATCAGCGATAAAATGCTGCTGGCCGGTATGCCGGCCTTTCTGGGCTTTTTGCCGTCGATCGGCGGCGCGCTGTTTTCCGCGCCGATGGTGGACAATGCCAGCCGACGTTACAATATGACGCCGGAGCAAAAAACGGCGGTGAACTATTGGTTTCGTCACATCTGGGAATATGTGAACCCGATCAATCCAGGATTGTTGTTGGCCGGACAGATAACCGGAATCATGCTGCCGCTGTTGATTCAGACGATGGCTGGGTTTGTCGTGGGGGCCATTGCGATTGGCTGGTTTGTTTGTCTGGCAGCAGTGAAAGAGTCGGCCGAGCCGCCGCCCGTCGAAGCGAACGACGAAACAGGCTGTCAGTTTGTTGCGCCGCGCCGCAGCCTGAATCCGTTTTTGTTTACGGCTGGACCGATTTTGCTGAATATTTTTCTCGTTGTGGCCTTGCACTTGGCGGCTTCGCTTTCGATGACGCTCGTGGTCGCGCTGATGATGGTCGTGTTGCGACAGGGCCCGTCTGAAATCATGGCGATGCTCAGGCACGGCCTGGATCGAAAGTTGCTGTGGGGAATCGCCAGCGTTTTGTTGTTCCAGCGTGTGTTGCAGGATACCGCCGTTTTGAACGGCGTGGTTCGTTTGCTGGATGCCTATCCGGTTTCCCCGTTAATTGTCGCGGGGGCTCTTGCGTTTGCAGGCGGGCTTCTCACCGGAAGCTCCTCGGGGTTTGTCGCTCTGGCAATGCCGATCATCGTGGTTTTGTCGCCGGGCGACGTGTCTGCAGTGGCGGTGGGTTTTATCCTGGGCACAGCGGGTCAGATGCTGTCGCCGATGCATATGTGCTTTTTGGTCTCGATTCGATATTTCGGCGCTGATTTTGCCGGTAGCATGAGGCCGATTGCTGTGATGGAAGCAATGATGGTCGGCATGGTTTTGCTTCGCTACGGTTTTTTTTAGCAGGATTTCCTGCAGCTTGCGACGAAGAGCTTTTAATCAAGCTTTTGGTGATATCTTGATATTTTGGAGAGGAGTTGCATTCGGTGAGCGACCATTTTCAATTTACCCGCAATTACAATGACTTGAGCACGAACAAAGGATTTCAGTTTGAGTTTTGCTGTGACCGTTGCGGAACGGGATTCCGGACAAAATTCAAGTCGTCCGCAACCGGGATGCTGACAGAAGCGCTCGATACGGCCGGCAGTATTTTTGGCGGATTGTTCGGTCAGGCCGCCGACGTCAGCGAACGGGTCCGCTCGGCCGGATGGCAGCAGGCCCGTGACGAAGCATTTATCGATGCGATCAACGAACTCCAACCGGATTTTATCCAGTGTCCGCGCTGCTCGTCCTGGGTCTGCCGCCGGAGCTGCTGGAACAATAAAAAAGGACTATGCAAGGAATGCGCTCCGGATCTGGGAGTGGAAATGGCGGCGGCGCAGGCCAGCAAGTCGGTCGAGGAAGTCTGGGCCCACGCACAGATGGCAGAAGAAGACAAGCATTTGTCTGAGCAGGATTGGCGTGAAGGGATCAGGGCAACTTGCCCTGAGTGTGAGGCGCCGTTGGCAAATAACGTGAAATTCTGCCCGGAGTGCGGGGCAAAGATAAAACAAGTGGCGTTTTGTGCACAGTGTGGCGGGAAATTGACTCCCGGCGCCAAGTTTTGTCCGGAGTGCGGCGCCAAAGCAGGAGGGTGACAATATGAAATTATGGCTGACGGAGAAACAGACGGAGAATCTGAGCATGTCGTGCCGGATTCGCGAAACTTTATTTGTCGGACAATCCGAGTATCAGAAGGTGGTTGTGGCCGATTCATTTGAGTTTGGCCGGATGCTGGTGCTCGATGATGTGTTTCAGACTTCGATTTTTGATGAATTTGTCTATCATGAAATGATTGCCCATGTACCG
>CAZYJK010000026.1:15409-18073 GCA_964647865.1 uncultured Veillonellaceae bacterium | reverse complement strand
TAAGCGTAACCCCTCCCTGATTTTTTATGGTTCTTATTTTATGATCATATTATCTTTATCACAAGTCAGGTTGTATTATATCATAATGACCATTATGAATAAAAACAAAAGTAATATAAAAAAACGAGAGTGCCGGTTTGGACACTCTCGTTGCCGTTCGTTATTGGCTGTAGTTGTTCAGATATTGCAAGCCGAGCTGTTCATAGCGTTCCAGTTGCCCAACAAGCGCTGTTTTGTCGCTTGTCGAAGACTTGACGATATGATTGATCTCGTGCGGACGATAGCCGATAAATGCCAAGCGTCGAACCAGATGTTGAAGTCTCTGTTCCATCGTTCTCTTCCTCCCGTATTTCAAAATTGGTAATCATGACGTTCCACAACGTCATCAGCCGCATTACCGTCCGACTGCTGCCAATACCATTTGAGAATACGAGAATCAAGAGAAATCTGCGCTGGAGTTTCACTCTTTAACATCGTTGGTTCAAATCATCGTAATGGGAAACAATCTTTATTATCATACATGAAATGAATAGTTATGTCAATGGTGAAAATAAAAAAGTCATTTTCTGCTGCGACTGGGTTGTGGTTTGACTACGATAGCAGCCGGCGAATCGACCGGGCAGCCGTTTTCACAGGCACCGCAGCCTACGCAGAGATCGGCGATCACTTGGGGCCGGATCTTGTCCGGCGATTCGATGGCGTGGCGCGGACACTGTTCCTGGCAAAGCAGGCAGAGTTTCCCCTGGGACCAACCCAGGCATCGGCTGTGATCAATTTCTGCCAGTCCCATCAAGGTTTTTTCGACAGGGAGGTGACCGATCGCCCCGGTCGGACATACCTGCTGGCAATACTGCGTCAGTTCGCAGCGAGCCTCGCGGGCAATGATATACGGAGTGAGAAACATTGCAGGACCGCTGCTGAATGGCATGGGTCGGATACACTTGCTGGGGCAGACTCTCATGCAGCGACCGCAGCGACTGCAACGTGACAAAAATTCTGCTTCTTCCAAAGCACCGGGCGGCCGCAACGGGTTTGCCGCAGTTGGTTTCATCAGGAGTGGAGCAGCGGCGCCGGCTACCAGCAGTGCAGTTCCGGAGCGCAGAACTTCGCGGCGGGTGAATCCAACATCGCCGGCGGCGAGTGCGGGGTTACCTGACCGGTGGTTGACAAAATCGAACAAGTCGACCGGGCATTTTTCACTGCAACGACCGCAAAGCAGACAGTCGGCTGTGGTCTGCGAAGCAGCGGGGTCCGCCGCGCCGGTGGGGCAGATTTTTTCACAGCGCCCGCAGTGGATGCAACCTTGGGGCGGCTTGGCTCTCAGCAAACGCCAACGGGAGACGATACTGAACAGTAGGCCGGTCGGGCAGAGATAAACGCACCAAAAACGCGGGAATATAACTATGCCGCTGAAAACGAGCGCCAATAGCAACCAGGGGAACTGGCCTAGCCAGATCCGATTCAGTTCTTCGGTCAACAGGTGGAATGGGCTGAGATACAGCGTCCAGCCGCTGCCCCAAGCCATTAGCGCCAACAGGAACAACAGCCAGGGAACCCGGAACGGCTTTAGTCTGTCAACCCAGGCCGGAATCGGCCTGCTCCGGACGCTGCCGAGCAATGCCAGCAAGCCGCCGAGCGGGCAAAGCCAGCCGCAGAACACCCGACCGGCAAGCAGAGTCGCCAGCAGCATCGCCAAAGGCAACCACAGCCAACCGGGGATCTCGCCGTTGCGAAGGAAGCTGAGCAACAACAATGGATCCAAGCGGGAATACCACAACAGGATAGAGGTATAGTCCGGCAAAGGATAGTTGAACTTGCTCAACAGGCCGATTGTTATCAGCAGGGCTGCGGCGGGGATCAGTGTGCGCCAGAAGCGCAAGGGGGGCAATTTATACATTGGCTTGTCTAAAAGCATCGCCGACAATGCTGCGCGCTTCTTCCTGGATTCGTTTTAAATGATCGGGGCCTTTGAAGCTTTCCGCGTAGATTTTGTATACGTCTTCCGTGCCGGAAGGTCTTGCCGCAAACCACCCGTTTGCGCTGCAAACCTTTAGTCCGCCGATATCGGCGTTGTTGGCGGGTGCTTTGGTCAGGCGGGCGGTAATCGGTTCGCCAGCCAACTGCTTTGCGCTGACCTGCTCCGGCGACAGACGGGATAGCACCGCTTTTTGGGCCGAATTTGCCGCAGCGTCAATCCGTTCATAGACAGGAGCGCCGTATTTTTCAGTCAGCGCCTGATAGTGCTGTCCGGGGTCTTTGCCGGTTTTGGCGGTGATTTCCGCTGCAAGCAGGCAAAGGATGATTCCGTCCTTGTCGGTGGTCCAGACCGAGCCGTCTTTGCGAAGGAAGGAAGCTCCGGCGCTCTCTTCGCCGCCGAACCCGAGCGAACCATTGCACAGTCCTTCAACAAACCATTTGAATCCGACCGGCACTTCGGCCAGCTTGCGACCGAGACCTGCGGCGACCCGGTCGATCATCGAGGAACTGACGAGGGTTTTGCCGACAGCGGCATCGGTTCGCCAGTCCGGGCGATTGGCAAACAGATAGGCGATGGCGACCGAAAGATAATGATTGGGGTTCATTAGCCCGACGCTGCGGGTCACGATTCCATGGCGGTCAAAGTCAGGGTCGTTGCCAAACGCCAGGTCGTATTTTTCCTTCATC
>CAZYJK010000026.1:11540-15309 GCA_964647865.1 uncultured Veillonellaceae bacterium | reverse complement strand
TCGGTATCGGCCGGTCCGCCGTTGGGCGGATTGTATTTGATGCCGCCGCTGTCAGGCGGATTGTGCGAAGGGGTGATGACAATGCCGTCTGATAAACCGGTTTGACGCCCCCGGTTATGAGAGAGGATGGCATAGGAAATCGCCGGGGTCGGTGTGTAATTCATATCACGGGCAATCAAAACCTCGACCTGATTGGCGGCTAGCACTTCCAGTGCTGAAATAAAGGCCGGCTCAGAGAGTGCATGCGTATCAAAGCCGAGGAACAAAGGGCCATTTATCGAGACTGAGTTGCGATAATCGCAGATCGCCTGGGTAATGGCCAGAATATGATTTTCATTGAAGCTGTGCTGAAAGGAAGAACCACGGTGCCCGGAGGTGCCGAATGATACGAGCTGCGACGGTTCGGACGGATCCGGTTGATTACTGTAATAAGCGGCAACCAGCCGCGGAACATTGACCAGAATCGATAAAGGAGCTTTTTTGCCGGCAAGTGGATGCTTTGACATGTTGAACATTCCTCCCGGTGCTTGAATTAATGATTTACACTAGTTATTCCCTGTGGCAGTCGCGAATTCCTACTGCTGATAGGAGAAATATCGCGATTCAAAAAAACGCTCCGCCGAAGTGGCGAAGCGCTGTAATAGCAAATGATATCAACCAGACTGATACAAATGAGGCGATTGCATCAATGCGGTCGTGTCGTTGGCATATAGTAACAGTAGAGGTTGCACGATCCTATCCGCCGCTGCATCGGTGGGTTCCAGCGGAAACAGGGGCGTCAGGGCGCCGGTAATGGTGGCCTGGAAGCCGCTGATCTCGCGGGAGGTGGTATAGGTGCGCAGCGGACCGTCCACCTGATCTTCGTATGTGGCCCACCAACCGCTGTCCCAGAGGCGGTCCCACAGCTGACGGCGGTCTAGTTCCAAAGGCTCCGGTTGCATGTTGCGTAGACAGGCCAAAGAAACAAAAGGGAGCGCCAGCCGGGATTTTTCAAGAAAATTTAACGTAGTCGGCTCGCTATAGGGGCCGAGATGAATGCAGTAACCGATGGCGGTATTCGACTTTTTTCCTTTGACGTAGGCGCGCGACAGATGTCTGGGTAACCAACGGGTACCGCGTTCCAACCCCGACGATGCATCAAGGAAGACTGACGTATCGCCTACGGCCGCAAACGATTCGTCCAGCAGACGGCGCTCTGCTGCCAGCATGATCCGGCTGAGCAAATGGTAGGATTCCGCAACCAAGGCCTGGGCTGCGGCAAATTTTTCGCCAGGATTCATCGATATCACCAGCTTTCCTAAGTCAATGCGGCCTCTTGATTGTAAGGTTCGCAGCTGACTGGTGAAAATCCTGCCACTTGCATCAAAAATTATTCTTCAGCCAGATTTCCAGTTTGCTGTTTTTGCTATCGTCGCTGAGCAGAACCTGGTCTTTGAAAATCACTTCCAGCGAAAGTTTGTCGTTGAATGCGTGAGTAAGTCCGTAATAAATTCCGCGGTTATCATTGTCGAAATCGCTCTGTCCACCCATGTCGGCATTTGCTTCAACCCGGAAATGCGTCAGATACACAGCGGTTTTACCGTTGAAATCATAGTTGAGGCTCAAGGCGTAGGCTTTATTCTGCTGACTGGCACTGGATTGGGCGTATTCACCGATGAAGGAGGCCTTGCCCCACGTTGCGCCGGCATCTATTGCCCAATGATTGGTCGTATCACCTTCGTGGACCCGGTAATTGCCCCAGGTTACGCCCAGGTTGGTTGACTTGGAAAGGTTGTAGCCGGCCCGTAAAGCATACAGGCTGTTGTTTGGCAAACCAAGATTGTTTTCGCGGGCGGCGATGCCGGATACGTCGAATTTTCCTGCCGTTCCTGAAAAAGACAGGCCGTCCACAAAAGTTCCGTACCCTACATTAGTTTCGGAGCGGCTGTACAATACGGCGGTTTTGCCGATGAGCGCTTCTTGCCGGCCCAGATTAAAGCTAAAATCGCCGGGTTTATACAAAATGCCGAATTGGTCGATGCTGGCGACAAATTTCTTGTCTTCGCCGTGGATTTCCAGATCGTAGTCTGCCAGCAAAGGATTGCTGGCATATTGTGCAGCCAGGCGGGCATAAACCGAAAAATTGCGTCCCAGGGGCTGCTCGCCCCGTAATGTCAAAGTAGTCATGGTTCCGGATTGCTGAGGCATTTGATCGGCTGTTTCCGATTGATACTTGATCGTGGCCGTTCCGCTGAATTCCAGTGGTGCGGCCTGAGCGAGCGGCGTGACCGACAGCAATAATCCAGCTGCGAGGACTGCCAAGGTGATTTTCATGGAGCACTTCCCTTCAAATGAAAAAATTTATCATTTGAATAATACGATGGCCGCTGATTTTTGTCAAGTCGTTTGATTGGTCATTAGAATTTTCGATTCAGTCTGTCTGTGGACAGGCTTGCAGTGTCTCAGTTTTTTCCTGCTTGTATTTCATGAGAATCGAAATCACCAGAGAGAGTGCGAAACAACCAGAGAAAAATAGGGAGGTGGCGTGGTAACTTTGCGTTGAATCTTTGACCCAGGCGACGAAAAGCGGACCGACCACTCCGGCGGCAGCCCAGGCTGTTAATATTTTACCATGAACGGCGCTCAGCTCCCTGGCGCCGAACAGATCGCTGAGAAATGCCGGAACCGTCGAAAAACCGCCGCCATAGCAGGATATGATCAAATAGACCAAAAATTGAAAAGCGATGCTGTCGGAAGTCTGTGATAGCCAATAAAACGCGATTCCTTGTAAAATGAAGAACGTGATATAGGTGTTGGCGCGACCGAGATAATCAGAGACCGATGCCCAGAACAACCGGCCGATGCCATTGATCAGCCCGATGCCTCCCACCATTGCCGCCGCAGCAAGCGGAGACATATTGGCTGTTTCTTGAGCCATTGGCGAAGCGACGCTGAGCAATCCGATACCACAGGTGATGTTGGTAAACAACATCCACCACAGTGTCCAAAACTGCCAGGTTTTCAGCGCGGCAGCGGAGCTTATTTGCACGGCGCCGGTGATGGGGCAACGCTGTCCGCTGATGACGGGGGCCGGCGAATTGACGGGTGGAGCAAGGTAAAGCGAAGATGGCAGCATGATTAACAGATAGGAAAAGGCAAGTACCTGGAAGGTCATCACCAGCCCGAAGCGCTGCAACAGGAACTGGATCAGCGGTCCGGCAATCA
Source organism: uncultured Veillonellaceae bacterium (assembly GCA_964647865.1). GTDB lineage: Bacteria > Bacillota > Negativicutes > UBA1444 > UBA1444 > UBA1444. Next base: position 12,105 of record CAZYJK010000026.1, on the reverse strand, counting down.
GGCTGGCCAGGCCGAAGCCCATGATGGCGATGCCTGTAGCAAACCCGCGCTTGTCGGGAAACCATTTAACTAGCGTCGAAACCGGTGCGATATAGCCAATTCCTAGCCCGATCCCGCCAATGACTCCATAAGACAGATATAACAAAGGCAGGCTTTTTAAACTGACAGCCAGGCTGGCGCCGAGCAACCCGATGCAGAAAAACAGGCTGGACATCAGGCCGGCTTTGCGCGGACCTGACCTTTCCACATAACCGCCCATAAAAGCGGCGGAGAGACCGAGAAATAGGATCGCCAGTGAAAATGTCCACTGGATTTCCTGCAAGCTGACTCCAAACTCTTGCATGAGAGGTTTGCTAAGGACACTCCAGGCATAGACGCTGCCAATACAGATGTGGATTCCTACAGCGGATCCGGCGATAAGCCAACGGTTTTTCATTTCGGCGCACACTCCTTTAGTTTGATGATTGACAGCAACAGTCGGAAATAGAAAAGACCGCCTGGACATAATACTTGCCCAGGCGGTCGACAGTTCCCGCAATACGGTCCACGTGGTGTGCTCCACTTT
>CAZYJK010000026.1:1395-11440 GCA_964647865.1 uncultured Veillonellaceae bacterium | reverse complement strand
TTGCCCAGGCGGTCGACAGTTCCCGCAATACGGTCCACGTGGTGTGCTCCACTTTATCCGCCAGTTCCGTAGTGCTCTTAAATTCAATTAAATAAAAAACCGTCCAGGCAAAACAAGCTGCCCAGACGGTCGACTTTCATCCCGATACGGTTCATGTGGTGAACTCCACTAAATCCGTCAGTTCCGTATCGTTTATTCAACTGAAAAAATTATAGCAACAGAAATGGCATCTTGTCAAATCGATAATTTTAGATTAGCTGATTTCATCGGTTTGTAAGGTTCGATGTGAATCATTACCCGAGCACGGACCTTAAGTTCTTGACAGATTTTTTGTTCGACGGCATGGCAGAGGTCGTGGGAGGCGGCAATTCCCATTTCTGGTTCAAGCAAGACATGCATATCGATATACAGATCACGTTCGGTTCCCCGACTGCGGATGTCATGCACGCCGCGCACTTCCGGAAATCCCAGGGTGATATCGCGGATCGTATCGCTGTCCGCGACCGCGGCATCGACCAGGACCTCGCTGGTGGAGCGGATGATTTGCAGTGCGGCCTTGATGATGAAACCGACAACCACCAGAGACGCGATCGGGTCAATGATCGGCGGCAGACCGTATTTGATGCCGAGTAATGTGAGCAAAACGCTGAGCGAGACATAAACGTCACTGCGGGTATGCAACGAATCGGCGATTAGAATTGCACTGCCCAACTTGCTTCCCTGCCGGTACTCGTAGATGCAGACGAAAACATTGACGCCCAGAGTGGCGATCAGTGCAATCAAACTGGCAAAAGTAATCTCAGGAACGATTGGCTGGATGAATTTGTGACTGGCGTCGTAAAGGACAAAGCCGGCGATCAACAGCAACATGAACCCGATAAACAAACCGGTCAGAAATTCGTATTTGCGATGACCGTAAGGATGATTTTCGTCGACAGGTTGCGCCGCAAACCAAATGCCGATCAGGCCGACAACATTGGAAACGCCGTCAGTCAGCGAGTGAAATCCGTCCGCAGTCAGGCTGGCGCTCTGAATAAGCTGCCCGGCAATGATTTTTACGGCCGCGACAACCAAGTTGGCAATCAGGATTAGCGTCAATACACTTTTTACTTTTTGAATCGATAGCTTATCCACGGGTCCTCCGATAAAATAGGCCTGTGAAACCTTACGGTAAGGTCCCACAGGCACAACCTGCTGCTTTTTCAGCCCGACTGACATTGTTTCGTCAGTCTGATCCCAAATGATTTTTTGTTTATCAATATGGTATCAAATTGTCCCGTTACGGTCAAGCGAACGGCAAGGCGATACGGGGAGGATTTGTCAGATAATAATCGAATGGTATTAATAGGACAGGAGGGATCAGAATGAAAAAATCACATAAAATGATTCTGGCCGGACTTGCGGCATTGCTGGTTATCACGGGAATCGCCTGGAAATTGGCGGCGCCGCGTGTGTTGGCAGGTGTACAGGACCTGCTGCTGAAGCAGGTCAATTCATCCATCAACGGCCGTTTGGAAATTGGCTCGCTGGACTTTTCGGTATTAGGGTCGGCCGTATTGAAACAGGTCGTGCTTTATGATAAGGCTGGCTCGCGAATCGCCAGCGGCGGACAAATCAATGTCAGCTATCAGTTTGATGATTTGCTGGGCGGTCGGTTTGGCCTTGATAGCGTGAAAAAAATCAGCATCGAAAAAGCCGATTTGAAGCTCGCAATTGATAAAAACGGCCGTTGGAGTCTACAAGAACTGGTGAAGCCGCAAAAAGAGCAACCGGCAGTCTTTCGTGGCATCATCGCCGTGCAGGAAGTAACGGTTGAAGTGACTACGCCGGAGTGGACGCGTCAGTTCACCGGACTGGCCGGCGAATTGGATTATGAAAAACCGCCTGCCGTGGCGGTCGATCTTAAGGGGAAGCTGGGCAAAAGCGCGCTGACGGCCAAAGGTGTCTGGACGGCGGAGGTCAAGACGCAACTGGCGATTACGATCGATGCGATCGAGTTGGCGGATGTGCAGAGTCTGTTGCCTTCCGCTGCGGGAAACCCCAAGTTTTTGGCAGGTAGCCTGAAGGACGTCAAGGGGAACCTGATCCAAGATAAGTCAGGAATATCGACGAACGGTGAAGCTGTTTTGTCCGGTTTGGCAATGAATCTGCAGGGAAAAGCGCTAAAAGAAGGAAATGCCAACCTCAAACTGCAGGGCAAGTCGATGACATTGAGCAACGGGTCTGCTCAATTGGATGGGAATAAGTTGAATGTAAACGGAACGATAGACTTTGCGACAACTTCACCCGGGCTTGCCTTGCAGTTGGCGGCGGCAGGGATAGACATCGCATCGTTGGCTGGCAGCAAAGCATCGGTAAGCGGCTTGCTTTCCTTTCAGGCCGATGTGACAGGGACGCTGGCCAAGACACTGGCGCGCGGCGTATTCAAATTGCCTGCCGGTCAATTGGATGCCAATCCGCTGACAGATGGCGAGGGTTCGTTCAGTTATGCCGGGGAAGTATTGACGATTCAAAATGCAACGCTAAAGGCGTTGGGAGGAGCATTGGCGATATCCGGAACCATGGAGCCGCAGACATCCCGCTACAATTTGAAAGTGAGCGGCCAAAACGTGGATGGCGCTATATTGACCAACCAAGGCGTAAGTGGGCGCATGAGTTTCGAAGCGACCGTAAGCGGGGCGGCGGATGCTTCAACGATGACTGCAAGCGGCGTTTTCGCGTTGCCGTCTGCAAAAATATCCGACTATGACATTTCCAATGCAACCGGTAGTTTTCGCAAACAAGGCAACCGACTGGACCTATCCAATGTTGGAGTCACATTGTCCGGGCAACGGCTCAGTGTTGGCGGCAGTGTGACGCTGGCAACCGGCGGCGGGTCGCCGCAGCTCAATCTGACGATTTCTTCCGGCGGACTGAACGCAAATGTATTTAATCCCAATAGCGCGCTGAAGGGGTCGATTGCTTTTCAGGCGACAGTGACAGGAACTCCGCAAAAAAACCAGGCGCGGGGAAACTTTCAGATTGGTTCCGGCGCTTTGGGGGAACTGGCTTTTTCCGCCGCCAGCGGTGGGTTCAGCTATATTGACGGAGTGCTGACCCTGTCGGGCGGGCGCGCACAAAGCCTCGGCGGTTCGCTTGCCCTATCGGGGACAGTTGTGCCCAAGACCATGGAATATCGCCAGCAGGTGACTGGAACCAATATTGATGCGGCGCAACTGACTGACAAGGATGTGCAGGGACGAGCCGACTTTGCAGCGACGATCAGCGGGACCGGTGACTGGGACAAAGCGAACGGCGATGGGAATTTCAAGATGAACTCCGGCAGTGTGAAGGGGATATCGTTCAACGGTCTGACCGGGAATTTTAGTAAACGGGGACGCCAGACGGAGTTCACCAATCTTAAGTTCAACATGTTGGGCGGGCTTGCCTCGGGGACCGGCGCTACGGAGGGGGAATACGTCCGGTTGATTATCACGCCGAACGCCGTTGCCAATACGGCATTGTCGATCCTGACCGGCAAAACGCTTCAACCGCAGGATTTACGGATCCGATTCCGCGGACCTAATGGATGACGAACACAAGAGCTTGTGGTGGCTGTCAAAACCGATACAAAATAAGCGGTTGAATTTTCAATTTTCTCTTGCGCTTCGTTGCTTCTCGTGCTACAATATAAACAAGCACCATCCTTACAGCGACGATCGGTTCCAGTTAGTTGCAAAACCCACGAAAGAGATTCTTTCCAAGTTTGTGCACGTTGAAACCAGTCCACTAGGAGAGTGTTTTTCCTTTACCCCAACCTCGGAAAAACCCAAGCGAAACCCAAGATCGAAACCAATCCGAATTCTATTCCAAGTCGATGAAAGAACGACCCAGATTCTTTTTCACGGAGGTTAATGGTTTATCGAAATCGCGAGTGACGAGACCCAAACTCTGCTGTAAGGATGGTCGCTTTGAAAAAGTGGGAGACGCGAGTCTCCCACTTTAACTTTGGGTAGGCATTGTTGTGATAGGTTTGTTAACGGTTGCTGAATTTGTAATTCGGGTCCAGCACTTCTTCCAACCGGTCGGTGGCGGAGGCGGGCCGGATCGAGAGTTGGCAGACTGCTTCACGGATTTGCGGTGTCATGCTGAATGCTGCACTGGCAAGTGCCGGTTCCAATTGGCTGACATTGCGGGCCCCGATGATCGGCGCGGTGATCGCCGGATGCGACTTGACCCAACTGACTGCCAGCGTTACCGGATGGACACCGATTTCTTTGGCGTAGTTGACAAAACGGGCGGCTGTTTCGCGGTATTGGGGATCACTATAACGTTTTGCGTACATATCATTTTTAATGATGCGGCCGGATGCATCGGCGGTTTCCCCCAAGTATTTCCCGCTGAGCAGGCCGGCGCCCAGCGGGCTGTAGGCGATTACTCCCACTTGTTCGGACTCTGCCAGCGGCAGAATTTCGACTTCGGCCTGCCGCTTGACGACATTGTACATCGGTTCGATACACTCGAACCGGGCCAGGCCATACTGCGCGGAAAGGCCCAGCGCTTTGGCTACTTGCCAGGCTGCCCAGTTGCTGACGCCGAGATAGAGGACCTTGCCCTGTTGGACCAGATCTGTCAGTGCCTGCAAGGTTTCCTCCATCGGGGTGAACGGATCGAAATGGTGAATGAAGTAGACGTCGATACGATCCGTCTTCAGTCGTTTCAGGCTTTGTTCCACCGCGAGCATGATATGGCGGCGCGAAGAGCCGCGGGCATTGATATCTTTGCCAATGCGCTGTGAAACTTTCGAGGTGATGACCACTTCATCGCGGCAACTACCGATCAGGTTGCCGAGGATCTCTTCGGCCCGGCCATTACTATAATTGTTGGCGCAATCGAAGAAATTGATTCCAGCGTCGCGGCATTTGCCGAACATTTCAGCGGCGGCCGTTTCGTCGGCTTCATTGCCGAAAGACATCGTGCCGAAGCAAAGTTCCGAAACCCAAACGCCGGTTTTCCCTAAAATTTTGTATTTCATTGGGTGCCTCCTTCATTTTGGATTTTTATCGTTCGGACAGGGAAGGGGATCTGGATTCCTTCCTGTCGGTAACGCAGATGAAGCTGTTTGATCAACTCATGACGAATCAGGTGCTGGTCAAGCACGCTTTTGATCCGCAGGATGACGTTGAACTGGATGCTGGAGTCGGCGAACGCAGCGTAGCGGATAAATGGTTCAAAATCCTTGACGGCGCCTTCCGTCATTTGCAGCACATCTCTGGCCACTTCGATCGTGGTTTTTTCCACATGGGCAAGATCGCTGTCGTAACTGACGCTGACGGGAACAACGAGCGAACATTCGGCATCAGGCAAGGCATAGTTGGTAATGATTGAAGTGGCGATTTTTTGGTTGGGCACGACGACCATGTTGTTGGATGTTTGCTGAATCGTGGTACTACGCCAGTTCATATCAGAGACGATCCCTTCTTCACCGCTGGATAGTTTGATATAATCGCCGACTTTTGTCTGTTTTGACAATAGTATATTGATGCCGGAAAACAGATTGGACAGGGTATCCTGCAGCGCCAGAGCTACCGCCAGACCGCCGACGCCGAGAGCGGTGAGCAGTGGAGCGATCGAGATGCCGAACGATTGCAGCATGAACAGGAATCCGGTTAGATAGACGACTAACTCGATGGTGTTGACCAAGATAGAAGTCGAGGCGAAATTGCCGGCTGATTTTTGAAACTGCATCGAAAAGAATCCTGAAGCGAGTCGCGCCCCCATGATAGTGAGGCAAAAGATTAGTAAGACCTGAAACGATATGTCCAGCAGATGCAATACACCGGCAGGCAGAGAGATGATCTGCGTGGCGACATAGCCGCCGGCGGCTATGCCTAAAAAGACGGGGATTCCCGTCATCACCCGCTGCAACAGCGGGTAGTATGAACCGGAGATACGGGCGGCTATCCGCCTCAGACGGAAAAATAACAACTGGCTCAGGCTGATGCCGATCAGCATGCTGACAAACAGGATCAGCAACGGTAGAGTCAGGTCATGATCGCGAAAGTAAGCATAAAATTGTTGGGGTTTCTCAAACATAGGAACCTCCTGTGCGATAGCGCCAGTGATATTTGTTAGTTCTTTGAGCGGGCGAAGTTTTCCTGCTGGCTGGCCGACGGAAATCATGACCAGCCACTATGGGCGAAGCGAAATAAGCGATATAATAAGAAGAAAATTGATGCGAGGGGATGAGAAACATGCAGTTTGGTTATTACATGCCGACCCGGATCTACTTTGGTCAGGGCTGTGTCGTTCAGAATCAGGCGGAGTTTGCCAAATGGGGCAAACGGGCCTTGATCGTGACCGGCCGCAATTCGGCGCGGGTCAGTGGTGCGTTGCAGGATGTTTGCGCGGCTTTGGACGAGCAGAATATTGCCTGGGAAATATTTGACCAGATTGGTGAGAACCCTACTTTTGCAATGGTGGAGGCCGGCGGCGCGGCGGGCCGGAAATTCGGCCCGGACATGGTGGTGGCGATTGGCGGCGGCTCGCCGCTGGACGCTGCAAAGGCCATCTCAGTGCTGACGGTGAATGAGATGACCGCTGCGAAACTTTATGACGGAAACTATGCCGCAGAGCCGCTGCCGATTCTGGCTGTGCCGATTACGGCAGGCACCGGTAGCGAAGTGACCCAGTATTCGGTTCTGACCGATGCCGAACGGCAGACTAAGCGCGGTTTTGCCCAAGCCAGCTTATTTGCCAAAGCTGCATTCCTCGATGCCCGCTATACCCAGAGTCTGTCGCACGCGGTGACAGTGGACACCGCAGTGGATGCGTTGTCGCATTGTGTAGAAGGCTATTTTTCCAAGCGGGCGACGGTGATCAGCGATGCGCTGGCGCTGGAGGCGATCCGTCGTTTCGGTGAAGTCCGCCGGGCGCTGGAAATGGCGGAAATCAGTCTGGACGTCCGGGAAGTCTTGCTGTATGTTTCCATGCTGGGCGGGCTGGTGATCGCCCAGACCAGTACGACGGCAGTGCATGCGCTCGGCTATTCGTTGACCTATTTCCATCAGGTGCCGCACGGGCGGGCCAATGGGTTGCTGATGGGCGAATATCTGAAATTTCACGCTGAAGTGGCGTCGGACAAAATCGACTGCCTGCTTGCGGCGATGAAAATGCAGTCGATTGCTGAATTCAAACAATGGCTGGACAGCTTGTTTCCTGGCAAGACCTGCCTGACGGAACAGCAAGTGGAGGAATACGCAGTACTTGCCGCTAAGACCGCCAACATTGCCAACACGTTGCGTCAACCGGACCATGACGAACTAAAGCAGCTATTGCGAAAATCCTTGATAGTCGGCGGTGAAGGCTAACCAACGCTTGGTTGCGAACGACATGTAGCGGTCCTTGCGCCAGATCACAGCCAAGTGTAGAAGTATCTGTGGATCTTGCAGCGGCACGGCGACAATCGTTTCCGGGGCCAGTTCCTCGCAGATTTTGCTGGGCAATAGCGCCACTCCAAGTTTGGCGGCGACCATCTGGGTCATGAATTCCCGTTGGGAAGTTTCGCAGAGGATGACCGGCTGAAATCCGGCCAGCTTGCAGCGGGCTAAAATCTGGTCATGCAGCGAAAAGTCCTCGCTGTACAGAACGAAGCCTTCGTCGCGCAAGTCGGCGAAATCCACCGCCGGTCGTCGGGCCAACGGATGACTCGGATGCACGATCAATTGCAACGGGTCTTCGACGAACGGCAATACCTCGAAATTTTCGTGACGATCCGGCAACGTGCAGACGATGCCAATGTCCAGGGTTCCTTCGTTGACGCCCTGCTTGATTTTTTTTGAGCCATACTCATGGAGTTGTAGTTCGACATGAGGATACTGCCGTTTGAACTCCCCCAGCAATCGGGGGAAAACGGTGGAAGCGGTGATCGAGGGGATGCCGATGCGGATTTTGCCGCGCTGCAACAAATGACTGTCTTTTAGATTGCCGGCCAGATTGTTGAACAAGCTGACTATCTGTTCAGCCTGTTCCTGGACAATTTGGCCGGCATCAGTCAGTTCCAGACGTTTTGCGCCGCGATACAGCAAAGGGGTTCCCAGTTCCTCTTCCAGATTTTTGACCATTTCGCTGACTGATGGCTGGGAAACGTGCAAGATGGCGGCAGCTTTGCTGAAACTTTCCTGTTTCGAGACTTCCAGAAAATATTCCAACTGACGGATATTCATTTGACACACCTCCGGTAATAGGAAAATCCTATTGAGAATATTATAATATCCGATTTTACCTTATGCAATATTCCGTCGTATAATGCGAGTAAGGAACTCAACGATGACGGAGGTGCAAAAGATGAAAGTAGCGGAAATCGTAGTCAAGATATTGGAAAAAGAGGGAATTGTTGATGCGTTCGGTATTCCCGGCGCTGGCATCAATCCGGTTTACAAAGCGCTGGGCAGTTCGCCGATCAGGCATTACTGCGTTCGGCACGAGGAAGCCGCCGTACATGCGGCGGATGGATATTATCGCGCATCGGGAAAAATGGCAGTGGCGCTTTGTACTTCGGGCCCTGGGGCGACCAATTTTGTTACCGGGATTTATACCGCCAACGTCGATTCCATTCCACTACTAGCGATTACCGGCCAGGCCGTTACCGCCCAATTGGGGAAAGACGCGTTCCAATGCGTTGATATCGCCAAAATCTGTGAGCCGGTTGCCAAGGCAACATTTTGTGTTACCGATCCCGCGACAATTGCCGGCGTGATGCAAAAGGCATTTTTGCTAGCGAGGTCCGGCAAGCCAGGGGCTGTGCTGGTAGACCTGCCGCTGGATGTACAAATGGCTGAAGTTGATTTTGACGCTGACGCCTACCAACCGTTGACCTACGAGAATCCGCGACCGAACCCGAAAGAGATCGAGCAAGCGATTGCCATGTTGCGGGCGGCGAAGAGCCCGGCGCTGATCATGGGCGGCGGCGTTCTGCTTGCCGGGGCGGCGGCGCAGTGTGTGGAGTTTGCTGAACTGATGCAACTACCGGTCATCACCACCTACATGGCCAAAGGCGGCATACCTGACAATCATCCGTTAAACGCCGGGCATGCCGGGATTCAGGTCGGGCAACCTATCGGCAACAAGGTCCTGCTCGAGTCGGATCTAATCATCGGCATCGGCTGCCGCTTTACGGACCGTCATACCGGTAACATCGCCGTCTACAAAGGCAATCGCAAATTCATCCATATCAATGTCGAGCCACGCGAGATCGGCAAAATCTTTCAACCGGACCTGGGGATAGTTTCAGATGCAAAGTATGCCCTGGATGCGTTGCTGGAAACTGCCAAAACGGTCGGCGGCAGAAAAGCTGATGCGAGAGTCGCTGATATACCGGCGCAAAAGCAGAGCCTAAAACGTAAAACCTGTTATGAGTGCATTCCGATCAAACCGCATCGCGTTTACGAAGAACTCAACAACTTTTTTCAGGATGATGCGATGTTTACGACCGGTTGCGGGCTGAACCAGATTTGGTCCGGCCAGCTCCAGGCAATCAACCAACCAGGATTGTATATGCCTTCAGGTGGCGCGGGTACGCTCGGTTATGATATTCCGGCCGCATTCGGCGCGAAGATTGCCAAGCCTGACAAGCACGCCGTCGCGGTAATGGGCGATTTCGGCTTCACCTTCCATGCGCAGGAACTGGCAGTTGCAGCGGCATACAACATTCCGTTGATCGTAGTGATCGTGAACAATGCCTGCCTGAGTCTGATCCGGCAAAATCAAAAGTATGCCTATAACTTTGAGTATGCAGTGGAGATGGAAGTCAACCAGGGCCTGATGGATTATGTGAAAGTGGCGGAGGGGTTCGCGGCCGCCGGCGAACGGGTCGAACGACCGGAAGACATCCGGACGGCGCTGGAGCGGGCGGTAAAATCGAATAAACCTTACATCATCGATATCGTATGCGAAAAGGAGACCGACTGCTCGATGGGACCGGCGATCGATAGCATAAAAGAGTTCAGCTGATTGCCAAGTAGGGAATAGTAGCAGCAAACGAAGAAGCTATCGCCAACTAGGATTT
>CAZYJK010000026.1:0-1295 GCA_964647865.1 uncultured Veillonellaceae bacterium | reverse complement strand
CCGGGGTAATGCCAGTCGGTATTGACCAGTCCGCCGGTGACAAGAAGTCCGAACGACGCCAAACCGTGACTGTAGGCAGTAACGATGAGCGGAGACAGAGTCGCAGTGCTCTTCTTCACGAACAGCGAACCGAGTGCGAACGTGATTGTGGCGACAAGCATCACGGCATCACCAGACAGCGTTGAGGCATCGGTGTTGCCGCCGGAAACCACCAGGGCAACCCCGCTGAATCCGAGCAGGATTCCCAGCGCTTTGGCGGCCGAGAACCGCTCTTTCATCAAAGAACTTGCCAACACTGTGGTCAGTAGAGGATTGAGACCTAAGATCAGCGAAGCGTGAGTGCTGCTGGTCTGGGAGATGCCCCAGGAAAGCGTAATCTGGTGCAGGTAAATCGAAAATGTCGCAACGCCGAGGATCGGCAAAAAAGAGGCGGCAGTGGGAATGACGAATCCCTGTTTGTATAGGACGACCGGGAACAACAGCGCAGTTGCCAGCGACAGGCGAATCGGCGCCAAGGCCAAGGGCGGAAAAAATCCGGTCAGATACTTGAGCATGACCACATTGATTCCCCATAGCAGAACGACGAACAGCAGCAAGGCAAAGGTGAAGTTGTTCGATGGTAATGAACGCAAAATTACACCTACCGGAAGAATACGAAGGTCAATGCGGCGAATATCGGGATCAGGATGGCGGCGGACCAGATCATGTAGCCGAAGAAAGACGGCATTTTAATCTGATTCTCTTCCGCGATCGATTTGACCATGAAGTTCGGCGCATTGCCGATATAAGAGTTGGCTCCCATGAATACGGCGCCGCAGGAAATGGCCAGCAAGACATGTTCCGGCACGATTCCCATATCGGTTACCACGCCGCTGGTTGCGCCCAATCCGGTTGCGACACTGAGGAACGTCAGATACGTCGGTGCATTATCGAGGAAACTGGACAAAATTCCGGTGGCCCAGAAGAATTGCCAGGCCTGCGTGACGCCGAGCTCTGCGCCTCGTGCCTGCAGAATCGCCATCGGCGGCACGATGGTCAGGAAAATGCCAGCAAACAGGACAGCAACTTCCTTAATCGGGCCCCAGGTAAAATGATTTGCTTCACGCACGCCGGCGGGGGTCAGCTTCCACGACAGGATGGCCATCAGAATGATGACGCCGTCCCGCAATAAATTGATGTAGGGAAATACCAGTGTATGCCCATGTTCGGTCATCAAGCCGATGCCTGTATAGCTGTTGTGTGCGGCGTCGAAGAACAGCGGGTGCTTGCCGTAAGTTCCGCTAAGCACAATGGCG
>CAZYJK010000025.1:0-18130 GCA_964647865.1 uncultured Veillonellaceae bacterium | reverse complement strand
TGTTGGTTCAGGCCGGCAATCCTGGCAACTATGGGTTCTGCGCCGCCTGCCATCTGCGAGACATTGCCGGAGCGCTGGGAATCCACAAAACGCCCGTTCTCCAGTACGCCAGACCGGAAATCATGGGCTGGGTCATTGGCGCTTTCGTGCTTTCCAAAACCAGCGGTGAGTTTCGGCCGCGCGGCGGCTCAGCGCCGCTGATCCGCTTCCTGTTGGGCGCACTGATGATGCTTGGCGCTTTGGTCTTTCTCGGTTGTCCGCTGCGCGCCTTGTTGCGTCTGTCCGGCGGCGATTTGAACGGAATCACCGCGCTGGCGGGCTTCCTGGCCGGAATCGGCAGCGGAATCATTTTTTTGCGCAACGGTTTCAGTCTTGGCCGGGCGCGAGCGATTTCCGGGCCTATCGCGTTTGCCGGTTATTTGCCTGTGATATTTGCCGCAGCTTTAGCTGCAGCAGTTGCCGCTGGCGCAAGTTTTCTCTACTTTTCCACCAAGGGTCCCGGTTCACAGCATGCGCCGGTCTTAATCAGCTTGGTCGCCGGCCTGATTACCGGCGCCATTGCGATGAAAACCCGCATGTGCCTCAGCGGCGGCTTCCGCGATTTTTTTCTGGTCAAGGACACCAGCCTGTTGAAAATCTATGGTTTGCTGTTTGTTAGCGCTACAGTGGCAAATATGTTCTTTGGCAGCTTCAAACTTGGTTTTACCGGCCAACCCCTGGCTCACACGATGCACCTGTGGAACTTCCTCGGCCTTTATCTGGTTGGAGTCAGCGCCACTTTGCTTGGCGGCTGCCCGTTGCGTCAGCTGATCATGGCAGCGGATGGCAACACCGATGCAGCAATTTGCGTGCTTGGCATGCTGGCCGGCGCCGGTGCGGCCCACACCCTCAACATGGCAGCCAGCGGCGCGGGGGTTCCGATCAATGGTCAACTGGCAGTTGCTGTGGGAATCGTCGTGACCTTCGCGATCGGTTGGTTGTTCCGCGAAAAAGCGCTGGTCGAAGCAACAGTTTAGCACACAAACGAGCGCAAGTTTTGCTATAGGAAGGAGAATTCGCCAATGACAAAGAAAATAGATTTACGGGGTTATAGTTGTCCGATACCGTTGCTACGAACCCGCGATGCACTGAATGGTTGCGATGACCTGACGGTGGTCATTGACGAGCCGGCGGCCCGCGAGAATATTCTCAAGTACGCCGCATCGCAAAACTACAAAGTCGATTGCAGCGACGGCAAAGAGGAATGGACGCTACATATCGTCAAATAGTCCCGAAACCAAGGTAAAGGACGATTAACATTTGCTTGAGACAATACGGATTATCACCTTCCCTTCTGTCTGGCACGCTTTTCGGGCGGAAAAAATCTTCAAAGCGGCTGGTATCGGCTGCACGATGATTCCGGTGCCGCGGGAACTAAGCAGTTCCTGTCAGGGGCTAGCTGCAAAAATTGCCGCGGACGCTCTGGAACAGGCGCTTGCCTTGCTGGATGAACAGCAGGTTCAAATGGAAAAGCGCGGCGTTACTGTCAACAAATTGTAACAAAAAAGCTACGGCTCCTGCCCACAATGGGCCGGCGGTCGTAGCTTTTTCATTATAATGGGTCTTGGTTCAGGTCTGCAGGTCCGGCGCTGTGAACAACGCGGTGGAAAGATATCGTTCACCGGTATCCGGCAGAATCACTACGATGACCTTTCCTTTGTTTTCAGGCCGTCTGGCCACTTGCGTCGCCGCCCACACGGCGGCGCCGCAGGATATCCCGATCAGCAGCCCTTCAGTTTTGGCCAGTTCACGACCGGTTGCCATGGCATCATCATTTTTCACTGTTATGATTTCATCAATAATATTGGGGTTTAGCACATCAGGCACAAACCCGGCGCCAATCCCCTGTATTTTGTGCGGACCGGGCTGTCCACCCGACAGTACCGGCGAATCAGCCGGTTCCACGGCAATAATCTGCACGGCGGGATTACGTGATTTCAGTACTTCTCCAACACCAGTGATGGTTCCACCGGTTCCTACTCCGGCAACGAAAATATCAACTTTTCCGCCGGTATCCCGCCAGATTTCTTCGGCTGTGGTTTTGCGGTGCATTTCCGGGTTGGCCAGATTTTTAAACTGCTGGGGCAAGAACGAGTTCGGATTGGCCTGCGCCAGCTCCTCCGCTTTTCTGATTGCGCCTTTCATGCCTTCAGCTCCTGGCGTCAACACCAGTTCGGCACCCAGCGCTTTCAACAGGTTGCGACGTTCCACGCTCATCGTTTCCGGCATGGTCAGAATCAGTTTATAGCCTCGCGACGCCGCAACAAAAGCAAGGCCAATGCCTGTATTGCCGCTGGTTGGCTCAATGATCAAAGTGTCTGGCTTGATTTTCCCAGCCGCTTCGCCAGCTTCGATCATCGCAAAAGCAATCCGATCTTTTACGCTGCCCAGCGGATTAAAATATTCCAGTTTGCCGAGAAGCGGATTAGGCAAGCCAGCTTCCCTGCTATATCTGTTGAGTGCCATTAGCGGCGTGTTGCCGATTAGGTCTGTAAGTTTTTGTGCGATATTGGCCATATTTTCCGCCTCCTTGATTCGCGCGATAGCGCCTTGTAATTCCGATTATAATGCTCGGAATTATTCATTGTCAATAGCGCGGCATTAACCCCGCTTCTCCTGTTCAGTCAACAGCTGATTCAAGCTACCGGTTTGATAGCCGGCAAGGTCAACGGTTACAAAGACAAAACCCAATGCACGCAGTTGACGAACAATATTCGCTGCATTTTCAGGGTTCGCCAGCCGGACAACTTCCTCAGCAGCTACCTCAATCCGGGCCAGATTGTCATGGTGCCGCACACGAACCTGCCCTTGGCAGTATTGTTTTATCAGCAGCTCCGCCTGTTCAATCTGTTTCAGTTTTTCTAGCGTAATCGGCTGACCATAGGCTACGCGTGACGAAAGACAAGCCGCACTGGGTTTGTTCCAGGTCGGTAGCCCCCACTGTTGGGATACTTCCCGGATTTCCGCCTTGGTTAGGCCTGCTTCCAGCAAGGGACTTCTCACTTTTTCCAGTTCGTTTACCGCCCGCATCCCTGGGCGATAATCACCGATATCGTCAGCATTCGATCCATCAAGAGCCCAACGAAAACCGCGTGCTGTCGCCCACTCGACCAAGGCTTCAAAACGGCCCTTCTTGCAGTAATAGCAGCGTTGCGCGTCGTTGCGGACAAACTCAGCCGATTCCAGTTCGTTTTGCTGCACGAACACGTGCTTGATTCCAATGATTCTGGCTATTTCTGCAGCTTCTTTTCGTTCGTCCTCCGGCAGTGTATCCGAACTGCAAGTCACCGCGATTGCCTTTAGTTCAAGCACCCGGTAAGCTGCCGCCGCTAGAAACGTGCTGTCGACTCCGCCGGAAAATCCAACGGCGACACTGCCCAGTTCGCGTAATAACTCAGTCAGTTTCTCTATTTTCATGGTTGTCGCTTGCATTTTCATCCTCCTGTTATCTGGTCCTACAGTTTGTTGATGGCACATCTTTTACTGCAGACGCAGCGGCAACTCGAGACGACAATTTTCCAACAAAGCTTTATCCTTCATTATTTCCTGGGTTGGCCCGCTGGCGACTAAACAGCCGTTTTGCATCACCACGGTCCGTTTACAGACATCAAGGGCAAAATCTAAATCATGCGTGGCAATAATGCGAGTATGACCAAATGAATTCAACAGCGAGATGAGTTGACGCCGACTCCAGGGATCAAGGCCCGATGTCGGCTCGTCCATCAGTAGCACTTCGGGAGTCATCGATAAAACGGCCGCAATTGCAACTGCTCGCTTTTCTCCCAGCGAGAGCCGATGCGACGATCGGTTCATCAGACGACTGGCGCCAACAGTCGCTAACGCCGATTCTGCCAACTGGATTGCCTGTTCTGGTGCTACTCCCATATTCAACGGTCCGAATGCGACATCTGCAGATACGGTAGGCATAAACAGCTGATCATCGGGGTTTTGAAACACCATCCCTACTTTTCGCCGAACTAAAGTTGCATTCTTAGGAGTTAGTTCCAGACCACCGATACTGATTTTACCGACAGTAGGAAAGAAAATTCCTACCAGTAGCGACAATAACGTTGATTTTCCGGCTCCATTACCACCAATCAAAGCAATGGCTTCACCTTGCTCGATGGAAAGGGAAATCCGTTGCAATGCTGGCGTTTGATCCGGATAAGTATAATGGACATCCTGCATGCTAATCTGTTGTTGATTCATCCTAATGCTCCCTTAACCATTGTTTCCAATATATACGCCACCGGATAAATCCGTACGCCAAGAATGAACAGCATCCAGCCAATCATATATAAGAGCGATCCGACATCAACGTGAGCTGATTTCGAAAACTGCAGATCACCAGTAAATCCCCGGCACGACATCGCCTGATAAATCATGCGCGCGCGCGAATAGGTGCGAATTAGCAGACCACCCGCCAGCGAACCCCAAACTGCCGGCGCAATCCCTCTGCCCACACCTGCGCGCAACAAATAAGCCTGCTCAATCCGATAAGCTTCTTCCATCAGCAGACTCAGATAACGATACAACAGCAGTAGCTGCAATACCAAAATCTGCGGAACTTTTGCCCGTAGCAGGACCGAACACAAATCATGAATTCCGGTAGTGGCAACCAACGCTAGTACTGCAGTCACACCCAGCAAAAAACGCAAAACGATTGAAAAAAAGGATAACCAGCCGCCTGATATTTCTACAACTCCAATTTGGAGCATCACCACGCGATCCAGAAAAGGATTGGCAATCGCAATCAGCAAGACAAACGGCGACAAAAACAATAATCGTTCGACAAAGTAGGCAACCGGCAGGCGGCCTAAACTAAGCAGCATAACCGGATACAGGGTCAATGGCAAAATCCCTGCCACTTCATGCCGGGGATAAGATGCAAGCGAAAGTAGAAATACCAAAGTAGTAATGACTTTTATCGCAGGCGGCAACCGGTGAAGGAACGAATCGCCCTGCACCAAATCATCCAGCCGGCGAAAATGGTCGAGATGACGTTGAAACCGCTGCATAGAAAATCCTTTCGCTTCAGTTTGCGCTTCCTTTTGCCAATAGGTGGCAGCCAGCACCAACGATGCCGACAATCGCCAAAACCAAAATCACGCCAGTAATCCCGGCAGCCGAGGTATCCAGATCGACCGGCGAATTTGGCGTTTTTTCCAAAACATCCGCCGCCGGTCTGGTCTGATAATCGGCAAGCAATGCTAATCTCTGTTGCCACTGCGCTAAGGTTTCGTGTAGCCAACTGGAATTCTGCAATTCAGCATGACCAGCCGTCTGCAAGATCGCCCACTCCAATCCGTCCGGTCGCTCCGAAGCAAACCAGGATAGCGCACCACTAATTAGCACTGCAGCAATCAGAACGGCGATGACTAATCGCTTTAGCGACCGCTTTTCAGAGTGTACCGGTACCGATTCACCCTTAAGCAATTCTGGCATTTCCCGCCATATATACAGTATAACCACTGTAGTCACGGCTGCTTCCACCAGGCCGATCACCAAATGAATCGGCAACATAAACCATGCGAACGTTTGCAGCGGCAGTTCTGTTATGCCAGAAAAAACCGTTTCCAGCACCACGCCGGTCGCTCCCAACTGCAGCCCCATTACGGCAGCAAGAGACACGCCCAATACCAATCGCAATTTGGACGGATTTTTCCCGACGATTGGCCGATATATCAGCGGATAGGCGATATAACAGGGGAAAAAAGCAAGATTTATCACATTACACCCCAAGGCCAACAGGCCGCCATCAGCAAACAACAACGCCTGAATCATCAGAATCGAAGTCATCACCAAAAAACCGGCATGACTGCCCAGCAAGACTGCCAATAACAGCCCGCCGCCCAGATGTCCACTGGACCCGGTGCCGGGAATGGCAAAATTGATCATTTGTACTGCAAAGACAAAGGCACCCATGACTCCCATCAATGGGATCTTTTGTTCTGAAAGCTCTTTTCCCGACTGTCGGGCTGAATAAGCAGTCACCGCCGTGCCTGCCGCCCAAAGCGAAATGCCGACTGCTGGCGAAACCAAGGCATCTGCCATATGCATGGAAATCACTCCTTAAAAATAAATAGCTATGACAACAGATCCTTGATTCATCAAGGAACATGACCGTCATAGCCACATCATAAGGGTTACGAATTCACAATAAAATTAACAATGGACAGGGTCTGCAAACATTTTGGCTGAAAGCTTCAGCTCTCAGCCTCCATAATTAACAAGATATAACGCGTCCGCATACGCTGTCTTAGCTTTCGTAAAGCTGTGTCGGCGCCGTGGACCAAAGCTGTTCCAGGCTATAAAACTGGCGTTCCTCGTTGACAAAGACATGCGCCACAAAATATCCGTAATCAAGCAAAATCCAACGACCTTCGCGATAGCCTTCCTTGTGCAGGAACGCAAGTCCTGCCTGTTCCATTTTTTCTTCGATCGAATCCGCAATCGCCTGGACTTGGGTTGATGAAGTTCCACTCGCAATCAGAAAATAATCGGTAACCGGCAACACTTTCTGCATATCCATAACCAGGATGTTCTGCGCTTTCTTTTCCTGTGCAGCCGCAACCGCGACTTCAACATATTCCTGCGATGTTTTTTCCACTTCGGTCATCCTCTGCCTCCTCACCATATGATAGCACTGTTTGTAAATCCATTATATCCTGTTTCAGCTGTTAACGTTAGTCATTTGGTCACTTTTTTTCTTTGGCGTCGATGGCTCTTGGCGGAGCGACAAACAGACGCTCTACCACCTTGGCGGTTTCCACACGGTCCGGCGCCCAGTAGCTTACCCCGCCGATATTGGCAAAATTGCCAGGCACCATATCCGACTGGATCTGGTTTCCTTTGAGCGACGGAATAGCGACAAACACCTGTTGAAACGACCACATCGTCATATTCGTCTGTACACTTTCTCGAACGATCGCCAGAATCTGCGGAATCCGAATTAGATTGCCGGGACGAATCGCCTGGGTTGCCAGTGCCTTTAGGAATTTTTGTTGACGGGCCACGCGGCCGATATCGCCCATTTCATCATGACGAAACCGCACGTACTGTCCGGCCTGTTGGCCGTTCAAATGTTGAAAGCCTTTTTTTAGATCAATCTTGAGATTCGCATACGGATCTTCATAACGCATATCGGCTTCGACATACAGATCGACTCCGCCCAACGCATCGACAATCCGGATAAACCCCTGCCAATCGGCTACCACATAATAATGCACAGGAATCTTCAAAAACTCCTGGATTGTGGCTCTGGTCAACTCGACTCCACCATAGGCGAACGAGTGACCAAATTTGTCGGCTGAACTGTGGCCGGGAATCGCCACCCGGGTATCGCGGGGGATCGAAAGTAGGCTGACAGCACCCGTGCTCTTGTGCACTCCCATCAACAGCATCGAATCCGAGCGATGCGGACTCGTCTTTGGATTGGCGGTATCGCCGTCATCGACTCCTACCAACAAGATATTAATCCGATTTCCTGCCGCGCCGGGTCCCCACAAACTGCCATGCATCGCCAGGTTTCGACCGAGATATGCAGCGCCTACCAAAGAAGCGCCGACAAACAGAATCAGAAATAGCGCCGGCCAAAAGCGA
The DNA here is from genome assembly GCA_964647865.1 of uncultured Veillonellaceae bacterium. Taxonomy (GTDB): domain Bacteria; phylum Bacillota; class Negativicutes; order UBA1444; family UBA1444; genus UBA1444. Next base: position 10,489 of record CAZYJK010000025.1, on the reverse strand, counting down.
GACTTGTTTCTTTGCTCATTTTCCATTCCGACTTGCCTTCAACTCCATCAGCAGGGAATTCCTGCCTTCCACCGTATTGGGGTGCAACAATCCTCCGTTGGCGACAACGAAGAGAATGCTGTGTTCATAGGCCAGCAACACCGCAGCATCCAAATCTTCTACCGCCATGTCCCTGATTTTGCGAACTCCGCTAAAATTACGGCCCGGTTCGATGCAATCCGACAGATAGATGACTTTGTCCAGCAATGTCATCTGGGGTGCACCTGTGGTATGGCGACGAATTGCCTGCAGAACCTGCGGCTCGCTGATGCCAAACCTGCGTTCTGCGATAATCGCGCCGAGCGGCGCGTGAATCAGGGCCGGTTGCAACAGTTCCAGCGGACTGGGAATCATCCCGAACTGCCGGGATGTTTTTAGCAGTTCTTCACCTTTGAGATTGCGGGCACAGTCATGCAATATTCCGGCGAGCCTCGCCTTTTCTATATCAGCGTCCCAGCGTTCAGCCAGTCGCACCGCCGTCTGACTGACATCGCGGCAATGGCGGAACCGGGCCGGACGCAGTTCATTGGCCAGTGTTACAAGAATTTCATTATATTCCATCGTATTATTTCCGGTACAATCCTTCCTTGTGGATATAGTGCTCCACGTTCTCCGGCACAAAATAGCGAATCGACTTTCCTAGTCTAACCCGCTCACGGATATCTGTCGAAGAGATTTCCAGTTCCGGCGTCGTCAGACGATGAATCCGTTCCACCGCTTTCGGTCCCAGACGTTCAATCTCCTGTTCAATCGTCCGCACCTTGCCTGGTCGCGACGCAGCAACAAAGTGACACAAATCCAACAGTTCATTGATGTTGTTCCAGGTGTGAAGTTCCAGCACCGCATCGGTGCCAGTCAAAAAATAGAACTCCGTACCGGGTTCGTATTCGGCCACCAGTGCCCGTACGGTATCAATCGTATACGAAGGCCCCGGACGATCGCGTTCGATAGGTGAAACAAAGAAATAGGGGTTGGAATAGGTTGCCATCATCGTCATGATGTATCGGTCGATCGCGGGAGTGATAGAGCTGTCATCTTTGTGCGGCGATGTCCCTGTCGGGATGAACAGGACTTTGTCCAGATCATAATCCATCCGGACCGATTCTGCCATCAGCAGATGGCCCATATGGATCGGATCGAAAGTCCCGCCCATGATTCCGATTCTTTGCGGCTTGTTGCCCATCCTTGCATCTCCCTGCAGCCGTTTTTCTACGCGAGTTATATTATACCAAATTTATCGCTACTCGTAACGCAGCGCATCGATCGGATCCAGCAGCGCCGCCTTACGCGCCGGATACAACCCGAAAAACAGCCCGATCAGAACCGAGAAACCGAACGCCAGCAGGATGGTCCCTACCGATACCACTGTCGCCCAGCCGAACAATGAAGAAATGGTATAGGAAGCGCCCAGCCCCATTGCGATGCCGATCAGACCACCGGTTACGCCGATGACAATCGCTTCAATCAAAAACTGGAGCAAAATGTTGGCATACGTCGCGCCCAGCGCTTTGCGAACGCCGATCTCGCGGGTCCGCTCCGTGACCGACACCAGCATGATGTTCATGATTCCGATGCCGCCGACCAGCAGCGAAATTGCTGCCGTATTGCCAAGTAACAGAGTGATGGTCCCCGTGGTTTCCTCTGCTGTTGCCATGACCGCAGCCAGGTTGCGCACCGTGAAGTCATCCGGCACGCCCGGTTGCAACCGATGCCGCACCCTCAGCAATGTAGCGATATCCTGTTGCACCTGGTCGATCACTTCCGGACTGTCGGCCTGTACGCTGACAGATTGAACGTGGGTGATACCCAGCATCCTCTCCTGTGCAGTCGTAAGCGGAACTATGATCAGGTCGTCCTGGTCCTGCCCGCCTGCGGACTGACCCTTTGCCGCCAGCACTCCCACAACCCGGAATGTCGATTTGTTAATGCGGATCGTTTGCCCAAGCGGGCTCATTTCGCCGAACAGGTTGTCGGCTACCGTCCGGCCAAGCACAGCCACACGGTCACGGGTATCCATATCACGTTGCGTAATGAAATTGCCTTCGGCAATCTCAAAATTGCGCACCGCCAAAAAGTCCGGCGTGGTCCCCTGCATCGAGGTAATCCAGTTCTTGCCGCCGAACACAGCCTGGTATTGTCGCTGTACCGACGGCGCGACAAGGCTGACGCCCGATATTTCCCGGGCAATAGCCTGTGCATCCTTGTATGTCAGGCTAGTTGTCGATCCGGCCGCCACCCGCACGCCCGAAGGTGCAGTGGATCCCGGCATGACAATCAGCAGATTGCTGCCCAAACCGGCAATCGATTTCTGGACTTTGTCGCGAACCCCCATGCCGATGGAAACCATCGCAATCACAGCGCCCACGCCAATGATAATCCCCAGCATCGTCAGGATGGAGCGCATTTTATTGGCCCGCAGGCCGTCCAAGGCGATGACTACGCTTTCCCAGAACATGCGCTCGCCTCCCTGCGTTCATCTTTTACGATCAGTCCGTCGCGAAACATGATGGTCCGGCGCGTATAAGCCGCAATATCCGGTTCGTGGGTCACCAAAACCACGGTACGCCCCTGGCGGTTCAGATCGCAAAAAATTTCCATGATTTCGTCGCCGGAGCGACTGTCGAGATTGCCGGTCGGTTCGTCGGCCAAAACAATCGTCGGTTCGTTCACCAACGCCCTGGCAATCGCGACCCGTTGCCGCTGACCGCCGGACAACTCATTCGGACGATGATGCATCCGGTCGCCCAGCCCAACAATCGTCAGCGCCTTTTGGGCCCGTTCCTGCCGTTCGTCTTTCGTTACCCCAGCGTAAACCATAGGTAATGCGACATTTTGCAGCGCCGACATTCTGGCCAACAGATTGAAGTTTTGAAATACAAACCCGATTTTCCTATTGCGGGTAACTGCCAGTTCATCGTCGCCGAGGGTTGCCACCTCCGCGCCGTCCAGCTTATAGGAGCCGCTGGTCGGACGGTCAAGGCAGCCAAGAATATTCATCAGCGTCGATTTCCCCGAACCAGACGGTCCCATGATCGCAGTGAATTCACCGGTTTCTATCGTCAGGCTCACGCCGGCCAAGGCCCGGACGATCGTATCGCCCATCAGATATGTCTTGACGATGTCTGTGATTACGATGGAATCTTTCATAGCCGCCACCTCAACGGGCCGGCGTCTGACGAAACATATTTGTCCCAGTCGCCCCTCCGCCAGGAATCCGGTTGGATCCGGCAGCCCCGCCTTGTGGTAACACAATCGTGTCGCCCTCTTGCAGTCCACTGACGACCTCTATGCGATCCTCACTGGTCATGCCTGTTTTAATACTGACGACTTCCGGTTGGCTCTGACCTTTGCGCAGCACTTGCACAAACCGCTGCCCCTTGTTGTCCTTGATCGCCATTGTCGGCACGGTAAGGACTTGGGTCCGTTCGCCAACATGCACGGAAACACGGGCAGTCATCGTCGGTTTCAGCAAGCCTTCCGGCGAATCGACATCGATCAGCACCGTATAGTAGACAACATTTTGTTGGACATTGGCCTTGTTGGAGATCACGGCGACTTTGCCGGAAAAGGTTTTGTCAGGATACGCATCCACGGTAAAGGAAACTTTTTGATTCATCTTGATTTTGCCAATATCCGATTCATCGACCAGCGACTCAATCTGCATCCGGTCCAGATTGGCAATTGTCAACAAAATCATCGGCGTCGAAATACCAGGCGACACGGTCTGTCCGGCCGGAATCGGCTTACCGATGACCATGCCGGATATCGGCGCCCGAATCACCGTGTCTTCCAAAGTGGACACCGCATCTTCATAGGCTGCTTTGGCCACCGCATATTCCATTCTGGCCGCATCCATCTGTTGATGTGAATTGGCGCCCACCTGGTTCAACTTGCTTGCCCGTTGATAATTTGCTTCCGCGTTGGCCAGTCGTGCGCCGGCCTGCGCCACCTGAGCCCGATATTTCGAGTCGTCAAGCAGTACCAGAATATCATTGGCTTTGACCTGCTGATTCTCCATCACTTTCACTTCGGTGATCAGGCCGGTGATCTTTGCGCTGACATTGATGTTGTCAACCGGTGAAATCGTCCCTGTCGCCGATACCAACGCTACGATGTCGCCCCGTTCCACCTTTACCTGCCTGCCGACCGGTTTGGGCTTGTTTTGTTCCTGATAGTACCCGTAGCCGTAATATCCGCCGACACCTAACAGCACCAGCAGTACCAGGACCACTTTGTACTTTTTCAGGACGTTCAGAAACATCTGCATAAACAGACCCCCCAGCTTTCATAGTTTCATCTTTAGTATAGACCCAAAGCGTGAAACCGCTGTGACAGATTTGTGAACTATTTGTGACATTGCAGCAATCACTGACGAATCTGACCGCTACCGGATACAAGATATTTGATCGAGGTCAGTTCCACCAGTCCCATTGGGCCACGAGCATGCAGCTTTTGCGTACTGATGCCGATTTCTGCGCCAAATCCGAATTCAAACCCATCGGTAAAGCGGGTCGATGCATTCACATACACGGCCGCCGCATCGACTTCCTGCTGAAACCGCCGGGCACTTGCATAATCCCGGGTGACAATCGCTTCCGAATGCTTTGTGCTGAAACGGTCGATATGTTCCAGCGCCTCAGTCAGACTGTCAACCACTTTGATTGACAGGATAAAGTCGAGATATTCCGTTGCCCAGTCTTCTTCAGTCGCAGGCTTTACTGCCATGTGGTAGGCAGCCGTCGCCGGGCATCCGCGCAGTTCGACACCGGCCTGGCAAAACCGCTCAAGCAGGTCCGGCAGCAGATGGTCGGCGACGTTTCGATGAACCAACAGCGTTTCCATCGAGTTGCAGACGCCCGGGCGTGAAACTTTGGCGTTGAAAGCAATATCCGCCGCCATGGTCAGATCAGCGGATTCATCGACATAGGTATGGCAAATGCCGATCCCGGTTTCAATCACCGGCACCGTGCTATTTTCTACCACCGTCCGAATCAGTCCGGCGCCGCCACGCGGGATGATCACATCAATGTAGCGGTTCATTTTCAATAAGATATTCACCGCTTCCCGGTCGGTTGTCTCAACCAGACCGACGGAGCCGTTCGGTAGACCAGCCGCACCGGCCGCACGAATCAGAATGTCCGCCAAAACTTTGTTTGACTCGATGGCTTCCGAACCGCCGCGCAAAATCACTGCATTACCTGTTTTCAGGCACAATCCCGCAGCATCGACCGTAACATTGGGCCGCGCTTCATAAATCATCGCAATCACGCCGAATGGTACCCGGATTTTTTGGATATCCAGCCCGTTAGGCCGACGCATTCCCCCCAGGCACTCTCCGACAGGGTCAGGCAAAGCGGCGACTTGGCGCAATCCGTCGGCCATGCCGCGAATTCGCTCCGGTGTTAGGCGCAAGCGGTCCAACATCGCCGCAGACAGACCTTTTTCTTCCCCTTGCGCGACATCCCGGGCATTGGCGGCCAATATCCGCTCTTGCCCGGCTTCCAACGCTGCCGCCATCGACAACAGCGCCTGATTTTTCTCCGTAGTCGAAGATTTTGCCAAACCACGGGCTGCTTGTTTGGCCAAAGCGCCCATCGCCGCCAGTTCCTGTTTCAAATCCATGCCAATCACCCCAGCGCTATTTTTTGAATGAATCGTAAATCTGCTGATAATCGGGTGTTGGTGGAATCGCTTTATAAATGTAGAGATGAACGCCGTTGGGGTCATTGATGACAAAACTACGTTCGCCCCAAGGCTTATCCTTCAATTCCTCGCAGATGATCGCCCCGGCAGCTTTCAGTCGGGTGTATTCTGCGTCTACGTCGGCCACTTCGAACGAAAGGATCATTCCTTTGCCGGCAAACTTTTCACCAGCCGCCAGATCCGGCTGGACAAAACTGACGCCCATCGTCGTGCTGCCTTCGGCAATCAGCTCGATGTACCAGTCGTTTTCAAACACCAGTTCAAAGCCCAGATACTCCATGTAAAATTCTTTGGATTCCTGCAGTTTTCGTGTACTGATGGTTACGTCCATTCTTCTGGTTAACATATCGATTCCTCCGTTTCATGTCGGCAGAGCAGAACCATATTGTCCCGGTGCACGACTTCGTCGTATGGCTTGTAGCCCAAAATGCCCGCAATTTCATGAGTGTGCGCGCCCATGATCTTCACGGTGTCGACTGCGTTATAATTTGCCAGCCCCCGTGCGATCTCCCAACCGTCCTGATTGACGATACTGACCGTGTTGCCTTGTTCAAACGAACCTTCCACCGATTTGATGCCGGCAGCCAGCAGACTGGAGCCGCTGTTTTGCAATGCCTGGGCACAGCCGCGGTCGACCATCAACCGCCCCTTGATCCGGGCGCCGAAAGCCAGCCAGCGTTTGCGGAACTGCAGCCGGTTTTGCAGCGGCGGAAATAAAGTACCCACTTGGCTTCCGGACAAAACAGCCTGGATAATCCCGTCCTTGGCGCCGGACGCAATCACCATTACAATCCCTGAGTTCATCGCCATCCGGGCAGCCGCCATCTTGGTCAACATCCCGCCAGTGCCGCGCATCGTACCGGCGCCGCCGCAAATCGCTTCGACCTCCGGCGTGACTTCCGGAATTTCCTCAATCAGGCGGGCGCCGGGGTCTTTCTGCGGGTTGGCTGTGTATACGCCATCCACATCTGACAGGATGATCAACAAATCGGCATCGACAATTGCTGCCACATTTGCCGATAACGTATCATTATCGCCGATCTTGAGCTCGTCGATCGCAACTGCATCATTCTCGTTGATGATCGGGATCACGCCGATTTCAAGCAGGGTCAGCAGTGTATTGCGTGAATTGGCATAACGTTTCCGGTTGACTGAGTCTTCGCGGGTCAACAGGACCTGCGCCACAATCTGGCCGTATTCGCCAAACAGCTTTTCATAAGTGTGCATCAGAATCCCTTGCCCCACCGCAGCTGCTGCCTGTTTCGCCGGAATCGTCTTCGGTTTTTCTTTCCAACCCAATCGGTCCATCCCTGCGCCGACCGCGCCGGAACTGACCAGCAGAATCTGCTTGCCCGAATTTACCGCATCGGCCAGCTCCCTGACCAGATATTCGATCCGGGAATAGTTGAGCTTGCCGTTGGCATGAGTCAAAGTACTTGTCCCCACTTTGACAACGATCCGATGCGCCGCCTTTAGCTGACTCCTGTCAAACATGCTTCAGCCTCCTGTTACTCGCTGAACTCGAACTCCATCTCACGAATCCTCACCGTATCGCCATCTTTGATGCCGCGATTGCGCAACGCTTCATCAATACCGTTGCGACGCAGGATGTTTTGAAAACGGCGCAAGCTTTCTTCGTCATGAAAGCGGGTCATTGCCACCAACCGTTCGATATTCTTGCCTTCGACGATAAACGCGCCGCTATCATCGCGACGAATCGTAAAGTCTGGCGAATCATCGTCGGCAACCGTCGGAATCACCGGAGCAACGGTCATATCTTCTTTCGGCAGCGTGGCCAGCATCTCGGCAATCCTCTGCACCAACGGCTGCAGACCTTCGCCGGTAGCCGCAGAAACCGGAAACACTTCGCGTCCTTCCGCCTTGAGCGCAGCCTCAATCGCCGGATAGTTCGACCGGGCATCCGGCAAATCCATCTTGTTCGCGGCGATGATTTGCGGCCGGCTGGACAGACGTTCATTATAAGCCGCCAGCTCTTTGTTGATTTTTCGATAATCTTCCATCGGATCGCGGCCTTCCATGCCGGACACATCGAGTACATGAACAATCAAGCGGGTCCGTTCAATATGTCGCAGAAAATCGTGGCCCAGCCCCTTGCCTTCATGCGCGCCTTCAATCAATCCAGGAATATCGGCCATGACAAAATTGGTCTGGTCATCAATCCTCACGATACCAAGCACCGGCGTCAGTGTCGTGAAATGATAGGCGGCAATATCTGGGCGAGCTGCCGATACGGTTGCGATGATGCTTGATTTGCCAACGCTGGGATATCCGACCAATCCCACATCGGCCAGCAGTTTCAATTCCATGCGCAAGGTTCGTTCTTCACCCGGCTCGCCGTGTTCGGCAAAGGTCGGCGCCCGATTCACGCTGTTGGCAAAACGCGCATTGCCCCGGCCACCGCGACCGCCACGACCGACAATGGCCGTCTGTCCGTCTTCGATCAGGTCGGCGATTAACTCATCGGTTTCTTCATCAAACACTAGCGTCCCGACAGGCACCTTGATGACCACGGCCTCCGCATGGCGGCCGAATTTGTTTGTATCTTCCCCGTCGCCGCCTTTTTGCGCCTTGAACTTCTTTTTATAGCGAAAATCCAGCAGTGTATTCATGTTGCGATCAGCAAGGAATACGATATCGCCGCCTCGTCCTCCGTCGCCGCCATTCGGTCCGCCTTTCGGCGCATACTTTTCTCGACGAAAACTCGACATGCCGTCGCCGCCATCGCCTGCCTTGATACTGATCTTTGCTCTATCGATAAACATGAATAACTCCTTTTCGGGCTTTGCCGCCATTAGAAATTTTATTGGCTTTCATTACACTACAGGTAACAAGAATTACTTCGCGTCCGACAGCTAAAACTCCTGTGTATTGCCGGACGTTTTGTGTTATTTCCGTTATATTGCAATGAATCCCACGGAAAAACCGTGGGATTCATTGCAATATATAACAACTTATATATTATCTTTGCAATTTTCTCAGTATTTTATCTACTGTGCTTGTTCCACAGGATAAATGCTGATTTGGCGAAGATCCCGACCCCGCCGTTCAAAAGCTACCTTGCCGGTAACTTTGGCAAACAGAGTATGATCGCTTCCCATACCTACATTACGTCCCGGATGGAAGCGGGTACCCCGCTGACGAACCAAAATGCTGCCGGCCGGCACAATTTTGCCGTCTGGCTCTTTCGTACCCAAGCGTTGCGAGTGACTGTCCCGACCGTTACGGGAACTACCCACACCTTTTTTATGTGCAAAGCGTTGAAGATCAAACAAAAACATCGGTTTCACCTCCTAATTTCACGAATCCGGATTTTTTCCGGATATATTCTTTGAATTTCTGATAAACCGAGAAACATCGTAGCAAGTATGGCTTCCGTCAATTCGTCCGGTTCTTGTTTCAAATGAACCGCGATATCGCCTGAATCCGCACTCCACGACAACTCCCGCCGCAAATGTCTGTCCAGTCCCAGAAAAGCCGAATCTGTCAGAACCGAAACCGCCGCACACACGATGTCCTTGCCTTTCGGCCCAGCATCAGCATGTCCTGAAGCAGTAAACCCGCAGATTTGTCCTGTACTGTTTCGTTCAATTACTATCCGGATCATGCCTAAGCTTCGATTTTTTCAATCGAAACTTTTGTATAAGGCTGACGATGACCTTGACGACGACGATAGTTAGCTTTGGATTTGTACTTGTAGACGAGGATCTTTTTGTCCTTGCCTTGTTTCAGCACTTTAGCCGTCACTTTCGCGCCTGCGAGGTATGGGGTCCCGATTTTTACACTGCCGTCTTCCACAACGGTCAGCACGTCGGAAAACACAACTTGCTCATCAAGCTCGCCGGCCAGCTTCTCAACGAAGAGCACATCGCCTTCAGCCACCCGATACTGTTTGCCACCTGTTGCAATTACTGCGTACATTTTTGCACCTCCTTATTACTTTGGACTCGCCGGATACGGTACCGCATATTGCGGGTTTGAGACCTCTCCGTGCGGTTTGGGAAACCATGCGGACAAAGCCGCATAAGAATCTTAGCACAGCTCACCGTCAATGTCAATCAGACTGTTCCGGCGGCTCGGTTTCAAAGACCGTCTCTCCCTCTGGTTTCTTTTTTGCGCTGCTGCGCCTACGGCGGCGCTTGCTCTTCTTGACTGCAGCTTCCCCCGGCTCGCCAACCTCGCTATCGGCATCGTTCCTGTCCTGAGCCGGAGCGGGTTCCGGCGTCAGCTCTTTCTGTTCATCAGGCCCTGCATCAGCCTCAGCCGGCTTTTTCTTCTTGCGGCGGCGGCGCTTGCTTTTCTTGACCGCAGCTTCTTCCGGTTCGATGGCCTCGTCAGCGCTTGCCGCCTCATCGAGCGCCAGAGCAGGTTCCGGTGTCAGCTCTTTCTGCTCGGCAGTCACTGCAGTATCATCCGTCGGCTTTTTCTTCTTGCGTCGACGGCGTTTGCTCTTTTTGACCGCGGCTGCTTCCGGTTCCTCGGCCTCGCTCGCGCTGGCCGCTTCGTCCATCACCATGTCGGGGTCCTGCGTCAGTTCTTTTGCGTCGCCTAACACCTCAGCCTCATCAGCCGGCTTTTTCTTCTTGCGGCGGCGGCGCTTGCTTTTCTTGACTGCGGCTTCTTCCGGTTCAATGGACTCGTCTGCGCTTGCCGTCTCGTCCAACGTCGGAGCGGATTCCGTCATTGCCAGTACCTCAACCGGCTCATCGACTTTTTTCTTGGTTTTGCG
>CAZYJK010000024.1:0-18872 GCA_964647865.1 uncultured Veillonellaceae bacterium | reverse complement strand
GGCGTTAGTAATGCTGGTATCGTGTCCAGCATCAGTTTCAGTAATTGCGGCATCGTCGTTTTCTGATATTTGGGATTGCCGCGTTTGAAGGACATCACATAGACAACCAGCATCATTCCCAGACCAATCAATACTCCAGGCACGATCCCTGCCACAAACAAGGCGGCAATCGGCGCGTTTGTCAGGCCGGCGTAAACAATCATCGGAATGCTGGGCGGGATGATGACGCCGATTGTGGAGGATGCCGCAGTGACACCGACGGCGGTTTCCTTGTCATAGCCAGTATTCATCATGTTCGGGATTAATATCTTGCCCACCCCGGCCGTGTCTGCCGTAGAGGAACCGGATACTCCGGCAAAAATCATTGATACAAGAATATTGGCATGCGCCAGGCCGCCACGAATATGACCGACGATTGCGATGGAAAAGTCGATCAGTTTTTGTGAAATCTGCCCGCTGTTCATCAGATTGGCAGCCAGGATGAACAAGGGCACAGCCAATAGAACAAACGAATTCAAGCCGTTGAACATTTTCATCGGCACCGTAATCTCCGGAATGTAGGGAACTCCCATGACTCCCACCAGGGCAACAATAGCAATTGAAAAAGCGATCGGAATCCCAATGATGATCAAGACAAGAAATAATAATACCAGCAAAAATCCGCTCATCGCAGTTCCGCCTCCTTGGTGCGCAACTGCCGGACATTGTTAATCAAATGCGACAACGTGTACATGCTCATGCTAAACCCCATTATCGGAATGCAAAGCCAGACATAGCCCATTTTCAGCGGCAACGAAACCCAGGTATAATCCCAAAAATTCAGTACGGTTTCCACGCCGTAGTAAAAAATCAGCAGGTTGAAAGTGAGTAATATCAGGTTATTGAAAATATCCAACGCGATTTTTTTCTTGCCGGTAAGCTTATCGGCAATCATCGTAAATTTAAAATGCTCCTGCTTGTTGTGCATGATGGATGCACCCATGAATACCGCCCAGATAAAAGAAAAATTGGCCACTTCTTCGGACCACATGACAGAAATGCCAAGATAGCGGGAAAAAACCTGGATCAGGATTGTCAACAGAAATATCGATAAGCATGCAACACCAACAACCAATTGAATGCGCTCCATCAATTTCAAATTCATATTTTGCCAACACCTCTTGCTTGTTTGTCTGGTTGAAAAAATACCGTTGGAGTGGGTAAAAGCCCAACCCCAACGGTAAAGGCGAGTGTTATTTCGTTTCGCGGATTTTTTTCACCAGCGCTTCTGCACCGATGCTCTTGGCAAACTTGTCCTGAATTGGTAATGCGACCGCGATAAACGGTTTGCGGTCAATCGAGTTCACCACAGCGCCATCTTTTATCGCTTTCTCTTTGTATTCTTTTTCCTGGGCGATTACGGAAGCCCGCTCTGCGTCAACCGAAGCTTTGGCCGCTTCCAGAATGATTTGTTGCTGCTCTTTGGTCATCGCATCAAATTTCTTGCCATTGACCAATAAGAACCGGGTTGTGTAATCCGCGCCAATTTCGGTAGTATATTTTCCATTTTCTGTTTTGTGATGGTTTTGTTGCACAAAATACGGATAGGCATTTTCAGCGCCGTCAACGGTCTTTTGTTGCAATGCCTGATAGAGTTCACCCCAGGCGACCGAGGTAGGAATCGCGCCAAGACCTTTCCAGAAATCGCCAATAACGCCGGAAGTCTGGGTACGGATTTTCATGTCTTTTAGATCAGCCATCGAATTCAAAGGTTTCTTGCCATAATAGTGGCGTACGCCGGCAGACCAGTAGCCAACGATTTTGAAATCATTATTGGATTTTTTATTGATCATCTCAGCCAATTGTTTGCCCACATCGCCATCGATGACTTTTTTCCAATGGTCATAGCTATCGAACAGATACGGCAACGCCAACAGGTCAACTTCCTTCACGCCCGTTTGGGTCATGAAGCCAGGTGATACGACAACAGCATCAACCGCACGCAATTTCAGCTTTTCTACCAGTTCATTCTCATTGGTTCCCAATGTTCCGGCATGTACTTCAACAGTCATTTGCCCTTTCGACTTGCTTTCGACAACTTCCTTGAATTTCAGCAAGCCGACCTGATAAGGGTTATCCGGTGAGGTCTGGTTGTGAGCGGCAATGATTTTGATCGGCTTATTGGCTGCCGGCGCTGTTTCTTTTTTTGCGCCGCCGCAACCGGCAAGCAAGGCTGCAACTAGAATGAAAACCATCAATAACAATGCACTTTTCTTCATACTAAAATTGTTCCCCCTCAAACTGTTTTCCCTTTTTCGCTAGTCAGCATTGCCGCGCTGCCATATTCACCTCTTTTCATTGAAATCTGCATAAACCGGTTTATTATTTTCTGCGGTTAATAAATTCGCTGTGATGACTGCAGATTCCTGCAATCAACGAACGACCAGTAATGAGTTTTTTTATTGCTATAGTTTTATCCGTCTGCCCTCTTCTGCAGACCAATAAGCGGCATAGGTCGCTTGAATCGTATCGAATGCTAGGTCCAGATCCGCCAAAGGCTGCCGGCCCTGCGCCACACATTCGATAAAATCCTGGATTTCCTGAGTATAGCCCCGGGTCCATTCTTCCTCCAGACAGACATACTGCCAACCGGTTTTCCGATCAACCTTTTCTGTAATATAGACGTCTTTCAGTTTTGCTTCATCAGTCAGATAGGTGATCATGCCAGTATTGGGGCAGATATTGGCATTAAGAATTCCGCCGGTGGTATAGGTTTCCACCAGGTTTCGCACCCCGCCGAGAATCATGTCCCCGGCAAAAACCGTGCTCTTGGTTCCGTCAGAAAAGGTCAGGTTCATCATCGCCCAGTCCTCGACATCAAGCGGATGCGATTGGATATATCGTCGCTCATCCGCCGACAATCCATCGCCGATATTTCCCACATCCGCAGTGACATCGGCAATAACGATCTTCTCCCCTCTGGTTTTTGCTTCGACCTGTTTTAGATAAAGCACCGCTGACAATGGATGACAACCCTGACGAATCAGTGCTCCGCCGCCGGTCATATCCCAGCGGGCCGCATGTTCGGCATGCGAGCCGCTATGGCTCTCTTCCGCTTTCATAAACAGAATCTTGTCGCCTGTCTTGCGCAAAATTTCTGCGCTCTTATGGATGGCAGGCGCGTATACCCAGTTTTCGGCATACATGAACAACTGACCACTGGCCAATATTCTGCGTCGGGTTTCTGTCATCTCCTGCATCACCCGTTCGAACATCAGCGCTTTGGGCAGCTTGCGCCCAATCGGCGTCGGGTCGCCGGGATGTCCGAAATAGCCGGTGAACGGTTTCTCGCAGATTACATGCCGCCCCGATTCCATAGCGTCGATAATCATCGAAGAATGCAGCACCGCCGGGGTACAAATATCAATCACATCAATCTCGGAATCTTTCAGCAAATCCTGATAGTTGCGGTAAACTTTGGCAATCCGGTGCCGTTTGGCAAAATCGACCACTGCATCGCCTCGCGAAACGACGGCTGCGACCGAAACAGCGGCGCCATATACCCGGTGATAAGCATGCATGTGCAATTCGGCAACGAAACCGCTGCCAACCAGTCCGACGCGAATAGGTTTCATCACTTGGTCCCTCCTGCTTCTTGATTAATCTCTTTGCTGCGCAAACGCGAGAACAACCCCATTTGTGCAGCAATCATCAGCAAAATAATGACTGCAAAGAACAAACAGATCGGACGGGTGAAAAACGGCACGATGCTGCCGTCAGACAAAGTCAAGGCCCGGCGCAGGTTCGTATCCGCCATCGGCCCCAAAATGACGCCAAGAAGGAACGGTGCGCTGGGAAACTTCATATGCGACAGGAACAGGCCGACAAAGCCAAACGCAAACATCACCCACACGTCAAAAATCCGATCATTGATGACATACGAACCGACTACGCAGAATAGAAAGACCACCGGCATCAGCAATTGCGGCGATACCTGCAGTATCTTGACGGTAAACCGGGAAATCAGCAAGCCAAGCGCCCACATTATGAACGAGGCGGCTACCAGATAAGTCGCAACCGTATAAAGAAATCCCGGCGTTTCAGTCATCATCAGCGGCCCGGGTCGCAATCCGTGCAACCAGAAGGCGGCCATCAACACCGCAGCCGGCGCACTGCCCGGAACTGCCAGCGACAGGATTGGAATGATTGCGCCGCCTATACAGGCATTGTTCCCCGACTCCGCGGCAATCACTCCTTCGGGGTTTCCCTTGCCAAACAAATCCCTGACCTTGCTACGCATCCTTGCTGCCCAATAAGACAGCCAGCCGCCGACATCCTCACCGACCCCGGGAATGATGCCTACCATTACGCCAATAAAAGTCGACCGGATGATTGTTTCCCAGTTTCGCAGTAGAATTCGTACGCCTTCTCGATAATTGATGCTTTGCAATTCGCCAATGACGGCTGTCTTCTTCTTAAATGCCGCCACGATCTCGGGAAAACCAAACAGACCGATCATGATCGGAATCAGTGAAAACCCAGCCATCAAGTCGATGTTGTCAAAGGAAAATCGCGGCACCCCCTGTAACCCGTCGAGCCCGACCAAAGATGCCAGCAAACCGAGGATTCCAGCAATCCACCCCTTCAAAGGATCGCCGCCGGATGCAAGTTGTCCGCAGATCATGATGCCGAAAACCGCTAACAGAAAGAATTCCCACGAACCAAATTTCAACGCGAAACTTGTCAACAGCGGGGTCAGGAACAGTAAGAAAACAACGCTGCCGAGCGTCCCCAGAGCCGAAGCCGAAGTTGCCAGAAAGATGGCCAAGCCGCCTTTCCCCTGTTGACCCATCGGGTATCCGTCCTGCGCGGTCGCCGCCGAGGCCGGTGTACCTGGAATATTTAGCAGGATTGCTGATTGACAACCGCCGGATATCGCCCCAACGTACACGCCGATCAAAGAAAGAATCGCCATGTCCGGACTGGTCTTGTAAGTCAGTCCCGTTAGCAGGGCTACCGCCATGGTTGCCGTCAAGCCGGGCAGCATCCCGACGACGATGCCAAAAAACACCGACAGCACGATCGTTACAGCGGCCTCGGGCGACGCGAGTAAATTGAGCGCATGAAGCAAATATTGCAATTCCATCGTATTTCCCCTCTACGGCAATGTCACGTTGAAAATCTTATTGAACAGCAGAATAATTCCGCCGACCGCACCGGCTGTGACCAAGACAATTTTCCAATAAGCGGCAGCCCGTAAAAAAATAAAGATTGCCAGTAAAAACAAAGAAGAGGACAGCCAAAATTCAAAGATCGGAATCAAGACAAAAATATATATCGCAAGCAGAGCGATGCCGCCGAGAATGCGTTTCCATTCCGAAGAATCATCGACAAACCACAGCCGGACATGTTGAATAACCGAAGCAGTCAATCCGGCAAAACTCTGACCGCGCTGACTGCGAAACAGCAGTATCAACGAACAAAGCAACAGACACGAGCCCAAAAACACCGGCAACAATGCCGGAGATACATTCCAGGCCACTTTTGCATCCTGGTGGATCAACAGACTTTGTTGAAACAGAAAGCCTGTGAACAGCAACAATATAACGGCGGAAAAAAAGTCACCGGAACTGCCGGGACGTAAAGAAGGCCGCATAACAATCATCCTTTTGCAAAAAGAATTACCGGGCCGACCCGTTGTCGGCCCGGTACAAACAAAACTACGGTTTGGCAATCTTGAATTTTTCCGGTGAGATCTTGGCTGTTCCCGTATCAAACAGGGTCCAGCAAACGACAGAAGCCAGATTATCCAGTTTTTTCATTGACTCTTCGGGGCCATAGCCAACCAGCACAACGCCTTTGTCTTTGGCAAATTTCTTCATGGTTTCGCTTTGCATTGCCTTTTTGAAAGCATCGTCGATCTTTTTGATTGCTTCAGGCGGCGCATCTTTCGGCATGGTCAGACCAAAGAATTCACCCATCGGCAACGTCTTCTTCAGATCAGGCAGTTCGTCGCCCAGCGAAGGAATCGGTTTCACGCCGTCAATTTCTAGCGGCTTGTCGCTGAGGGATGCCAGTGCGCGAAGCTTGCCGGCCCGGAACATATCGGTCATCTCCATCGAAAGTTGCGGCGTGAAGTCGACTTCTCCGCCAAGAGTGGCGATAATCGCCGGGTTGCCGCCTTGGTACGGAACGTGTTTGTATTCGAATTTTCCGGCGCGACGGATGATCTCAATCCCCATGTGTCCACCTGAACCCACACCGGCGGTTCCGGCGGTAACTGCACCCGGCTTGGCCTTGAATGCCGCCAGCAGTGATTTGGCATCTTTATAGGGCGATTCGGCCCGAACCGCCAAGACGTTCGGCGAGAAGGTCGCGGTCCAGGTAATCCAGTCCTTATGGCCCTGATCCATATAGCCCATAACCTGATAACTGGTGAACGGCATCAAGCCTGCGCCCAAAATGGTATAACCATCATGCTTGGCGTTCCAGACGCTCTTGGTACCAACCGAACCGTTGGCGCCAGGCGTATTGACCACCGCAATGTTCACGCCGAGAATCTTTGACATCTCTGTTGTCAATGCCCGCACGGTCAGGTCGGTTCCGCCGCCTGGGTTCCAGGGCACGACTACGGTAATGTCTTTGGTAGGCCACTTGACTTCCTCTTTCTTTTCCGCCGCCTGCTGTTTGACACCGCATCCGGCAAGGGCGACCGCCATGGAAATGATGATGAGTAATGAGAGCACCAACCGCAAATTTTTGTTCATGATTTTTCTCCCTCCTGCTTAAATGCTGCAACCGATTGTCCCTGTTGCAAAGTGCAGGATAAAACCCGACTTTGCGCGATTTGCTGGGAATCGTTCATTCGGGCGAGTAGTGCCTGTGCCGCCGCCTGCCCCATATCCTGTTCCGGTCGTTTTACACAGGTTAGCCTGGGCCTTAGCATCTCTGTCCATTCCGGCGTACCGATCATTACTACGGAAACCCTCTCCGGCCAAATCACCCCTTTCTCCAAAAAATACAACAATACTCCCTTGGCTGACTCATGGTGACCGAGTACAACAGCGCTAATCTCTTCTGTATTGAGTTTTTCCGCCATTCGTCGTCCCGCATCCATCGACAGCTCATCAAGCAGGATGCATTGCTCGGCTTCCGGCAGCCCATGTTCCTGCATCGCCTTACAATAACCGTCCACGCGTTCCCGCACGTTGGGTATCGGCGCATCCCAGCCCAGGAAAGCAACCTTGCGATGTCCGGCCATTAACAGGGTCTTTGTCGCCAGGTAGCCGGACTGGAAATTATCGTGTCCGACAAAAGAATACTCTGGTGCATCTTGTTCCAATGAACGTTCCAGAACAACAAACGGCACATTATGTTTGCGTAGCAGTTCCACATTATCCGAGCGAGAAAATGCCGGACAAAGGATACAGCCATCAATCCGCTGGGCGATCAGTCTCTCTAGAATCAGCCGTTCCTGCTGCAGATCCTCATCACTGTTGCACAGCGTCACCACATAGCCTTCCTGTCGGGCGATCGAAACGATTTCAACGCACATGCGGGTAAAAAACGTATTGCCGAATTGCGCCACCACCACAGCGAGTATGCCGCGCCGTTTCCCTTTGAGACTGCTGGCGGCGGCATTTTTCACATAGCCGATTTCTGCAGCGGCCTGCAAAACTCTTTCACGCAGTTCTGGCCGCAGATAGCGTTCTTCGTTGCTGAAAACATAAGAAACCGTGGCAATGGACGTTCCCGCCTTCCTTGCCACGTCTTTTATCGTAATCGATCCGCGATTTCGCGGTGATTGTTTCATACTGCAATCTCCTGATGGAAACGTTTACATATTAAGTATGGTTAATTCAGATTAATTTGTCAATAGACAAATAAGCTTCAGCCGGATTTTTTTTCATGAGCCGAAAAAAACGGCCCGGCAATATACACTGCCGAGCCTGTTCTTGTTACCGATCACTTTTCATTCAAAAGCGCGTGAGCATAAGCTTGGGCGTCAAAGGGAGCAAAGTCCGCCTGCGTCTCGCCCAGCCCCACCCAGCGCACAGGAACGCCAAGCTCCGTCTTGATCGAAATGGCGAAACCGCCCTTTGCGGTTCCTTCGAGTTTTGTCAGAATCACGCCGGTCAGTTCGGTCGCTTCGTTGAAAACCTTGGCCTGATGCAAGGCATTCTGACCGGTAACTGCATCGAGAACCAACAAGGTTTCCTGCGGCGCCGCCGGCAATTCCCGTTGAATGATCCGGCGGATTTTTTTAAGTTCTTCCATCAGATTGGTTTTGGTATGCAGCCGTCCTGCCGTATCGATGATCAGAATGTCCGTTTTTCTTGCTTTGGCCGCGGCCACGGAATCGAAGACCACCGCCGCTGGATCAGCGCCTTCCGCATGGCAGACGATTTCGGCACCGGTGCGTTTGGCCCAAAGAGTCAGTTGCTCACCCGCCGCCGCCCGAAAAGTATCCGCTGCCGCCACCAGGACGCTTTTTCCCTGTTCGCGATAATAATGCGCCAATTTGCCGATCGAGGTAGTCTTGCCGGAGCCGTTGACCCCGACGACGAGAATCACGTGCGGCGGCGCGTCGATTCTTACTTCGACCGGACCCTCGCCTGTCATCATGCCGGCGATTTCCGCCTCCAAAACAGGCAATATCTCCGAAGGCTCCTGCAGGTTTTCCTGTTTCGCTCGCTTGCGGGTTGATTCGACCAGCCGACTGGCAACGGTTGCACCTGCATCCGATAAAATCAGCGTTGCTTCCAGTTCCTCAAAAAAATCGTCATCCAAAGCGCTTGAACCGCGAATCAGTCCGCCCAGTTTTTCTGCCAGACTACGACGGCTTTTCGCTAACCCGTTCTTCAGTGAATCAATTAGTCCCACGCATCATTCGCCCCTCTTCCACTTGTTGCCCTTCTTCCTGAAACTTAACCGAAACCAGACGGGAAACGCCTGAATCCTCCATCGTTACCCCATGCAGGATATCGGCCGCTTCCATCGTGCCTTTTCGATGAGTGACCACGATAAATTGACTGTGCTTGGAATACTCTGACAAGAACTCGCTGAAACGGCGAACATTGGATTCGTCCAACGCCGAATCAATCTCGTCTATCACGCAGAACGGCGCGGGCCGATAGGCCAGGAAAGAAAACAGGATTGAAATAACGGTAAGCGCCCGTTCACCGCCGGATAGTAGCGCCAGATTCTGGCGCCGTTTTCCGGGTGGCTGGACGAATATCTCCACGCCGGATTCCAGGACGCTGTCGGCTTCGGAAAGTTCCAACACTGCGCTGCCGCCGCCAAACAGCCGGACAAAAATATCGGAAAAGTGCGCATTGATCGCGGCAAACCCTTCTTCGAATTTTTCCGCCATCGTCCGGTCAATATCCGCGATAATCTGCCGCAATGACGCCGCTGCTTTCTCCAGGTCCTCCGACTGCGAAAGCATGAAGTCATACCGGTCGGCCGCCCTGCGATATTCTTCGACCGCCGCTGGATTGACCGGGCCGATTTCCTGAATCGCCGCTTCGCAGCGACCGGCTTCCGCTTCCAATTCGGCGACCGGTGCATCCAGCCGTTTTTCATAGGCTTCGGCCAGGCTAAGGTTATACTGGGTTTCAATCTGATCACGACAGTGCTTCAATTCGTATTCGTATTTGGCGCTATCCAGTCGCAAAGCGTGCACGCGTTCTTCCAGCTCATGACTGCGTCGTTTGAGATCGCGCAGACTGCGGTCGAGTTTTTGCACCTCTGATAAAAGATTGGTTTTTGCCGCATACAACTCATTGCGAAACGTGCGATACCCGTCGATCTTTTGCAACAGAACCTCACGCAGTGCAACCGCTTGTTGCAACTCGCTCGCTGTCTGCTCTGTCTGTCCGGCAACCGTTGCCATTTCAGCCTGAAGATCTTGCCACTGCGCGTCGTGACGCTGCCGTTCTTCTGCCTGCCTTACCTGATCCGCCACCGCATTTTGCCGCCGGTGACTGAGATCGTTCTGGCGCAGTCGCAATGCGGTTACCGTCTGATCCTGCAGGTCCCGCTCAGCCTGGGTTTTTACCAGCAGCGCCTGCCACTCGTCAATTTTCCCCTTGTTTTGCGCTTCCCGTTCACGCAGTGATTCCAGCAGGATTTTGGTTTTCTCAACCAGCGCCTGCTGCTGCCCGGTTCGTTGCCCGGTCTGCTCCAGTTCTTGCCGGCAGGTTTCCACCGCCAGTTTTAGTCTTTGTTCATCCTGACGCCAGCGGATCAAGCCGCGATCGATGTCCGCGCGGTTCAACTCAGCCTGTGCCTGCTCCGCCTTTCTTTCCTGCAGCGTTTTGTCCTGATCGGCGAGCAGTTGCTGCATCCGGTTGATTTCTTCGGCGACTTGCGCCAACATTGTGTCCGACTGCCCGATATTGCGCGACAGTTCGTCGATTTCGTTCTGACGGCTCAAAAATCCTTGTTCTTTTTGGCTGGAACGACCACCGGTGATCGCGCCGCCCGGGTTGATCAATTCGCCGTCCAGTGTGACCACTCTCAGTCGTTGCCCGCTATTTTTGGCAATCCGCATCGCAGAGTCAAGGTCGGTGGCGACAACTGTCCGACCAAGCAGCATCTCAGCCAACACTTTGTATCGCGGCTCCGTCTGCACCAGCGAGGAAGCCAGCCCGATCGCCCCGGCAGCTGCCGCCGCCGTCAGTTCATGTTCGCGCGGCGCCTGGGGGCGAATTGATTGCAAAGGCAGGAATGTCGCCCGGCCCAGCCGGCCCTCCTTCAGATAATTCACCGCCGCCTTGGCTGTCTGCTCATCTTCGGTGACAATATTCTGCAGCGCCTGGCCCAAAGTCGTTTCAATCGCGGTCACATATGCGTCCGGCACGGTAATCAGCTGGGCCACCGCACCAAGTATGCCTTTTTTCCAGGGCTCGGCGCTGCGAAGCACACTTCGGCTGCCAAAGCTGAACCCTTCGTAGGCGCTTTGCATCGAAACCAGTACTTTTCGTTTCGACAAGTATTCCTGGCGTTGGTTCGTCAGTTGTTGTTCACGCTGTTGTTGTTTGCGCAAATCCGTCTGCAACGATTCGCGTTCCCGGCCCAGCGCTGCCTGCTGGCGTTCCAGCGTTTGCAACAAAGCGGTCTGTTGCTGCAACTCGACTTCCTTGGCCCGCAACAAATCCCAGGCTGCCTGGTATTCGTCGGAAAGCGAGTCCATTTCACGGTTGAGACGGTTCTTCTGCTGGGCCAGATTCTCAATCTCGCGTTCAGCCTGGCGCAGATTGTTTCGCTCATCAACGACTTCCTGCAATTGGTCGAAAACCAGATCCCGCGCTTCATGAATCTGTTGCTGCAGATTTTTGATTGTCGTCGACTGTTGTTCCAATAAAGCAGCCGCTTCATTCAGCTCGCGCGTCGCCGCTGCTTCTTCCGCCTGAAGCACCGCCAGTTTCTCACGACACTCCGACAGAGACCCGTCCAAAAATTCCAGTCGGGCGGTCAGCGCGTTTTTTTCGCCAATCAGCTTTTCACGCCGTTGCCCGATATGTTCCAGTCGCTCGCGGCCAACCTGGATTTGCCCGTCGGTTTTTTGCAGCGTCAGTGAGCTGGCGGCGAGAATCCGGTCATAATACAGCAGTTGTTCGTCAGCGTTCGACAACTCGGCGCCGACCAATTCCCGTTCGCTTTCAGCGACGGAAGTTTGGGTCATCGCAGCAATCGCCGCATCCAACGCCTTCTTTTCATTGGCCGCCAATGCGGTCAGCTGCGTCTGCGCCGTATCATAGCGGTTGATATACAAGGTCGTCTTGCATTGGACAATCTGCGCATAAAGCCGGTTGTAACGGTTTGTCTTGTCGGCGCTTGCCTTGAGCGGGTCAAGCTGCGACTCGATCTCGGCAATGATGTCACGCACACGGGTCAGGTTCTGTTCCGTGTCATCCATCTTGCGGACCGCATCCTTGCGCCGTTGCTTGAAACGGGCGATGCCGATGACTTCTTCAAACAGCAGTCGACGCTCTTCCGGCTTGCTATTTAAGATCTCATCAATTTTGTTCTGACCGATTACGGCCATTGATTCGCGGCCCAATCCGGTTCCGGCCAGCAGTTCGTGCAAGTCCTTCAACCGGCACTGGCTTTTGTTGATCAAATACTCGCTCTCACCGGAACGAAAAACACGCCGGGTCACGGTGACTTCACCGTAATCAAGCGGCAACAATGCATCATAATTGTCAAAAGTCAGCGATACTTCAGCGACACCGAGCGGTTTGCGATGGGTTGTGCCGGCAAAAATCACGTCTTCCATCTTGGCGCCCCGCAGGGTCCGGATACTCTGTTCGCCCAGCGCCCAGCGGATGGCATCCGATATGTTGCTCTTGCCACTGCCATTGGGCCCGACGATGGCATTGATACCAGGACTGAATTCAAGTTCGGTCTTGTCAGCAAATGACTTAAAGCCGAAAACCTCGAACTTTTTCAGCAGCAAACGATCACATCCAGTCTATTATTCATGAATCATAAGTTCAATCAACAAATCCGGCCAGAGAAATTTTAACACGAGAAGGCGTGAATCACAAATAGAACCTGTCCGCTGTCACACGGACAGGTTCCAGTATTCCTGCAGCTGACTAACGCGGTTCGACCCGGAAATGAATCGCCGTTCTTTCTTGTCCGTCAATCTCCACCTCGACAAAAGCGGGAATTGCGATCAGGTTGACCCCAGCCGGCGCAAGATAGCCCCTGGCGATGGCAATTGCCTTCATCGACTGGTTTACCGCTCCGGCGCCGATCGCCTGCATCTCCGCAGCCCCCTGCTCTCGCACAACTGATGCCAAAGCGCCTGCAACCGATTTGGGATTGGATTGGGCCGATACTTTTAGAACCGTCATGCAAAAACCTCCCAGCGACACTCGATCAGCATTCTATGTTCCATTATTAAATTCTTCATCCGCAAGATAATTCCTTGCGCATTCGCGGCAAATAAAAAAACAGCCGAAGAATGCCCCGACTGTTGCAAACGACCATTCTTTCCCGCCTTTTTCCGCTTAACTCAATTTCATTGTTTTACCAGAGCGGCTTGCGCAGCATCCTGCTCCGCTTGTTTTTTTGTCTTGCCTGTCCCGCTGCCAAGTCGTACCCCATCCACTGAAACGGACACGCGGAATTGCCGCGCATGGGGCGGACCCGTCTCTTCTTCCAACTCATAGACGATATTTCTCGGCCCTTCTTTTTGCAGTTCTTCCTGCAGTTTTGTCTTGTAGTCGGCGTAAAGCAGGCCCTGTTCCGCTTGCAGCAACGTCTCGCCCAAAGTGTTTTCAACAAACTGTCTTGCCGCTTCCATTCCGCCATCAAGATAGACTGCGCCGACCACCGCTTCATAAGCATCGGCCAGGATCGACGGACGCACTTTCGCCTCCTCCGTCTGTTCGCCGCAACCGAGGAGCAGATACTCGTGCAATCCGATTTGACGGGCCACAAGCGACAGGCTTCGTTCACAAACGGCTGAAGAACGCGCCCGGGTCATCGCGCCTTCAGACAGCTCAGGCGTCGACCGGTACAGCCAATGGCTGACAATCAGTTCCAGCACCGCATCACCAAGAAACTCCAGTCGTTCATTATGCGCAATCCGCAGTTTCGGATTCTCATGCGCATAGGAGGAATGAACCAATGCCTGAAGCAATAGCTGCGGCTGCTGAAAAGAAAAACCGAGAGCGGTCATCAGCTTTTGAAGACGCTCCCGGCTCTGCTTACTGTTCAAATTTTTTAACGAGCAAGGTTGCATTGTGCCCGCCAAATCCAAAGGAGTTGGACAGCGCAACACGCACCACTTTCGCTCTGGCCTGATTGGGAACATAATCAAGATCTAAGTCTGAATCGGGGGTATCATAGTTGATCGTAGGCGGCATCATGTCATTGGCAACCGTCAGGGCTGTTGCCACGCACTCGATTCCACCGGCAGCGCCCAGCAAATGACCGGTCATCGACTTGATCGAGCTGACCGCAAGATTTTTGGCATGACCGCCAAACAATGCTTTGATCCCCAGTGTTTCATTCTTGTCGTTGAGCGGCGTCGAGGTCCCATGCGCATTGATGTAATCAACGTCCGTCACTTGCAGTCCGGCGTCTTTGATCGCCAGTTCCATGCAGCGAGCGGCCTGAGCGCCTTCCGGCGCTGGAGCCGTGACGTGATAGGCATCGGCATTGGTCCCATATCCGGCAAGCTCGGCATAAATCCGCGCGCCACGGGCCAGTGCGTGTTCGAGTGATTCCAAAATCACAATTCCGGAACCTTCTCCCATGACAAAACCGTCTCGATCCTTTTCAAACGGACGGGAAGCTTTTTCCGGCGCGTCATTACGAGTGGACAGCGCTTTCATCGAGCAAAATCCTGCCATTCCTGCAGGCGAAATCGCGGCCTCGGTCCCGCCGGCGACCATCACGTCGGCATCGCCGCGCTGGATGACTTTCATCGCATCACCGATGCAATTGGTGCCAGTCGCACAAGCAGTGACCACGCAGCTGCTAGGGCCCTGAAGACCAAACGCAATCGAGACTTGACCAGCTGCCATATTGGCAATCATCATCGGAATAAAAAACGGACTGACACGATTCGGACCTTTTTCAAACAGGTTTTTATATTGTTCATGCAAGGTATCCATGCCGCCGATACCAGATCCGACAAAAGAACCAATGCGGGACTTATCCGCTTTTTCCAAATCGATACCGGAGTCATCCAACGCCATTTTGGCAGCGGCAATGGCAAACTGGGTAAAACGGTCCATCCGGCGAGCTTCTTTTTTATCAATAAAGGCAGTCGGCTCAAAGCCTTTTACTTCACCGGCAATTTTCGCATCATATTCCGCAGCATCAAATCGGGTAATCGGACCGATCCCCGATTTTCCCGCCAGCAAAGCTTGCCAAAAATCGGCCGCCGTATTGCCCACAGGAGTAATCGCACCCAATCCGGTTATAACCACACGTTTCTTCAACTCAGTCACTCCTCATCATTCAGTCTCTTCGGCTTCCTTGACCAGCGTTGCCATGATCTCCTTGACTGATAGGATTTTATCAATTTTATGCACATTTTCGCCGGTGAACACCAGCCCCGTTTCCACGTCGCCCTGCTGTGCACGAATCAACGCCTTGATAATGCAAAACGATTGAGAACAGTGTTTCAGACATGCGTCACAGGTATCGGGTTTGGCCACCGTACCATCGGCGATCTTGGCCGCGAACGGATTGCGGACAGCCTGTCCCGGCAGACCGACTGGACTATTAATCAACATAACGTCTTCCGGTTTAGCTTTTAAGTAAAACTCTTTCAAAGCCGGACCCGCGTTTGATTCCTCGCTGGCAGCAAACCGGATTCCCATCTGGACTCCATTGCCGCCAAGTCGAATCACTTCGACGATATCTTTGCCGTTCATCACGCCACCAGCGCCGATTACCGGTATTTTCACCGCAGCCCGCACTTCCGGCACGATGACCCGCATTGAACGGTCGGTCCCCAAGTGGCCACCGGCCTCCTTGCCTTCGACAATGACCGCCGCCGCACCCAGAACTTCCGAGATACGAGCCAGTTTGGCACTCGAAACGATAGGAACAATCGGTGTTCCCGACTCTTTGCCCAAGGCAAACATATCGCGGGAAAAACCCGCGCCGGCAACTACCAGGTCAATTCCTTCTTCAATCGCTGTTTTTATCATTACTGCAAAGGAGCGAGCCGCAACCATCATATTGATACCGATGATCCCATCAGTCAGGGATCGGGCCAGTTTGATCTCATTGCGCAACTCATCCACCGTCATTCCGGATGCGGCAATCAGACCGATGCCGCCCTCACGCGCAACTGCCGCCGCGAGTGGCGCAGTTGACAGGCGAATTGCCATACCGCCTTGAATAACCGGAACTTTTGCAACCAGTTTTCCTATTCTTAACTCCGGGAGTTTCAATTGTCTTAATCCCCCAATCGACATCTACAAATCAACGATTCGCTTTGGTCGCTTTAAGAAAGTCCCGCGAAGCAGTTCCGCGGGACTTTCTCACGCAACAATCAGTTAAGCCTGTTTTTCCTTCTCGATATAGTCCACCGCGTCCTTGACGGTCTTGATCTTTTCGGCGATTTCATCAGGAATTTCAATGTTGAATTCCTCTTCAAAAGCCATGATCAATTCCACGATGTCCAGAGAGTCTGCGCCAAGATCATCAATAAACGTGGAATCAATTTTGACGTCATCGGCAGCTACCTGCAGCTGATCTACTACGATCCGCTTGACTGTTTCAAATGTCGACATGCTTTTCACCTCCTTCCAAAGTGTGTCCTGTTGTTCACATTACCATTCCGCCATCTACATGGAGTGTCTGGCCTGTAATATAGTCAGCGCCGGGCGATACCAAGAACAGTACCGCACTAGCGACATCTGCGGGATTTCCTAATCGTTGCAGCGGAATCTGTGATTGCAGATCCGCTTTGGCCTGGTCAGGCAAATCGGCTGTCATATCGGTTGAAATATACCCTGGCGCAACAGCGTTAACGGTGATATTTCGCGATGCCAGTTCCTTGGCCATTGATTTTGTGAATCCGATCACGCCGGCCTTGGCGGCTGCGTAATTCGACTGCCCGGCATTCCCCATTACGCCGACCACCGATGTCATGTTCACAATCCTGCCATAACGCTGCTTCATCATCAACTTCGTGACAACTTTGGTGCAGTTGAAGATTCCTTTCAGGTTGGTATGAATTACCGCGTCCCAATCTTCTTCCTTCATCCGCATGATCAAATTGTCGCGGGTGATTCCGGCGTTGTTCACCAAAATGTCAATCGAGCCGAACTGTTCGACGACTGACTTGACCATGGCATCTACCGCCGCCGCATCACCGACATCAGCCTGAACCATGAAAGCCTGCCCGCCTGCTGCCTGGATCTGAGCCACCACTTCTTCTGCAGCAGCGCGATTTCCTGCGTAATTGACGGCTACTTTGGCCCCGGCCTTTGCCAGTTCAATCGCCGTTGCGCGGCCAATTCCTCTCGATGCGCCGGTAACCAGAGCCGTTTTGTTGGCTAATAGCATTTTAGCGGACCTCCTTGAAATAATCAAGCGTTTTTTGCAATGACTCCAAATCTTCCACATTCAGCGTAACGACTTGGGGTGCGATTTTTTTGGTGAATCCGGTCAAAACTTTACCGGGTCCGACCTCGATACATACCGTGGCCCCAGACTCGGCGACGGTCGCCACACAGTCTTCCCACAGCACCGGATTGGCTGCCTGGGTAACAAGCAGTTCCTGAATGCCATTCTTGGAGACAGAAGCTTTACCGTTGACGTTGGCTACGACTGGGATTTTCGGCTCGTGAAACTCGACTTGCGCCAATTCCACAGCCAGTTTTTCGGCTGCCGGCTGCAACAAGCTGCTATGAAAGGGGGCACTAACAGGCAACATAATCGCCCGTTTGGCGCCGGCCGCCTTCAGCGCTTCCGCCGCTTTTTCGACCCCAACAGTTGTTCCGGCGATGACGATTTGCCCCGGACAATTGAAATTGACCGCTTGCACTGCACCGTGTTCTTTTTCGACTTCTGCACAGATCGCTACGACTTTGTCCCGCTCAATTCCCATGACGGCAGCCATCGCGCCCTGACCGAGCGGCACGGCTTCCTGCATGAAAGCGCCGCGTTTGTTGACCAGACGCACTGCATCGGCAAAATCGAGCACCCCGGCCGCGACCAAGGCTGAATATTCTCCCAAGCTGTGTCCTGCGGTGATATCGGCCTTTACACCAGCCTCCTCCAAAACACGCAAAGCAGCAACGCTGACAGTTAAAATGGCAGGTTGCGTATTGACCGTCTTACGCAGTTCCTCTTCCGGGCCTTCGAAGCAAAGTTTCGTGATCGAGAACCCCAGCGCCGCATCGGCGGCTTCAAACACTGCTTTTGCTACCGGGAAATTATCATATAGGGCTTTGCCCATGCCAACCGTTTGCGATCCTTGTCCAGGAAATAGAAACGCTGTTTTTGCCATACATATCCTCCTTAATTCAGCCTGCAATTACTTGTGGTGCCAACGAATCACCGTTGATGCCCAGGTAAGTCCTGCGCCAAAGCCAACCATGACCACCGTTTGGCCTGATTTGATCCGACCGTCGTGAATCGCTTCTTCCAACGCGATCGGAATCGAAGCGGAAGAAGTATTGCCATGGCGGTCGACATTGACGACGACTTTTTCCATCGGCATTTTCAACCGTTTCGCAGCAGATTGGATAATCCGGATATTCGCCTGATGCGGAATCAGCCAATCCACGTCGGTTGCCTGCATTCCAGCCTGTTCAAGCGCCCGAAAGGCAGCTTCCCCCATGATCTTCACGGCAAACTTGAAAACTTCATTGCCTTCCATGTGGATGTAGTGCAACCGATTTTTCACCGATTCTTCACTAGCCGGAATCCGGGTGCCGCCGGCAGGCAGGCTTAGCAGCGGCCCGCCGCCGCCATCCGAGCCCAGATGCACGCCGAGAATTCCGTACCCTTCAGGAACTTCGCCAAGCACCACCGCGCCTGCCCCATCGCCAAACAGCACGCAGGTGTTGCGGTCGGTAAAATCCATCAGTCGCGACAAGGTTTCGGCGCCAATCACCAGGACATACTTGTACAACCCCGTCTTGATAAACTGGCTGGCTGTCGCGATCGAATACATGAAACCCGAACAACCGGCCGACAGGTCATATGCCGCAGCTTTGCCCGCGTTCAGGTTGTGCTGGACCAGGCAAGCGGTGGACGGGAACAACATATCGGGAGTCGCAGTCGCCACAACGATCAGGTCAATATCATCCGCAGTCAGGTTTGCGTCTTTTAACGCTCTTTCTGCTGCTCTGGTTGCAATATCCGAGGTATGCTCATCATCGGCGACAAAATGGCGACATTTT
>CAZYJK010000023.1:0-19025 GCA_964647865.1 uncultured Veillonellaceae bacterium | reverse complement strand
AATTACAGTACCGCATTGAATCGCCTCCATCATGAGATGCTGCAAACCTGGCCCACGGCATCAGAAACATCGTCACTTCCGAGAATCATTATATATTGAGAGTTCCTGCTAGTCAAGGCATCCGCCAACTACAACCCCCGTTGGCGAAGCAGTTCATACAGCAGAATCGCACTGGCAACCGATGCGTTGAGCGACTGAACTTTGCCGCGCATGGGAATCCGCACCAACGAATCGCAGCGTTCGCGGGTCAGGTGGGCCATTCCTTCGCCTTCATCGCCAATTACAATGACTACCGGGCCTGTCAAATCAACGTCCTGAAAAGCGACGCCGCGTTCCGGATCGGCGCCGACAACCCAAAATCCCTGTTTTTTCAGGTCTTCCAAGGTTCGCGCCACATTACCGATTTGCGCCACTTTGACATATTCGATGGCGCCAGCTGAAGCCTTTGCCACAGCCGCAGAAAGTTGACAGCTACGCCGCTGCGGAATCAGTACGCCATGAGCGCCTGCCGCATCCACCGTCCGCAGAACCGCACCCAGGTTTTGCGGATCTTTCAATTGGTCCAGCAAAACCAGACAAGGCTTTTCGTCGCGGGCAGCCGCCAATGCCAGCATTTCATCCACGGATGAGTAGGCAACCGGCGAAACCATCGCTACGACTCCCTGTGTCCGTACACCCAGGCTCATGGCTTCAAGTTTGGCTGTTTCCGTTGTTTGCACCGGAATTCCCTTTTCTTTTGCCAACGCGATAATTTCTCGGATTGACCCCTGGTGCTCGCCTGCAGCGATAAACACCTTGCTGATCGGGCGTCCGCTACGTAGCGCCTCCATCACCGGATTGCGACCGGAAAGAAAGTCTGTTTCCTTGAGGGCCGGCGCTGCTGCCTGACCTTGGACTCTTGGCGCAAAGCCAGGTTTTACGCCAACCGGTCTTGCGGCAGACTTCACGACGCGTTCCCCTTTTTCAAAAGGTTTCCCGCCCGCCCGGGAAGGACCGGACGACCGCGCTGATTCGGAAGAACGACCTTTATAAGCCGGTTTTGCTTGATCTGGTCGGGTTGGCCCCGTACGCGGCCGATCGGACTGAAACTCGGGCGGAGAAGTCTTGCGAGCCGGACTGCCTGCCGGGCGCGGTGCTCTTCCACGGGTACTCATTTTTGGGTCTTGGTCGCTGCCTTTGCCTGGATTTTTTGGAGTCGTCCGCAACTTAAATCCCCCTCTCTACAATAGCCGCCGCTTACGCAGGTCGGCCCCGCCTTACTGAACAACACCGGTGCGACCTTGCGCACCTCCGCCAACATCAGTTCGGCCAATTTTCTTATTTCCCACTGGGCCCGGGCACAGCAGCGCAGTTCAAAAAAATTGAACAAAGCTCGTGCATTCATTGTAACCAATATTTTGGTCTCGGTAGCGTTGGTCAGGCAATAGCGGGCATCTTCCTGGTGCACGCCCATGGCTGTCAACTCGCCATACACCACGCGGGCTTCTTCCATCAACCTGGTGAACTTTTCCAATGCCGCCGGATTAGCCGCGACAGAAGGTGGAACGATGAATTCAAAATCATGTTCCTTGACATAACGTTGTGATTGCTGTGAATAGGAGGCAATTCGGTGGCGAACCAGCTGGTGGGTCAAAACCCGCGATACGCCTTCTACAGCAAACGTGAAACTGACATGTTCGAGAGTAGAGAAATGCCCCATGTCCAGAATTTTTTCGACCAACGTTTGCACCTGGGTTTCCGATAATCGCTCTTCCAGTTCCGCTGCGCCAATTGCCGAATAACAGAGCCGGGCCGCCATCGCCACCTTGCGTTCGGCTTCCGGCGTATGAGATATCAATTTTACTTTCACGCTTTTGCGCCTCCTTCGGCTTCGGACAGCAGACTGCGGCACATGGAGCCTGCCACTTGTTGTAAAATTTGTTCAAGGCGAGACTGTTGCCGGCTGAGGTATAAGTAACCCAACAATGCTTCCAGCGCCGTGCTGGAACGGTACTCGGCGATTGAGGCATTGCGGGGAACCCGCGACTTGGCATTTCTGCCGCGTCTTACCACTGCCAACTCGAGTTCGGTCAGCGACGCCTCGATGCAGTGCAATGCCTGGGCCTGAAATGGCGCAGAGGCCATCCTGGCCAACAAGGTGTGCAGGACTTGGACTTTATTGCCTTCCACCGCCAGCATCGCTGTTCGAAAATGAAGCGAAAAAACCGCATCGCCCACATAGGCCAAAATCAACGCCGGCAATTGTTCGGGATTTTCGATTGGCGACGGTTCGGCTAAGCGTTGCTCGATGTCGAGCAAATCCCGTCGCAGGCAGGCCTGAAAGTCAACGAACTTCAACTGCGTTTCCAGCGGGGACCTTGCGGCGAATCTTCCACCACGATCCCTGCTGCCTGCAGCCCATTACGGATCGAGTCGGCAGTTGGCCAGTCCTTGCGTTCCCGGGCAGTCTGACGCAATCCCAGAATCAGATCCATCAACGCCGCCACCATTTTTTCATCCGCCGCCTCGACCGCCGGCGCCTCCTCGACATCCAGCCCGAGCGCGCCGGTCATGTCAACCAACGCGTCAATCGCCCGTTTGATCCCGGCGATATCCGGTTTCGTTTCGCCGCGCGACACCGCCTGACAGGCTCCGTTCAATGTCTTGGTTAAGGCAAATAGACTACTGATGGCCAGCGCCGTATTGAAATCGTCAGCCATGGCCGCTTCGTATTCGTCGCAGGCTACCGTTACCGCTTTGGCCAGTTCCGCGTCTGCCGGCCCAGCTACTACGCCAGTCTGAGCAATCAGCGTTTTGCCAGTCTTGACCGCCGTGACCAATCTGGACCAAGCTTTTTCCGCTTCGGTCAACCGTTCATCACTAAAGTCCAGCGGGCTCCGGTAATGGGTGGAGAGAATGAAAAACCGCAGCACCATCGGCCGGAAATGAGCCAGGATGTCCTTGACCAGGAAAAAATTCCCCAGCGATTTACTCATTTTCTCCGAGTTAACTGTGACAAAACCGTTGTGAACCCAGTAGCGGACGAACGGCGAACAACCGGTGAACGCCTCCGATTGAGCCACTTCATTCTCATGATGCGGGAAAATCAGATCACTGCCGCCGCCGTGGAAATCAAAGCCGCAACCCAGGTATTTATAAGACATTGCACTGCATTCGATGTGCCAACCGGGGCGTCCATTCCCCCAGGGACTTTCCCAGAATGGTTCGCCTGGTTTGGCGCTTTTCCAGAGGGCAAAATCCATCGGATGACGTTTGCGGTCATCCACTTCGACCCGAGCGCCGGCTTCCATTCCATCGAGTGAACGTCCGCTCAACTTGCCGTAACTTTCGAAGCGCTGCACACTGAAATAGACGTCACCGTCGACAACATAAGCATGGCCTTTTTCAATGAGTCTGGCCACCATGTCCAATATTTCCTGCATATGCCCGGACACGGTCGGATATAGGTCGACCCGCCGCACGTTCAGGCTGTCCATTACCGAGAAATAAGCTTCGATATAACGCCCTGCCAACGCATCCCAAGCAATGCCTTCCTTAGCCGCAGTATCGATGATCTTGTCATCGACATCGGTAAAGTTCTGGATGTGGGTCACCTGCATACCCTGCCGTTCAAAATAACGATGAATGACATCCCAGACAATAAACGGCCGGGCGTTGCCAATATGCGGGTGGTTGTAAGGAGTCACACCGCAGACGTATATCTTTACTTTTCCGGGCTCCACCGGTTGAAACACTTCTTTTTCACGAGTCAGGGTATTATATACTCTCAGTTCCACTACTCGTCCTCCTCCAGCTCAGCCTGCAAACCATCTTTTTCCGCCCGGTTACTGCACCAACGCCAGCGACCGGCGGATGCGGGCGGTTGTACGGGCAACCCCCAGCAACGGAATCAACGCAATCAGTTCGGGCCCATGCATCTTCCCGGTCAAGGCGACCCTCACCGGCATAAACACTTTTTTGCCGCCCAATTTCAGTTCTTTGCCAACCGCTTTCAATGCCGCCTGCACCTGTTCCCCGTCAACGGGGTCCATCGCCGCCAGCTTATTTAGAAATGCTTCCATAACCTGCGGAACATCTGGATCGCGCAAAACATCAGCGGTTTCGTCATTCTCCATCGTTATCTCATCTTGGAAAAACACTGCTGCATGCTCGGGAATCTGGGCCGCAAAGCTGATATACTCGCGCACAGCTCCAACAACTTGCGTGACCCACGCCTTGCGCTCCGCCGTCAGTTCCGCTTCGATCAGTCCTGCTTCACGCAAATGCGGCAACGCCATGTCCGTCAGGGTACCCAGATCAAGCCGTTTAAGATACTGGGAATTGATCCAGTTCAATTTATCAATGTCAAACACAGCCGGGTTTTTCGCCACATGATCCAGCGAAAACAGTTCGATCAGTTCGGCGCTGGAGAATATCTCCTGCTCACCCACCGGCGACCATCCGAGCAACGCCAGAAAATTGACCAGCGCTTCCGGCAGATAGCCCAGCGCCTTGTATTGTTCGACCGATGTCGCGCCATGCCGTTTGCTCATCTTGCTGCGATCTTTGCCAAGAATCAACGATACGTGGCCAAAAATCGGCAATGGCAATCCCAGCGCCTGGTACAGCAGAATTTGCCGGGGCGTGTTGGACAAATGCTCTTCCGCACGTACGACATGCGTGATTTTCATCAATGCGTCATCCAGTACGACCGCATAATTGTAGACTGGAATCCCGTCCGATTTGACGATCACATAATCGCCGATGCCGTTGGAATCAAAACTGACAGTGCCGCGAACTGCATCCTGGAATGTAATGTCCTGATTTTCCGGCACCCGGAACCGTACAGTAGGTTTGCGCCCTTCCGCGAGCAACGCCGCTTCGTCCGCCGCCGTCAGTTGACGGCATTTCCCAAGATAGCGAGGAGTTTGTCCCTCTGCCATCAACTTTTGCCGCTCGGCATCAAGTTCCTGATCGGTGCAATAGCAACGATACGCTTTACCACTGGCTAATAAACGTTCCGTATACTCGGCGTAAATCGGCAGGCGTTCGGTCTGTCGATACGGGCCATATTCCCCACCGATGTCGATCCCTTCGTCCCAGTCGATTCCCAGCCATTTTAATGCGTTCTTGATATTTTCTTCCGATTCGCGGCTCGAACGCTCCAAGTCGGTATCTTCGATCCGCAAAATCAGCTTGCCGCCGGTCTTGCGAGCCAACAACCAATTAAACAGAGCCGACCGGGCGCCGCCGATATGAAACGGGCCTGTCGGACTCGGAGCGAAACGCACGCGCATTGCGACATCTGACATTTTATCCACCCAACCTTCCGGTGCTATTGATTATCCAATCATGACAACCGCCTGAGCGGCTATTCCTTCCTTGCGACCGACAAATCCCAAATGCTCGGTCGTCGTCGCTTTGACATTCACCTGCGTAACAGGAATATCCAGCGCTGCGGCGATCGTCTCGTTCATCCTGGCGATGTAAGGCGCCAACTTGGGTTCCTGCGCCGCGATCACCGCATCTAGGTTCTGGGCCGTATAACCGGCTTCCTTTAGCTTGCGGCAGACTTCACGCAATAGAAGCAAGCTGGAGATTCCCTTGTAACGCGGATCGGTATCGGGAAAGTGTTTGCCGATATCGCCCAGTCCCGCAGCACCGAGCAGCGCATCGGAAATCGCATGTAGCAGAACATCCGCATCCGAATGCCCTTCCAGTCCCCGGTCATGCGGGACTTCAACGCCACCCAGCATCAACGGCCGACCGGCAACGAACTGATGCACATCATAACCGAATCCAACCCGCTGCATCCGCCGACCGCTCCTTTCGGCAGCCACTGCTTCCGCCAGCACCAAATCCTCCGGCGTAGTGACTTTAAAATTATAATAAGTTCCGCGAACCAGGCTGACACTGCCGCCAGCCCACTCCACCAGAGCCGCATCATCGGTTGCGACTACGCCTGCAGCGGCGGCCTGTTCATGCGCTTTTAGCAACAGCTCCCGACGAAAAGTCTGCGGCGTTTGCACCTGCCACAGGCTGGAACGGTCCAGCGTCTGCTTAACACCGCCGGCTGCATCCGCAAGTTTTATCGTGTCTTTGACCGGTACCGCTACCACGGCCGCGCCGGTCTCGGCAGCCGCTTGCATTGATTTCAGCACGCACTCCGGTTCAACGAACGGCCGGGCGCCATCGTGCACCAGCACCAGTTCAACCGACGGCGACACTAGCTGCAGCGCATTGCGCACCGAGTCCTGCCGCTCTGCACCACCCGGCACGATTTGCCAGGGGATATCAGCCAACGTCTGTTGCAGCAGCGCCGCCACCCGTTCGGCGTTGCCAGGCGAAACGGTAACCAGGATCTGGTGAATCTGCGGCAACTGTTTAAACACATTGATCGTGTGCCATAAGACCGGTTTTCCGGCCAATATGACAAACTGCTTGTCGACACCCGTCCCCATTCGGCTTGAACTGCCGGCCGCCGCAATGATTACCGCCGCCGACAGTTTTTCCCCCGTCATCAGGTTGTCCTTAAGCCTTTTGGGCCTTGGCCCAGGAGTCGCGCAGCGAAACGATGCGATTGAATACCGGGGCGCCTGGACTTGCATCCGTATCCAGACAGAAATAACCGTGGCGCAGGAACTGGAACCGGCTCCCCATCACCGCTTCGGCCAATGACGGTTCCACCATCGCCTGTTTCAATACCGTCAGAGATTCCGGGTTCATCCGGCTACCGGCAGTCTCCTCTGCCCCGTCAGCTTCGTCTTCCATCAACAGATGGTCGTAAAGTCGCACTTCGACCGGCTTGGCATGCGCGGCCGACACCCAGTGCAAGGTACCCTTGACTTTACGGCCGCTGGCCGCGCCACCGCTCTTGGTTTCCGGGTCATAGCTGCAGCGAAGTTCCACGATTTGGCCGCTTTGTTCGTCTTTGACCACTTGCTCGCATTTAATGATATAGGCGTGCTTCAGACGGACTTCCCGGCCTGGCGCCAAACGGAAAAATTTGCCGGGCGGATTTTCCATGAAATCATCCTGTTCAATATACAATTCGCGGGAAAACGGCAGTTTGCGAGAACCCATTTCCGGATTCTCCGGATTGTTTTCCGCTTCCAGCTCTTCCACCTGTCCTGCCGGATAGTTGTCGATGACTATTTTCAACGGCCGCAGCACAGCCATCGCCCGGGCAGCTCGCAGGTTGAGGTCTTCACGCACGCAGTGCTCCAACAGTTCGTAGTCAACCGTACTGTTGCTTTTGGCTACGCCAATCCGCTCGCAGAAGTCGCGGATCGCTTCCGGGGTAAAGCCGCGTCGGCGCAAGCCGGAAATAGTCGGCATCCGCGGATCATCCCAACCGCTGACCTGCTTTTGTTCTACCAGTTCGCGCAGTTTGCGCTTGCTCATCACCGCACGTGTCAGGTTCAGCCGCGCGAACTCGATCTGCTGTGGCCGGTAGATATCCAGCGTTTCAACGCACCAGTCGTAAAGCGGTCGGTGGTCTTCGAACTCCAACGTACAAATCGAGTGGGTGATCTTCTCAATCGCATCCGAAAGGGGATGCGCGTAATCATACATCGGATAAATGCACCAGGCATCGCCGGTACGGTGGTGCGTCGCCCGCAGAATTCGGTACAGCACCGGGTCGCGCATGTTGATGTTGGGGGAACTCATGTCAATCTTGGCCCGCAAGGTTTTCGACCCATCAGTGAATTCGCCGGCCTTCATCCGGTTGAACAAATCAAGGTTTTCTTCGACCGACCGGTCGCGAAACGGGCTGTTCTTGCCCGGTTCGGTCAATGTACCGCGATGTTCGCGAATCTGCTGGGCGGTCAGGTCGCAGACATAAGCCTTGCCCATGCGGATCAGCTGAAGGGCGTACTCAAACAACTGGGGAAAATAGTCGGACGCATAATACATCCGGTCGCCCCAGTCAAAACCAAGCCAGCGGACATCTTCCTGGATCGAGTCGACGTACTCGACTTCCTCCTTGCTGGGGTTCGTGTCATCAAACCGCAAATTGCACAACCCGCCGTTCTCGGCTGCAATACCGAAGTTCAGGCAGATGGACTTCGCATGGCCGATATGAAGATAGCCATTCGGCTCCGGCGGAAACCGGGTATGAACCCGATTGCCATGCTTGCCGGTTTTGGCATCCTCGTTGATGATGTTTTGAATAAAATTGGCAGGAAGTGTCCCTGTCGGCGCAACCATGAAACCGCTCCTCTACACCGTTATTGCTACTTCAGTTTTGCAAAGATCATCCGGCCGGCTGCCGTCTGCAAAACAGACGTCACCAGCACGTCAATCGTATCTCCCAGATGTTTCCGGCCATTATCGACGACAATCATCGTACCGTCGTCCAAATAAGCGACGCCCTGACCGGCTTCTTTACCGTCTTTGACCACATGAACCAGCATCTCTTCGCCCGGTAACACCACTGGCTTGACCGCATTGGCCAGCTCATTGATATTCATGACGGTGACGCCTTGCAGTTCAGCCACTTTGTTCAGATTGTAGTCGTTGGTAAGGATTTTGCCCTTGATCAATTGACCCAGGCGCACCAATTTCGCATCAACTTCCGCCACATCCTCAAAGTTGCGGTTATCGATCTGAACCACCACATTTTTTTCCTTTTGAATCCGGTTCAGGATGTCGAGCCCGCGGCGGCCTCGATTGCGTTTCAGCAGGTCCGACGAATCGGCGATATGCTGCAACTCTTCCAAAACGAACCCCGGCACCAGCAATACCCCTTCAATGAATCCGCTCTGGCAGATGTCGGCGATCCGTCCGTCGATAATCACACTGGTATCCAGAATTTTAAATTGACCCGCCGGCGCAGCCGCTTTGTCCTTGCCGCGATCTTTGCCGCCAAACATTGCCGGCAGTGAAAGATTGGACAGTTCTTCCCGTTTACGGATGGCGACATTGAGACCGGTATAACCGAGTATGATGCTAAGAAAAACCGGAATATACTTGCCGACAAACGGCACCGGCACAAAAGCGGCCCCTAATAAATTAGCAATAATAAGACCAGCGCCCAGACCCAACAACCCAGCCAACACATCGTTCAACGGCATTTTCATCAGCTTGGTTTCCATCCAGACAGAATAACGCCAAACAAAACCACTCATCCAGGGAGAAAGGATATAACCGAGCAGCGCCCCCAGCAAACCGCCGACCAGATAAAATACAATCGTACCTACAGTAACGCCAAAAAATCCAATCCGGGCAAAATCCGGCAACACACCCTGCGGCAACATCAGCAGCACCCGGTCGGCTGTCAATAGGCCACCAACTCCCGCCAAAACCGTAATGACAATTCGCAACGCTTTTTCAATCACTGTCTCACCTCCTCGTATTAAGTCTTTCGTATTTTATATATTATATTAGAAATCTCGACTTGCGCCAAGTATTCGAGACTCCCAACAGCCCCGTTGCCATGCTTAGTTTAATTTAGATATTCCTGTCGGCGCAAATAAAAAAAGGGCGTCATCCGCCCGTTGAAAACTCGGCAAAGATGGAATCCAGGCTTTCAGCAATGGCTTCAGCATCTTTCTTGCACACCAGAACCAATTCACTGACTAAAATTTGCCGCGCCGTGTCCAGCAAACGTCGCTCGCCAGTCGACAATTTTTTGATCCGGTCCTGTATCGTCAGGTTGCGGACAACTTCCGCC
This sequence comes from uncultured Veillonellaceae bacterium, assembly GCA_964647865.1. Taxonomy (GTDB): domain Bacteria; phylum Bacillota; class Negativicutes; order UBA1444; family UBA1444; genus UBA1444. The sequence goes on along the minus strand of CAZYJK010000023.1, from coordinate 9,370 downwards.
ACCTCGTGAATGTTTCCGCTTTTGATTTTGGCGAGATTGATGTTGAAACGTCGGTTCCAGTTCACGCACGGTTGACTTGGCGCCATCCGCAGCGTACAGAAAACTTCGTCGACCTCCGTCTCGCAGATCACCTCGCGCAAACCGACGTGCTCCACGTTATTGAGTGGAATCATCACCCGCATTCCGCCGTAAGGCATGGTGAGAATAAAGTATTCCCGCCGTTCCCCCATCACTTCATGCTCTTCCACTGCCTCAATGACGCCCGCGCCATGCATAGGGTAGACAACCTTGTCTCCAACTGCCAGCATATTGCACCTCCGCAACGGAACACTTCTCCAGAGTCATGAAAGGATTATATCACGCCTGATTAATTTTGTCAAAATCGGTATTGTAACATGGCCGCAACGACTCTGTCAACAAAGCAAAACAAGCTCCTATTCTGCTTGACAATGCTTCGGCCCCGTCTATATAATAAAAATCAGAGTGAGGTGCTATCGCAATTGCAGGAAAAGTCATGTATCGATTTTCAGACTGCGGTCGAAGAATACTTGATCCGGCATCGAAGCATCCTGGATGTTCTTACAAAACATCAGGAAGCCACAGCCCGTGTCAATCGGGCCGTCGCCAAAGCCGTAACCGAATGCGGTTGCATATCAATCACGGCAGAACGGCAAAGAATTCCGGTTGATGCCGAGTATAACAATTTAAAATCGTTCATGTCGTCGCATCTCGATGGCGAATTGTGCGAAAACTGCCGCGACATCCTGATCAACGAATTGGGGCATTCTCTGTTTTACCTGACGGCGCTCTGCAATCTGACCGGCCTGGACTTGCAGACCGTATTGCAGCATGAAACGAAAAATGTGCGCACATTGGGGATCTTCAATCTTTCCTGATTGAACGAGCGCTCCTGAGCTACGCTAAGCCCAAAGACTCTTCGGGGGTTTATTCCGGCGGGTCTTTTCATTTTGTTGGAACGTCCGCCGAAGGACAAGTATTGGAATAACTAGGAGGGATCCCTGTCATGTATCAATGGAAAGACGAGTATGTTCTGGGCATTGAGGAGATTGACAACCAACACCGGCGTTTGATTGAAATCGCCAATCAGATATACGCGATTATGCAGGACCAATGGCGCACCGACAAATACAACCAGATCCTGGAGGTGCTGACCGAACTGAAGGATTACACGGTATACCACTTTAAGGCCGAAGAAGAATACATGGCCCAAATCGGCTACAAGAAGCGGTTTTCCCATGCACTCGAGCACAGTGCCTTCATTGCCAAATTAAACGCCGTCGATCTCAGCGAAATCGACGAGTCTCAGGACAAATACCTGTTGGAACTGCTGGGTGTCATCACCGATTGGGTCGTTAAACATATCATGACGACAGACCGTCTTTACACTCAATAATACCGCGATTTAACAATAACTATAAAAAAACGGCTCCGCGGCGATCACCTCAGGAGCCGTTTTTTTGTTCAACGGATTCAAACAGTACTTTCAAACAAGGTTTGTTCCCGCAGTCGTTTGATTCCTTCGCGGATCGCCTTGGCCCTGGCGCCGCCTACCCCATCGACTTCATCCAGTTCAGCCGATGTTGCGCTATAGATATGACTGACATTTTTAAAATGAATCACAATATTTTCGACCACCAGGTTGGGCAGGCGGGGAATCTGACGCAAAATCCGGTAGCCGCGAGGAATCACCGGCACATCCATTGTGCTCGGCGTTATGCTGTAGCCAAGCAAACGGCCCACCGAATAGCGCTCCAGGCTTTCCTCCGGCAATGCCCGCAGTTGCTCCCTCACTTCGACATGAGCATTCTGATCGCTTTCCACGCAATAATCCTGGATCAGGTCCCACACGCCGAGATTTCCGGGCATGATTTCCTCCATCTGCATACTCACCAGCCGACCTTCACTGCCCAGTTCGATGATGTTCTGCTCTATCTCACGTGCGATCCGACTCACCCGCTCGCCGCGAATCAATACATCGACGATATCGTTCAGCGTCGCCAGTTCATCCAGTTCCAGCATGTTGAGCATCGCCAGGCTTTTCGCCAAAGCCTGTCTGTAACGCTCCAGCGTATGCAATGCCTGATTTGACCGCGATAACAGGAAAGTGATGTCCTTCAACGTGTATCGCAAACCGCCCAGATACATGGTGATGATGTTGCGTCGGTGCGATATGGCGACAACCAGCGCCCCCGTCTGTTTGGCTGCCCGCTCGGCAGTACGGTGGCGGGTGCCGGTTTCCGTGGTCCGAATCGTCGGATCGGGGATCAGTTGCGCATTGGCATGTAGAATTTTCTTCCCGTCGCTTGACATTACCAACGCCCCGTCCATTTTGGCCAGTTCATAAAAATTCGACGGCGTATACTCGACATTGATAGCAAAACCACAGTCTACAATACGCAGAGTTTCCGGCGAATCATCAATCAGAATCAGCGCGCCCATCTTGGCCCGCAGAATGTTCTCCAGTCCTTCCCGCAACGCTGTGCCGGGCGCAAGTTTTTTCAGCATTTTGATAAAGCGGGCATCCCAGAGTTTCGCTTCGGTTGTCGTTGTCGTCATGGCAATCCCACCTCCATTGCTTGCGACAAATTTTTCACGCCAATCAGTTTCACATTCAGGGATTCTTTCTGCAACTCCGCCAGATTTGCCCAAGGGATCATAATAGAGGTAAAGCCGAGGTTAACCGCTTCACGCACTCGTTGCAGCACCCGCGGAACCGGGCGGATTTCTCCGCTCAATCCGACTTCGCCGAATGCAACCAGGTTTTCGAGTAGCGCCCGATCACGAAAGCTTGAGGCGACAGCCAATGCCACTGCAAGGTCGGCTGCCGGCTCTACCAGACGAAATCCACCTACCGCATTCAAATAGACGTCCTGATTGCCCAGCAACAGTCCCTGCCTCTTTTCCAGCACTGCCAGCAACAATCCCAGACGATTGGCATCAAATCCGACTGTAGTGCGGCGGGGCAAACCAAAACAGGTCGTAGACACCAGTGCCTGAATCTCGATCAACAAGGGACGGATCCCTTCCAGACATGCAGTGATTATCGTGCCGGAAACACGCCCGCTCCGTCCGGTCAGTAAAAACTGCGAAGGGTTCTTCACTTCAACCAGGCCTTCCTGTTCCATCGAAAAAATGCCACTCTCGGCAATCGTGCCGAACCGGTTTTTGATCGGACGCAGCACGCGAAACGCATAGTTGCGTTCCCCCTCGAAATAGAGCACCGTGTCGACCATGTGCTCCAAAAGGCGCGGGCCGGCAATATTTCCATCCTTTGTCACATGCCCGACAATCATCACCGGGATATTGTTGTCCTTGGCAAACCGCAACAAGCGACCGGTCGATTCGCGCACCTGACTGATGCTGCCGGCTGCGCCAGGAGTTTCCGGGCAAAAAACCGTCTGAATCGAGTCGATGACAACCATGGCCGGCGACATTTGCAGCGCTTCCGCCAAAATATTGTCCAGATTGGTTTCGGCCATGATCCACATTTTTTCTTCCAACGCACCGGTGCGGCGAGCCCTGAGTCCCGTCTGCGCAGCCGATTCCTCACCGGAAACGTACAGCACGTTTCCATTACGCCCAGCAAATTTGGCGGCCGCCGACAACAGCAGCGTGGACTTGCCTATGCCCGGATCACCGCCGATCAGCACCAGCGATCCGTCCACTACGCCGCCGCCAAGCACCCGGTCCAATTCGCCGATACCTGTCGGTTTGCGCAATTCGCCCGGCCCGGAAAACTCTTTCAACAATTGCGGTTTGGCGGCCTTGGCGACAGCAGCGACCGTCCCCTTGACCGGCTGGATTCTTTCTTCCACCATCGTGTTCCAAGCATTACAACCGGGACAGCGCCCTACCCAGCGGGGTGAATCGAAGCCGCATTCGCGACAGACAAAAACACTCTTGGTCTTGGCCAACGATTAAGACTCCTCTCCCTCAGCCGGCAACTTGCCGGTCGCAAACAATCAATATCAAACGAAAACACTCATTTGTCAATTAATGAGTGTTTTTCGCCATTCATCCTATTTTTTCCTGCCTTCGGATCCAGATTCTTCTAAACTTTACATTGCAACGACAAACTGCCGTCCTCGGCAACTCCGACCAGCACAGTGTCGCCGGATTTAATTTCCCGGCGCAGCAACATATCCGTCACCACGTCTTCGACCATCCGCTGAATCGCTCTACGCAAAGGCCGCGCACCATAAGCCGGGTCAAGCCCTTTGCTCAGGATTTCGGTTTTGGCCGCATCGGTTACTTCCATCGCAATCTGACCATCTTTCAGCCGCTTTGCCACTTCTGACAGCATGATATCGATGATCTGTTTCAGTTCGGCATCAGACAGGCTGGAGAAAACGATCACTTCGTCGATTCGGTTCAAGAACTCCGGGCGGAATGTTTTTTTCGCTTCTTCGACAACCCGCGTTTTTGCTGCATTGTTTTCCGTCCGGTCGGCTTTTTCCGTCGAGAAACCAAGTGGCGCGCCATCTTGCCGGAAATGGCGCGAACCGACATTGGATGTCATGATGATCACGCAGTTGCGAAAATCGACCGTCCGCCCCTGGCTGTCGGTCAAACGGCCATCCTCAAGAACCTGCAGCAAAATATTGAAAACATCGTGATGCGCCTTTTCGATTTCATCCAGCAATATTACCGAGTAGGGTTTTCTCCGCACGATATCGGTCAGTTGACCGCCTTCCTCATATCCGACATATCCGGGCGGTGCGCCGACCAAGCGGGAAACCGCATGTTTTTCCATATATTCGGACATATCCAGCCTGACCATCGCCGTTTCGTCGTCAAACAGCGCTTCTGCCAGCGCCCGGGCAAGCTCTGTCTTGCCGACGCCGGTCGGTCCGAGAAAGATAAATGAACCAATCGGGCGCTTGGGATCCTTGAGGCCTGCCCGCGCCCGTCGCACAGCTTTGGAAACGGCGGTCACCGCTTCATCTTGTCCAACAACCCGCTCGTGCAGCACTGCTTCCAACCGCAACAGACGTTCCGACTCTTCGGCTGCCAGTTTTTTGACCGGCACGCCAGTCCAGTTGGCAACGATTTGAGCAATATCATCCGGGGTGACCATGACGTTTTCGCTGCCGGACTGTTTCCAGGCCCGTTGCTTGTTTTCGAGTTCTTCCCGCAATCGCTGTTCGTCATCGCGGAATTTAGCGGCAAGTTCAAACTCTTGGGCAGAGATCGCCGCTTCCTTTTCCGTTCGCAACGCTTCCAACTTGCGTTCAATATCCCGCACATCCGGCGGCGGGCAAAACGTCTGCAACCGGACCCGCGAAGCTGCTTCATCCATTACATCGATCGCTTTGTCCGGCAAAAAGCGATCGGCAATATATCGTTTGGACAATTTGACCGACGCCTTGATTGATTCATCAGTGATCTTGACCCGGTGAAACGCCTCATATCGGTCGCGCAAACCGAGCAAAATATTGATTGCATCTTCTTCCGTCGGTTCGCCGACTGTCACCGGTTGAAACCGCCGCTCGAGGGCAGCGTCTTTTTCGATATGTTTCTTGAACTCATCAAGCGTAGTTGCTCCGATAGCCTGAATTTCGCCTCGCGCCAAGGCGGGCTTCAGGATGTTGGCGGCATCAATCGCGCCTTCGGCTGCCCCGGCGCCGACCAACGTATGCATTTCATCGATAAACAGGATTGTATTGCGCGATTGTTTGATTTCGGCCAATACTTTTTTTAACCGCTCTTCAAAATCGCCGCGATATTTGGTCCCGGCGACCACCGACGCCAAATCCAGCGAAAAGATGCGCTTGCCGCGCAGCGTTTCAGGCACCTTGCCTGCTACGATACGCTGCGCCAGTCCTTCAGCCACCGCCGTCTTACCGACGCCCGGTTCTCCGATTAGCACCGGATTGTTCTTGGTACGGCGACTCAATATCTGAATCACCCGTTCAATTTCCTTGTCCCGGCCAATCACCGGGTCACTTTGTCCCTCTGCCGCCAGTTTGTTCAAATCGCGACCATAATCGTCCAATATCGACGCTGATTCTTTTGCGGTCTGCGGCGATGCCGCTTTTCCCGCTCCCTGGGCCCCGGCGCCGGCCGCACCGCCCAGCAGTTCAATGACGCGCTGGCGGATCATATCCAGATTGTCGATGCCCAGGCTGCGCAGGATTTGCGCTGCCAGGCCTTCGCCCTCTCGCATCAGTCCGAGCAGGATATGCTCTGTCCCGACATAATTGTGCCCCAGGTTTTGCGCTTCGTCGACAGCCAGCTCCAGGGCTTTTTTTGCCCGTGGCGTATAATTTATTTCCTGGCGCTCCACCGGCGTCCGGCTCAGTTTTTCAACGATTTGCGACCGCATCGTGTTCAAATTGATGTTCAGCGATTCCAGCGCCTTCGAGGCAACGCTTTCCGGGTCGCCGGCGAGTCCCAGCAACAGATGCTCGGTACCGATATGATCGCTCTGAAGTTTCACCGCTTCTTGCTGCGCCAGCACCAAAATCCGCCGCGCCCGCTCCGTAAATCGGTTAAACATCGTTTTCTCCTCCTTTGATCCGCTCACGGACTATTTTGGCCCGCAAGCGATTCCGTTCAGCTTTATCCATTTTTTCAATTTGCGCCATCCTTGCCACAACACAGGACCGACTGCCGATAATCATTTCTGTGAACACTTCCGGTTGCAAATGGGTAATGATTCCCAAGTCAATGCCCAAACGGACTGCACTGAGCAGTCCCAGTGCTTCTTGCCCGGACAGGCTTCGCGCGTAGCGAAGGATTCCATAAGCCCGCCAGACACGATCGGCCAATTCATCGCCCGAATCATCGACCAACAATTGTCGAGCCGCCCGTTCCTGTTCGACCAGCTGCCTGACCAGGCCCAGCACATTGTCGATGATTTCTTTTTCGTTAAATCCCAGCGTCTGTTGGTTGGAAACCTGGAATACATTGCCGTAGGCATCGGTGCCTTCGCCATAAAACCCCCGCACCGCCATGCCCAACTGAGTCGATACTTCCACGATCCGGTGCATCTGGCCCAGCAAGACCAGCCCCGGCAAGTGCAACATCACCGATGCTCGCAACCCGGTCCCCAGATTGGTCGGACATGAGGTAAGATAACCAAGGTCCTCATTAAAGGCAAATCCCAACCGTTGTTCCAACAGATTATCGGTTGCATCGGCCATTTTCCAGGCCGCTTTGAGATTAAGCCCCGCAGTCAGACTCTGAATCCGGAAATGATCTTCTTCATTCACCATGATGCTGACTGCCGTATCATCGCGTACGATCAATGAACGTTGCCCAGGCTGTTGAATGTGTTTCAGGCTGGTCAGGTGCTTTTCCACCAGAATCCGGCGTTCCTGCTCCGTCAGTCCCGCTATGTCCAACATCCGATAAGTATGAACTGGGTCGGCGTCCTCCATATCCTGCACTGAAAACGATACTTTGTGACCGATGCCTGCCAATTGTTTTTCATCAGCCTGCCCGGGAAAAGGGACGCCACTTAGATTCCGGGCCAGGCGAATCCGACTCGACAATACGATGTCTCCTTCAGGTCCGGGTTGCTCCATCCAGGAGGGAACCCGGCAGTCAAACAAACCGGGGAACTCATGCCCCATGCGAATCAACCCCCTCGGTTACCATTTGCTTTTCCAGCAAACGGATGTCATCGCGAATCCGGGCGGCATTTTCATAGTCTTCCCGTTCCACTGATTGCTCGAGATCCTTGCGCAACCCTTTGACAGTCAGTCGGAGCCGGATCAGGTTTCCCGCCTTTTTGGGCACTTTGCCGGTATGATTGTTTGTCCCATGGACCCGGCGCAGAATCGGTTCCAGTTGCTCGTGGAAAATGTTGTAACAGACATTGCAACCTATTTTTCCTGAGCGGCTGAAGTCGGAAAACACCATGCCGCAATTGGGACAAGCCGGCTCCATTTCGTCGGAAGCAGGCAATTCCTGGCTGAACATCGCTTTCACCAGATCATTGACGGAAAAATGAATGCCGGCGGAGAAACAAGCCTCCCCGGCAGATGACGCACACGATTCGCAAAGATGCTTTTCGGATTTTACCCCATTAAGGATCTTGATCATGTGGACATGCGCCGCATTGCTGCCGCATTCGTCGCATAACATAAGAGTCTCCTCCTAAGAAAAATTCGATAACGTGGCAAAAATCGCCCGCAGGCTGCTCAACCGTTCTTCCGGTTCCAGCCTTTCCTGCATCAACTGCACAAACTGCATCAGCATGGCCGCTTCTCGCTGGGTCATCAATCCGTTGCCGCGCAACTCCTCAATCAGCGTATCAATGTCATCCGCGGTATGATCCGCGACAATACGGCTCAGTGCGTTGTCAAACACATCATTGACCATCGAGGCGCGGGCAATTCGGATAAACCCTCCCGAGCCGCGCCGGCTTTCCACGACAAAGCCTCGGGTCCCGGTAAATCGGGTGCTGACAACATAACTGATCTGTGAGGGCGCGCAATCCAGCTCGACCGCCAGGTCATTGCGGTTAACCACGATTGTGTTATCCTGCCGGCCGGATAAACGTAGCAAAATGAATTTTTCGATGGTATCTGCGAGATTTCCCATATCTGTCTCTCCCATCCATGCTACTCGGAATCCTAATATTATTGTATTTGACTTTTCGACTTTTGGCAAGAGGAGGCTATTGCACTTCCAGTACCATAAACTTAAGATAGCTTGTTTCCGGTGCCGCAGGCAACGAGGGGTGGTCCTGCGCTTGCGACAGATAGGCCACTTCTCTGACCATCCGCTTGGCGTCTGCCGCCGCTTCGGCCACGACGGTGCGGAACAGGTTGCGATCCATATGGAAGGAACATGAACAGGTCACCAGATATCCACCCGGTCGGATCATTTTCAAACCGCGCAGATTAATTTCTTTATAGCCGCGAGCCGCACTTTCCACCGAACTTTTGCTTTTGGTAAAAGCAGGCGGGTCCAGGATCACCGTATCGTAACTGCGACCGCTGTCCGAGTACTCTCGAAGCAAGTCAAACGCATTGGCTTCCTGGAAATCGCAGCTGTTCTGCACCTGGTTCAAGACAGCGTTCTTTTTCGCCATCTCGACGGCTGCCGCGGATATGTCGATGCCAGTGACATGACGGGCGCCATATGCCGCCGCATGAATTGAAAAAGATCCGGTAAAGCAAAAACAGTCCAATACTTCCGCATCCGCGACGAATTTTGACAGCAGACGCCGATTGTCGCGTTGATCGTAAAAGAAGCCGGTTTTTTGACCATTCTCAATATCGGCGTAAAATAGCAGCCCATTCTCGCGCACCTGCAGCATTGTCTCTCCCTGCCCTTTTAAAAATCCCTTTTGCAGCGGCAGTCCTTCCAATGTCCTGACAGATGCATCATTGCGTTC
>CAZYJK010000022.1:11701-19378 GCA_964647865.1 uncultured Veillonellaceae bacterium | reverse complement strand
GGTGGTTTGCGATGAAGGCGGCGTTATTCGGTCCTTCGGGCAACCCCGAGAGCTTTTATGCCGGGGGAGGCAAGGCTTCGCTGGAAATGCCGGCCTGGCTCGCGAAACTTGGTCTGGGCGCCTATGAATATTCGTTGACCCGCGGCGTCAATATCGGTGAAGCGACCGCCCGGGCGATCGGCGACCAGGCGGCGCAGCACGGGATCGCGATGAGTCTGCACGCCCCCTATTACATCAGTCTGGCGACAGAGGAGGAAACAACCGCTGCCAACACGATGCGCCATTTGCTAAAATCCATGGAAGCTGCCGACTGGCTGCGGGCGGACCGGATCGCTTTCCACCCCGGCGGAATCGGCAAACTGGACAGGCGCGGCGCGATGGAGCTGGCGAAACGACGGTTGTCGGCGATTCTAGAGGAAGCGGCCCGGCTGGGACTGACCGAAGTCAAACTGGCGGCTGAAACTCATGGCAAGGCCAATCAACTGGGGACACTGGAGGAAGTGCTGGAGTTTTGCCAATTGTCGCCGCAGGTCGTGCCACTGGTCGACTTTGCCCACTTGTACGCGGTGGCTGGCGGCGGTTACGCCACAGAAGCCGAATACGCGGCGGTGTTTGACCGGATCGGTGAAGTGCTTGGTTCGGCAGTGGCCCAAAACCTGCATATCCATTTCAGCAGCATCGAGTTCACCAAAGGCGGCGAAAAACGCCACTGGTCTTTTCGCGATGATTTCGGTCCGCCGTATCAGCCGTTGATGCAGGTTATCGCCAAAGCCGGTCTGACGCCGCGCATCATCTGCGAATCGGCCGGAACCCAGTCGGAGGATGCGCTGGTGATGCAGGAGTTCTACCGGGCGCTATGGAAGTGATATAATAATAAAGTATAATTTTTGCTGGAGGAATCAGGATGAACGCATACGACAAAGGACATGAACTGGCCCGCGCATTGAAGGAATCCGAAGAATTCAGGGCGCTTGGCATCGCCCGCAGCTCGCTCGATACCGATGCGGCGGCCCGCGATATGGTCAAAGACTTCCTGCGCAAGCAGATGGAAATGCAACTCGAAGTGATGTCAGGCAAAGCCGATGCCAAAGAAAAAGAAGTTGCGCTGCAAAAAATGGCGGAACTGCTGGCGATGAACACGCGCGCCCGCGAATATATCACCGCGCATTTCCGGTTTCAACAGGTGATGACCGACATATACAAGATGATTGGCGATGCGGTCGGCGAAGGGTTGGATCCGTTTGCCGAAAAATAATCTGCCGGAGTGCGATTTTGTCGACTTGTTCTCAGCCTGTCTGCCCAGGCAGCAGATTCTATTGGCGGAACCGATGTCACGCCATACCACTTTTGCCATCGGCGGTCCGGCCGACTGTATGGTATTGCCGGCCAGCCCCATTGAAGCGGCTGCTGTTCTGCAGCTAACGCTGCGGCAAAAATTGCCGCTGACGGTCATCGGCAACGGATCGAACCTGCTGGTGCGTGACAAGGGAATCCGCGGGCTGGTGCTAAAGGTGGGGCAACCGATGTCGCAACTGCAACGGGATGGCGATTTTATCCTTGCCGGCGCTGGGGCATCCCTGACTTCCGTTGCCCAATATGCCGCCGTATGTTCGCTGACCGGGCTGGAATTTGCCGTGGGAATCCCCGGCAGTATCGGCGGGGCGGTATTTATGAACGCTGGCGCGTATGACGGGGAAATGAGCCGGGTGGTCGACGGGGTGACTGCAGTTTGTCCCGATGGCGTGATTCGCGAGTTTTCCGCCAATGAGATTCGTTTTGGTTATCGTCACAGCGTTTTTCAGGAAAACCATTGCGTGATCTGCGAGGTGCGGCTGCGTCTTCAGCCGGGTGATGCCAGCCAAATCGAAGCAACGATGGCCGATTTGACGCATAAGCGCGAAAGCAAACAACCGCTGGAATGGCCGAGCGCCGGCAGTACTTTCCGCCGGCCGCCGGGATTTTTCGCCGGTACGCTGGTAGAGCAGGCCGGTTGCAAGGGGCTTTGTTGCGGTGACGCCCAGGTATCGGAAAAACATGCCGGTTTTGTCATCAACACCGGGCAGGCCAGCGCCGCCGATGTGCAGCAACTGATCCGCCTGGTGCAGGAAAAGGTCAAGGCCAAGTCGGGTGTCGACCTCTGGCCGGAAGTGGTTATATTGGGTGAGGAGTGAAAACAATGCAGCTGACTTTTCTCGGCGCCACGATGGGTGTGACCGGCTCCAGTTTTTTGCTGGAAACCAACGGTCGCAAGATTCTGATCGATTGCGGCATGTTTCAGGGCTCGAAAGTAATCAGCGCGATGAATCGCCGACCGTTTGCCTATGACCCGGCAGAACTGGAATGCGTGCTGCTGACCCACGCGCATATCGACCACAGCGGCCTTTTGCCCCGCCTCTGCAAATTGGGGTTCAAGGGAACGATTTATGCGACGCGCGGCACGATTGAACTTTGCTCGATCATGTTGCCGGACAGCGCCTATATCCAGGAATTTGACGCGGAGATCGAAAACCGCAAAGGCAAACGGATGGGACGGCCGCCGGTCAGTCCGCTGTATACGGTCGAGGATGCCCAGAACTGCCTGAAACAGTTCCGGCCGATTGAGTATGAAACGGAGTTTGCCCTGACGGAAAATACGCATGTGCACTTTCATGACGCCGGCCATATCCTTGGCTCGGCAATGCTGGAAATCCATAGCATGGAGGCGGGGTCGGAAAGCCGGTTTCTGTTCTCCGGCGACCTCGGCCGTACCGACCAGCCGATCATCAAGGACCCGGCGTTTGTCAATCAGGCCGATTTCGTGGTCATGGAGTCCACCTACGGCGACCGCGACCATTCGGAAATCGACTGGGAGGACCGCCTGGCGGAAATCATCAACGAAACGGTGGAACGGGGCGGCAATGTGATCATCCCGGCCTTTGCCGTCGGCCGCACCCAGATCATGCTCTACTATATCAACCGCCTGTACAAGGCGGGACGGATTCCGGCGGTTCCCGTCATTATCGACAGTCCGCTGGCGATTGCCGCGACCGATATTTTTCGTCGCAATACCCAGTACTATGATGCGGAGTCGCGAGCCATCCTCAAGGACGAGCAGTTCGGACCGCTGGAGTTGCCGCAGCTGCGGTTCAGCCGGACGGCCGATGAATCCAAGGCGATCAACTCTTTGGATACGCCGGCGATCATCATTTCCGCCAGTGGCATGGCCGATGCCGGGCGCATCCTGCACCATCTGAAACACAATCTCTGGCGCGAGGAAAGCAGCGTGTTGTTTGTCGGTTTTCAGGCCGAAGGCAGCCTGGGCCGGCGGCTGGTCGAAGGCGGCAAAAAAGTCCGGATCATGGGCGAAGAAATCAGCGTCCGCGCCCGGATTTACAATCTGGACGGGTTATCGGCGCACGCCGACCGCGACGATATGCTGAAGTGGCTTGCCTGCTTCGACCCCAAACCGTCGACGGTGTTTTTGGTGCATGGCGAATTGGAAAGCGCCCAGGCGCTGGCCGCCGAGATTGGTGAAAAATTGCAGGTCACGGCCTACATCCCGCGTTATGGCGATGTTGCGGTGTTTCAGGGAAAAAACTATCAGGTCACGCCGTCGCAGCGGATGCCGCAGATGGAGCCGGCGTTGCTGCGGTTGCAGGATATCCTGAACGAGCTGGACCGGGGCTGGGCCGAGTACAAACAAAAACTGGAATTCATGGTCGCCGCCAATTCGGCGAAAGTGCCGGCAATACTCAGTCGGTTGGAAAAAATCCGCAAATTTGTGCGAAAAACGTTGGATGATTTGTAACAAGGGAGTTTTCGGGAGGGAGTCAGATGGGACAGGGGTTATGGTCGAAAATGAGCGGCGCTATCTCAAGCGGCGAGCAAGAGGAGGGCGCTGCGGTGGATGCTGCGGAGCGGAAACAGGGTAAACCGGGCGAAAATTTCCGGTTTGCGGTATATATCCTTTCAGCGCTGGAAGATGGCAAACGGGCGGCTGATGCCCTGAAAAGCGGCAACGGCGTGGTCGTGAACGGGGAAAATCTAGATGAGCTGACTTTTCAGCGGGCGCTGGATTTTCTTGACGGTGCGGCCCATGTGCTGGGCATCGTCAGTCGCAATGTGTCCGGCAATGTTCAGATCTACGCGCCGGCAGGCATGGATGTGCTTGACGAAACCGGTTCGTATTACGGCAATCTGACACCAGGAAAGAAGCGGTTTGATGTCTGAATTTGTCCACTTGCACACCCATAGTGAATATAGCCTGCTGGACGGGGCCGGTCGCGTGGCCGACCTGGTCCGGCGGGTCAAGGAAGCAGGCATGCCGGCGATCGCGCTCACCGATCACGGCAATATGTACGGTGCCGTGGAGTTCTTTAAGCAGGCCCGCAAATATGGCATTCGTCCGATTATCGGCTGTGAGGTTTACATTTCGCCCCGCAGCCGTTTTGAAAAAGTGGCCGGCGAAGGCGAAGCCTATTACCATCTGGTGCTGCTGGCCGAGACGCAGGCTGGCTACAGCCAGTTGGTCGAGCTGGTCTCGCGGGCTTATACGGAAGGGTTTTACTACAAACCGCGGATTGACAAGGCGCTATTGGCCGAACATCACGAGGGGCTGATCGGTCTTAGCGCCTGCATAGCCGGCGAGATTCCTTCGTTGATCCTCAAGGGCGACATGGCGGCGGCAGAAGCAGCGGCGCGCGAATATGTCGAGATTTTTGGCCAGGACAACTTTTTTATCGAGATTCAGGACCATGGAATTCCCGAGCAGCAGCAATCGAACCCGCTGCTGGTCGAACTGGCCCGCAAGCTGCAGATCGGCCTGGTCGCCACCAATGACATCCACTATATCGACAGGGACGATGCCGATGCGCATGACGTACTGTTGTGCATCCAGACCGGAAAATGCGTCGACGACACGGCACGGATGCGGTTTCCCAGCCAGGAGTTCTATCTGAAGACCCGTGACGAGATGGCCGCGTTGTTTCCCGAATACCCGGAAGCGTTGGCCAACACCTGCCGGATCGCCGAACGCTGCAACGTAGAGTTTGAGTTCGGACAACTGCATTTGCCCGATTTTCCCGTGCCGGCAGGAGAAACCGCCGACGGTTTTTTGCAGGAGCTATGCGAGGCGGCGCTGGCGGAGCGCTATCCGGCAGCGGGGCCGGAAGTGCGTGAGCGTCTGGAGTACGAACTGTCGGTCATTCAGACGATGGGCTTCTCCAGCTACTTTTTGATTGTCTGGGACTTCGTCAAGTTCGCCCGTGAAACGAAAATTCCGGTGGGACCGGGCCGGGGTTCGGCTGCCGGCAGCATCGTCGCTTATCTGCTGAAAATCACCAACATCGACCCGCTGAAATATGGTTTGCTGTTTGAACGGTTCCTCAATCCCGAGCGGGTGACGATGCCGGATATCGATATCGATTTTTGCTATGTGCGGCGCGGCAAAATCATCGAATATGTCGCGGCCCGCTATGGCAGCGACCATGTGGCGCAGATCATCACGTTCGGAACCATGGCGGCCCGCGCTGCGATCCGTGATGTCGGACGGGCGCTGGGCGTATCGTTCGGCGAAGTCGACCGCATTGCCAAACTGGTGCCTACGGTGCTGAACATCACGCTGAAGGACGCGCTGGCGATGAGTCAGGAACTGAAGCGTCTGTATGACGACGACCCGACCGCCCGCAAGGTGCTCGATATCGCGATGTCGCTGGAAGGGCTGCCTCGCCACGCCTCGACCCATGCAGCCGGGCTGGTGATCGCCAAGGATTCGCTCAACTGCCAGGTGCCGGTGCAAAACTCAGCCGACGGGTTTATCACGACCCAGTTCGACAAAGACTGCATCGAAGAGATCGGCTTCTTGAAGATGGATCTGCTGGGACTGCGGACGCTGACGGTGATTGGCGATACGATCGATCTGGTTCGCACCCATCGCGGCATAGACATCGACATTGATGCCATTCCGCTGGAAGACCCGGCCACCTGCGCGATGCTGTCGCGTGGCGAGACCGTCGGCGTGTTTCAGATGGAATCGGCGGGGATGACCAACTTGGTCAAGGAGCTCAGGCCGGAACGGTTTGACGACCTGATTCCCCTGGTGGCGCTGTACCGTCCGGGTCCGCTGAACAGCGGCATGGTCGAGGACTTTGTCCGCGGTCGCCATGGCACGCGAAAGAGCGTATACCAGCATCCGATGCTGGAACCGATTTTGCGCGATACTTTTGGTGTGATCCTTTATCAGGAGCAGGTCATGCAAATCGCTTCGGTCATGGGCGGATTCACTCTGGGGCAAGCCGATTTGCTGCGTCGGGCGATGGGCAAAAAGAAGCATGACGTTCTGGCTGCCCAACGGGAACGTTTTCTGGCCGGTGCGAGCGAACGCGGCGTATCGCTGGCGGTCGCCAATGAAGTGTTCAGTCTGATGGAAAAATTCGCCGACTACGGCTTCAACAAGTCGCATAGTGCGGCGTATGCGTTGGTGGCTTATCAGACGGCTTATCTGAAAGCCTACTATCCGGCGGAATTCATGGCGGCGATGCTGTCCAGCGTCATGGGCGAAAGCGACCGGGTCGGCTATTTCATCGAGGAATGCCGCAAACACGGGATCAAGATCCTGCCGCCCGATGTCAATCGTAGCAGTCTCAGTTTTTCGGTGGAAGAGTCGGCGATCCGCTTCGGCCTGGCCGGCGTGAAAAATGTCGGCGAAGGCGCGATCGAAAGCATAGTGGCGGCCCGCAGCGCAGGGGAATTCAAATCGTTGGTCGATTTCTGCGAACGGATCGATATGCGCCTGGTCAACAAGCGGGTGCTGGAAAGCCTGATCAAAGCCGGCGCGTTCGACTGGACCGGCCTGCGTCGTTCGCAGCTGTTGGCGGTTTGCGAAACAGCCGTAGATTTGGCGGTTGCCAGGCAACGTGACAAGAATAATGGACAGATCGGACTGTTTGGCGAAGAACAAATGAACAGCATCGACGAACTGCGGATTCCCAATCTGGAAGAACTGCCGAAAGCACAGATATTGGCGATGGAAAAAGAAATGACCGGCTTTTTTGTCACCGGCCATCCACTGGATGCGTATCGCAGCCAACTGTCTGGAGTGTCTAAAATCGGGACGATTTTGTCCAAGGAATGTACAGATAATCAGACGGTTAAAATCGGCGGACTGATCACTACCGCCAAGAGACTTCCCACCAAGAACGGCGAAACCATGTGTTTTGTCAGTCTGGAGGATTTTACCGGCGTGGTGGAAGTCATCGTGTTTCCACGGACTTTCGAGCGGGCCAGCCCGTTCCTGGCGCCGGACCTGCCGGTAATGGTCAGCGGACGGGTCAGCATTACCGATGATAAAGTGAAAGTGATCGCTGACACTGTCTCGCCAATTGGACAACAACAGGTCAAAGAAGTGCGGCTGCGGATCCGCAAGGAGCAGGAAACACCGGATACATTCGAGCGGCTGAAACAGATTTTTTCCGAATGCAAAGGAGAAACTGTCGTCTACCTGCAATTGGTCGATCAGAACCGTACCATCCGCACCGAGAAGAATTTCTGGATTAACCCAAACGCCGCAACCATCAAAAAAATGGAAGCCGTGCTGGGGTCCGGATCGGTGTTGTTGGCATGAATCTTGCATTGATTTCATATTAATAGTGAGTTCCACATATTTAGCTAAGGAAGGGGATAGTATCATGAAAGAAGTAG
>CAZYJK010000022.1:7785-11691 GCA_964647865.1 uncultured Veillonellaceae bacterium | reverse complement strand
GAAGTAGTTATTGTCAGTGCGGTTCGGACTCCAGTCGGTTCCTTTAACGGGGGACTGGCATCGTTTTCGGCGGCCGACCTGGGTGCGATGACCATCGCCGAAGCAGTAAAAAGAGCCCAGGTTCAAGCGGACCAAGTGGATGAGGTTATTTTCGGCAATGTTCTGCAGGCGGGACTGGGACAAAATGTTGCACGGCAGTGCGCAATCAAGGCCGGCATTCCTGATGTAGTTCCTTCGTTTACTGTAAATAAGGTTTGCGGCTCCGGCCTGAAAACCGTTAACCTCGCCGTGCAGGCGATTGTGGCCGATGATGCCGAAATCGTCGTTGCCGGTGGAACCGAAAGCATGAGTCAGGCACCTTATATTCTGGACAGCAAGGCTCGCTGGGGTTACCGGATGGGCAACGGCAAAGTCGTTGACGCGATGATCCAGGATGGTCTGTGGTGCGCCTTCAACGACTACCACATGGGAATCACGGCGGAAAACGTCGCCGCCAAGTTCAACGTGACCCGCGAAGAACAAGACCTGCTGGCCTTTGAATCCCAGACCAAAGCGGTCAAGGCGATTGATGGCGGTTGTTTCAAAAAAGAAATCCTGCCGGTTGTGATCAAAGGCAAAAAAGGCGACGTAGTGTTTGACACTGACGAGTATCCCAAACGCGACGCGGCGCTGGATAAATTGGCCGGACTGAAACCGGCGTTCAAGAAAGACGGCTCTGTTACCGCCGGTAACGCTTCCGGGATCAATGACGGATCAGCCGCACTGGTGCTGATGTCGGCCGAAAAAGCCAAAGCGCTGGGACTTAAACCACTGGCCAGAATCCTCGGCTACGGCTCCGGCGGCGTTGATCCCTCGATCATGGGAATGGGCCCTGTGCCGGCGACCCGCAAGGCACTGGCCAAAGCCGGTCTGAAAGTTGCAGACCTCGACCTGATTGAAGCGAACGAAGCGTTTGCGGCCCAGTTCCTGGCCGTCGGCAAAGAACTCGGCTGGGCCAAGGACAAAGTCAACGTCCACGGCGGCGCAATCGCGATCGGCCACCCGATCGGCGCCAGCGGCGCTCGTATCCTGGTCACACTGATCCACGCGTTGCAGCAGCATGACAAAAAAATCGGTCTGGCCACATTGTGTATCGGTGGCGGACAGGGTTGCGCAACGATCATCGAACGGTTATAATATGTATTGAGAAACATTTCACAAAGTCAGCGAACTCTGCACCGGGAGCAGGAGCTGCTTCCGGTGCAGCTGTTTTTGGCGAAAAGCAAATATTATAAAAAATGAAAGGGGATCACACACAATGAGTTTTGAATTGACCGAAGACCAAAAGATGATGCAGAAAATTGCCCGTGATTTTGCTGAAAAAGAAGTTGCCCCTGGCGCGGAAGAACGCGACGAGCACGAAAGCTTTTCCCGTCCCCTGTATGATGCCATGGCCGGTTTGGGTCTTACCGGAATTTGCTTCCCCGAACAGTATGGCGGAGCGGACGGAGATGTGTTAAGCTATATTCTAGCAATTGAAGAAATTTCGAAAGCCGACGCCGGTCTGGGGATCGCCCTGTCGGCTACGGTTTCGCTGTGCGCCTGGCCGATCTTTGCTTATGGCACCGAAGAACAAAAACAAAAATATCTCAAGCCGCTGGCTGAAGGCGAAAAAATGGGCGCATTCGGCCTGACCGAGCCAAACGCCGGCACCGATGCGTCCGGTCAACAAACGGTTGCGGTACTGAACGGCGACCACTATGTGCTGAACGGCAGCAAGATCTTCATCACCAATGCCGGCGAAGCCGAAACCTATATCGTATTTGCGATGACCGACAAGTCCAGAGGCGTGAGAGGAATTTCCGCGTTTATCCTGGAAAAAGGCATGCCTGGCTTCACCTTTGGCAAAAAAGAACACAAAATGGGCATTCGTTCTTCGCAAACCATGGAACTGATCTTCCAGGACGTCAAAGTGCCGCTGGATCAGATGCTTGGCAAAGAAGGCGAAGGATTCAAGATCGCCATGACCACGTTGGACGGCGGCCGGATCGGCGTAGCCGCACAATCGCTCGGTATTGCCACGGCAGCTCTGGATTTTGCGATCAAGTATTCCAAAGAACGCGTACAGTTCGGCAAGCCGATTTCCGCCAACCAAGCCATCTCCTTCATGTTGGCTGACATGGCTACCAAGGTCGAGGCGTCCCGTCTGTTGACCTACCAGGCAGCGGCATTGAAAGATGCGCACAAACCGTATTCCAAAGAAGCAGCGATGGCAAAACTGTTTGCATCGGACAGCGCGATGGAAGTCACCACCGATGCCGTTCAGGTGCTCGGCGGTTATGGCTACAGCCGCGAATATCCCTGCGAGCGCTTCATGCGCGACGCGAAAATCTGCCAGATCTATGAGGGGACTAACCAGGCGCAGCGCATGGTCATCGGCGGCGCGGTGCTTCGGTAGGATCATACAACTTAAAACGAGGAGGCATCCAATCAATGGAAATTGTGGTCTGTGTCAAGCAAGTGCCTGACACCACGGAAGTCAAGATTGACCCGGTAAAGAACACGTTGATCCGGGAAGGAGTTCCCAGCATCGTCAACCCGTTCGATAAGATCGCGGTGGAAGTGGCGTTGCAGCTGCGGGAAAAACATGGCGGCAAAGTCAAAGTCATCTCCATGGGACCGCCGCAAGCTGCCGACGCACTGAAAGAGTGCCTGGCGATGGGCGCTGACGAAGCGATTCTCATCAGTGACCGCGCATTCGGCGGTGCTGACACGTTGGCGACTGCTTACGCATTGTCGACTTCGATTGAGAAAATGGGTCCGGTGGACCTGATTCTCTGTGGCAAGCAGGCGATTGACGGCGACACGGCCCAAGTAGGCCCCGGCATTGCCGAGAACCTGGGCATGCCGCAGATCACCTACGCAGCCAAGATTGAGATCAATGGCGATACCATCAAGGTTGACCGCGAACATGACGACGGCTATGAAATCATGGAAAGCAAGCTGCCTGTGATGGTTACCGTGGTCAAATCGATTGCCGAACCTCGCTTCCCCACCGTAAAAGGCACTATGAAAGCCAACCGTACCCAGATTCCGGTCTGGACCGCAGCCGACATCGCGGCTGACGAAAAACGGATCGGCATGCCTGGTTCGCCTACGCAAGTGCGGCGCATCTTTACGCCGACCCAGCGGAGCCAGGGCCAGCTCATCCAGGAAGAAACCGCGCAACAATCGGTCGCGAAGCTGATGCAACTGCTTGGCGACGCGAAAGTAATCTGAGGCAAGGAGGAACAATGAAATGGCTGTAATTGTCAATCAGGAAAAATGCATTGGTTGCGGAGCCTGTGTTCCGAGTTGCCCGTTTGGCGCGATCGAGATGCGGGATGGCAAAGCCTATATCACGGAAGCCTGCACGATGTGCGGCGCCTGTATTTCCGTCTGCCCGGTGGAAGCGATATTCCGCGAGGAAATCGAACGAAACGTGGCGATGGACAAAACCGAGTACAAGGGAGTCTGGGTGTTCATCGAGCAAAGCCATGGCGAAATCAAGGGCGTAGCGCATGAACTGCTTGGCGAAGGCCGCAAATTGGCCGACGAGCTTGGCGAAGAACTGGCCGGCGTTCTCATCGGCAACGGTGTGGAAGCGCAAGCCAAAGACGTGTTCGCCAGCGGCGCCGACAAGGTCTATCTGGTGGAAGGCCCCGAGTATGACCACTACAACACTGAAGCCTACACGGTGGCGTTTGTCGATCTGATTCAAAAATACAAACCGTCGGCGATCCTGGTCGGCGCGACCAACGATGGCCGCGATCTCGGCCCCCGCGTGGCGGCCCGGGTGCGTACCGGTCTTTGCGCCGACTGCACCAACCTGAGCATCGATGCAGAGACCAAACTGGTTCTCTGGACCCGTCCGGCGTTTGGCGGCAA
>CAZYJK010000022.1:6139-7685 GCA_964647865.1 uncultured Veillonellaceae bacterium | reverse complement strand
GCGATCGAAGCCCTGGCGGAAGCCATGGGCGGCGCTGTCGGCGCTTCGCGCGCCGCAGTCGACGCAGGCTGGAAACCTGCGCTGCACCAGGTCGGACAGACCGGCAAGACCGTAGGTCCGAAAATCTACATTGCTTGCGGTATTTCCGGTGCGATTCAGCATCTGGCCGGAATGTCGTCGTCTGACACGATCATCGCGATCAACAAGGATGCCGATGCGCCGATCTTCAAAGTCGCCGACTATGGCATCGTCGGTGACGTGATGGAAGTCCTGCCGTTACTGACTGCTGAGTTCGCCAAGTATCGGGCGGCCTGCAAATAAGCAACAGATAAGAACTGTCCGGCGGATGCAGAATCCACGGGCAGTTCTTATTACAAGAAAACGTGAAACATTTCACAAAAAATGATGAATGGAGGAATCACAATGGTCAGAGATGTAGCATTTGCCGATATCAAAGTGGGCGATACCGCCAGCATGGCGAAAACGGTGACTGAGTTCGACGTATATTCGTTTGCCGGGGTTACCGGCGATTTCAATCCGGTGCATATCAATGCGGAATTTGCCAAAACAACCATGTTTAAAGAGCGGATCGCTCATGGCATGCTGTCGGCCGGTTTTATTTCGGCGGTGCTTGGCACAGCCCTGCCGGGTCAGAACACGATCTATCTCGGACAGGAACTGCAGTTCAAAGCGCCGGTCAAAATTGGCGACACTGTGACAGCGACCGTGGAAGTCATCGAGAAGATCGATGCCAAGAACCGTCTGGTACTGCGGACCACAGTGACCAATCAAGACGGCGTGATGGTAACCGACGGTAAAGCGACGGTAATGAAGAAGTAACCACTTCAAAGAATTGCGAAGCAAGAAAGACTGTGTGACAGAAACAAACAGACCCCTCGGCCAAGCCGAGGGGTCTGAAAGTTATAACGTGGTAGGTTTCTGCTAATTACACCAGGCCGGTTACGGCATGGACCAGGATCATGAAGAAGCCGGTCGAAACAGTAATCGCAGTGGCGCAGACGAAGATGTCGAAGTAGGAGTCTTTGTGGGTCAGGCCGCAGACCGCCAGCAGGGTGATGACTGCGCCGTTATGCGGCAGCGTGTCCAGACCGCCGGAAGCCAGCGAAGCAATCCGGTGTAACATCTGGGGATCCAGGCCGACTTGAGCCGCCCAGGCCAGCCAGTCTTTGGACATGGCGGCAAGTGCGATCGACATACCGCCGGAAGCAGAACCGGTGATACCGGCCAGCACGTTGACTGTGACAGCTTCCGAGAACAGTGGCGATCCACCGAATTTCAGGCCGAGCAGGAAATTCGCCACTTGTTTGAAACCGGGCAGAGCGGCGATGACGTTGCCGTAACCGACCTCGGATGCGGTGTTCATGATCGCGAGCAACGAGCCGATCGCACCGGCGTTGATCGATTTGGCCATGGTCAGGTTCTTCGGCATCGATTTGTAGCCGATGGCGATTGCAGTCAGCACGCCGAGTAGCAGCGATACGACCAGCGACCAGATGCCGATCAGGTTTTTAACGGCAGGAGCCAT
>CAZYJK010000022.1:0-6039 GCA_964647865.1 uncultured Veillonellaceae bacterium | reverse complement strand
ATGATGATCGAGGCGATAATCCCGGTGATCGGCGCCGCATAGGCGTTGGTGCCGTAGAAGTTGGTCGGGATGATGTTCTGGATCTGCGGGGTGCCGGGGATACCGGTCATGGTGATGGTGAACGCACCGGTGGCGATACAACCGGGGATCAAACGCTTGGGAATGTCTGCTTCCTTGAACAGGTTGGCAGCGAACGGATAAATCGCGAACACGACGACGAACAGGCTGATGCCGCCGTAAGTCATGACCATGCAGGCGAGAACGACTGCGAGCAGACCATTGGAGTGGCCGACTTTTTCCACGATGGCGTGGGCGATCGACTTGGCCAGACCAGTGTCTTCCATGACTTTGCCGAACACGGCGCCGAGCAGGAAGACGGGGAAGAATGCTTTGATGTAAGTGACTGCGTTACCCATAAAAAGTTCAGTGTAGGACGGCAGGACCGGCAGGCCCTGCAAGGTGGCCGCCAGGATGGCAAAGATCGGGGCGAACACGATGACGGGGAATCCTTGGTAGGCAACGTACATGAGGCCGATGAGACTTAACCAAATACCCAATACTTCCATAAGACCGTAAAACCCTCCTTCAAATTTTGTGATCCACCTGTTCGTCAAACAAATGAGCTTCACGAAGGGTAGAATACATTGTCTGACTATTATGCAAGATGTGTGCCAACTACAAAAAGGAATAAGAAAAAAATATTTACTGCCGCAGGGATTAGCCGGCTTGGACCGTTAGCTTACTTATATTATAACGGAGAAAAGCTTAAATAGTTTCATAATTCATACTATACGGCACTATTGCCCCAGTTGCCCTGGTCACAAAATGTTAGGCAAAACAAACTGTGACGCTTGTATGGGCTGACTAGGGAATGTTTAAAGCGATAGACAGTGTATAAAAAACAGAACAAATTGATAGACAGGTCAATAGACAGAATCGGGAGAGGTTGTCTATCAGGAACATCAGCAAGCAAAACGCGACCGTATGCGAAAAAATATAGTGAACAACCTGTCAGCATGGAATTTAGCGCATCGCTATTTTCAACGCGGCTGTGAACTTGGCATGAAAGTTGCATAACATTGTCATTGATGAAATTTTCTTTATTAAGTAAGGAGGGTTTAACTGAATGGCTAAGTTTATCACCGCAGCCGAAGCCGCCAAACTCGTCAAAGACGGCGACATGATCGCAACCGGCGGTTTCGTAGGAAATGGACACCCCGAAGCACTTACCCTGGCGATGGAACAACGTTTTCTGGCGGAGGGCGCGCCGCGCGATCTCGGTCTTGTCTACTGTGCGGGACAGGGCGACGGCAAGGATCGCGGACTCAATCATTTCGGTTATGAAGGCATGGTCAAGCGGGTGGTCGGCGGGCACTGGAATCTGGCGCCGAAACTGGGCAAACTGGCTGTGGAAAACAAGATTGAAGCCTATAATTTCCCGCAGGGAACGCTGACCCACTGGTTCCGTAGCGTGGCCGGCAAAAAGCCCGGCGTAATCACCAAAGTCGGTTTGAATACGTTTTGCGATCCGCGGGTCGAAGGCGGCAAAATCAATGGAGTGACCAAGGAAGACCTGGTGGAAGTCATCCAGCTTGGTGGCGAAGAATGGCTCTGGTACAAGCCTTTTCCGGTGAACGTCGCTTTCATTCGCGGTACGACCGCCGACCTTCACGGCAATATTTCGATTGAAAAAGAAGCGCTGGCGCTGGAGATCCTGCCAATCGCGCAAGCTGCGAAAAATTCCGGCGGCATCGTCATCGTACAGGTGGAACGGGTCGTCGAGGTGGGCAACCTGAAGCCGATGGGCGTGAAAGTCCCCGGAATCCTGGTGGACTATGTCGTTGTTTGCGAAGACCCATCCCTGCACATGCAGACCTTTTCAGAGCAGTATAATCCCGCCTATTCCGGCGAAATTCGCATTCCACTCAACAATTTGACAGCGATGGCACTGGATGAGCGCAAAGTCATCGCCCGTCGGGCAGCGATGGAACTGATACCCAACGCGATTGTCAATCTGGGGATCGGCGTGCCGGAAGGCGTGGCCAATGTAGCCAATGAAGAAGGGATCGGCAGCATGATGACACTGACGGTCGAGCCAGGCCCGAGCGGCGGTGTGCCGGCCGGCGGCCTGAGTTTCGGCGCGGTGACCAATCCCGAAGCGATCATCGATCAGCCTTATCAATTCGATTTCTATGATGGCGGCGGTCTGGATTTGGCCTATCTTGGCCTGGCGGAAACCGACAAACATGGCAATATCAATGTCAGCAAGTTCAAAGGCCGGGTCGCCGGTTGCGGCGGTTTCATCAACATCACGCAGAACGCAAAGCGCGTCGTGTTCTGCGGTTCGTTTACCGCAGCAGGGCTCGAAGTGGCGGTGGGCGATGGTAAATTGACCATAGTCAAGGAAGGCAAGGCCCGCAAATTCCTTGACCATGTCGAGCAGATCACCTTTAGCGGCGATTATGCAAAGAAAGTGAAACAGCCGGTTCTCTACATTACCGAACGCGCTGTGTTCAAATTGACTGCCGAAGGGATGATGCTGACCGAGGTTGCGCCTGGCGTCGATCTGGAAAAAGACATCCTGGCGCTGATGGATTTCAAACCGATCATCTCGCCAAACCTGAAGATCATGGATGAACGGATTTTCCGGGCCGAGTCAATGGGACTGCAGGATATGGTCCAATAAAATTGCAATGACAGATGGACCGGTGCGGACTTGTCAGTTCTCACCGGTCGAAATCTGCAGTTGTGAAACGATGTTTCAACCGGAGGAGGGTAATGTGATGCAAGAAGTATGGATAGTTGGCGCAAAACGGACGCCAATCGGCGATTTTCTCGGCAAACTGAAAGACGTCAGTGCGGTGGAACTCGGCGTGATTGCCGTCAATGCGGCGCTTGAGCAGGCCGGGGTTGCTGCAGCAGATGTGCAGGAACTGACCTGCGGCCAGATCTATAAAGCCGGCGCCAAGGGAAACCCCGGGCGTCAGATTCAGCTGAAATGCGGCATGTCCACGGAAAGCTACGCCTGCACGATTGACCAGCAGTGCGGTTCCGGCATGAAGGCGTTTGAAATCGCCAGCCAGTCGATCATGCTCGGCAAAAGCGATATCGCGGTTGCCGTAGGTATTGAGAGCATGACCCAGGCCCCGTATCTGCTGAAAGGCGCTCGTGAAGGGCACCGGATGGGCAACGGAGAAATGCTCGACAGTATGCTGTCCGACGGTCTGATTTGCGCCATTATGGGTTATCACATGGGAAACACCGCTGAAAACCTGGCGCAGAAATATAACATCAGCCGCGAAGAGCAGGACGAACTGGCGCTGCTCAGCCACCAACGGGCGATCAAGGCGATCAAAGACGGAGTTTTCAAAGCGGAAATCGTGCCGGTGACGATCCAGACCCGCAAAGGACCGGTTGTCGTTGATACCGACGAGCACCCACGGGCTGATGTTTCACTGGAGAAGCTGGCGGCGATGAAGCCGGCCTTCAAAAAAGACGGCACCGTGACGGCTGGCAATGCATCCGGCGTCAATGACGGGGCAGCGGCGCTGGTGCTGGTCTCAGCGGAAAAAGGCAAGGCGCTCGGTCTCAAGCCGATGGCGAAACTACGCTCCACGGCCAATTTCGGCGTGCCGCCTGAAGTGATGGGCATCGGACCGGCTTATGCCGTTCCCAAGGCGATTGCGCTGGCTGGGCTTACTGCCGATGACATCGGTTATTATGAGATCAACGAGGCGTTTGCGGCCCAGTTCCTGGCAGTCAACCGCGAGTTGAAGCTCAGTATGGACAAAGTGAACGGCAACGGCTCGGGCATTGGGCTGGGCCACCCGGTCGGCTGCACGGCAGCCCGGATCATCGTGTCGCTAATATATGAAATGCAGCGGCGTGACGTTCGTTATGGACTCGCTTCCCTATGCGTCGGCGGCGGGCCGGCCATCGGAACAGTCATAGAGAAAATGTAAGAAAAAAGGGGGCATCATCATGAGAGGTCTGAAAGACAAAATTGTTGTAATCACAGGAGCCGCCAGCGGGATTGGCAAAGCATCCGCGCTGCGGTTCGCCGAAGAAGGGGCAAATATCGTCGTCGCCGACTTTGCCGATGGTTCGGCAACCGTCAAAGAAGTCGAAGCAATGGGCCGCAAGGCGATCTATGTGCAAACCGACGTCACCAGCATTGACAGCGCCAAGGCGATGGCTGCCAAGGCGATTGAAGTATTTGGTCAGATCGACGTACTGATCAACAACGCCGGAATCACCAAAGACGCGATGATGAAGAAAATGGCCAAGGAAGCCTGGGATGCGGTCATTTCCGTCAATCTGACCGGCGTGTTCCACTGCACTTCCGCTGTTTTACCCTTTATGTTGGAAAAACAGTCCGGCGTCGTGTTGACGACTTCTTCCATCGTCGGCCTGTTCGGCAATGTCGGCCAAACCAACTATGCCGCCAGCAAATGGGGCGTTATCGGCATGACCAAGTCCTGGGCCAAAGAAATGGCGAAGAACGGACTGCGTTTCAACTGCGTGGCGCCGGGCTTCATCGGTACAGACATGGTCCGCAAGATTCCTGCCGAAGTGCTGCAGGAAAAAATCATCGTGAAAATCCCGGCCGGTCGTCTGGGTGAGCCGGAAGAAATCGCTGCCGCCTTTGCCTTCCTGGCCTCGGATGATGCGAAATTCATCAACGGCACCGTGCTCAGCGTCGATGGCGCTTGCACGATCTAATTCGTTACCGATGCTAGGTTAACGGGAATAAAAGACTCCGTGAAAAATGCGGAGTCTTTTATTTTATGCTACAATAGACAGTAGATGTCTATTGCGATGGACAACCGCCGTCTTCAGCGCTGGAAAACGAGGAGGGGTTCCGTTGATCGTCCGGGATTTGATGAGCAAAAAGCTGATTACTTTGAACGCCGAAGTATCTTTGTCTGATGCGGCGCGGATTTTTTATGAAAATAATATTGATGGGGCGCCGGTTGTCGATGATGATGGGATGTTGATCGGGCTCTTGACCAAAACGCATCTGATTCAGGCGATTGCCCAGAAGGGCGATATCTCCTCGCAACGGGTCCGCGATGTGATGACTTCCAAAGTGTTCAGTCTCAAGGACACAACGCCGGCAGACACGTTGCAGCAGAACAATCTGCTGGCAAAGTACGGACGTTTTCCGGTGGTCAATGCCAACAACCAGCCGATTGGCTTTTTGACCCGGACTGACATGGTCCGCTATCTTTCGGAAAAATCAATCTCGATGGCCGAAGAATTCGAGGCGGTCTTGCACTCGGTGAGCAACGGCGTCATCGCGATCAACGCGGCTGGTAACGTGACGATCTTTAACCCGGCGGCCCAGACGATCACCGGCATGAAGGCGGAAAATGTCGTCGGCCGCTCGATCAATGACGTGATTCCACACACCGGCCTGATGCGGGTGCTCGAGACCGGTATCGTCGAGACGCCGCACAAGATGAAGGCAGGCAACTCGCAGATCATGACCAAGCGGTCGCCGATCATCAAAAATAATAAGATTGTCGGTGCGGTGGCGATTTTTCAGGATGTTACAGAGCTGCAAAAAGTCGCTTCCGAGTTGGAAGAGGTCAAAGATCTTAAGAGTACGCTCGACTCGATCGTCAACAGTATTTTTGACTGTATCGTCGTGGTCGATAAGAACGGGATCGTGACGATGATGAACGAGGCTTACGGCGAATTTCTGAACATCGACCCGAAAAAGGCAGTGGGAAAACATATCACTGATGTGATTGAGAATACGCGGATGCATATCGTGGCCCAGACCGGCAAACCGGAAATCTGCGACATGCAGAAAATCGGCGAACACAATACGGTCGTGACCCGGATCCCCATCGTCAAGGATGGCGCGGTCACCGGCGCGGTCGGCAAGATGGTGTTCCGCGATGTGAAGGACCTGCGGATACTCGCCCGCAAACTGACTTCGTTGCAATCGGAACTCGACTATTACAAGGAAGAGCTGCGCAAGGTCCAGGGCGGCAAATACACGATCGACAGTATCATCGGTTCCGGCGAGAA
>CAZYJK010000021.1:10744-20310 GCA_964647865.1 uncultured Veillonellaceae bacterium | reverse complement strand
TTGCGGATGTCCGGCAAGGCTTTGCGGCCGGGAATCTTAGCCGCTTCTTCGTACAGGTAGACGGGGATGTTCAGTTTGGCGGCGATTTCCTGGGCCAATTCATCGGCCAGTTGCGCACATTCTTCCATACTGACGTTTTTGACCGGGATGAACGGGATGACATCGGTGGCGCCGATACGGGGATGCTCGCCATGATGTTTTTCCATGTCGATCAGTTCGGCCGCCTTTTTGCAGCAATTGAACGCTGCCTGCTTTACGGCCTGCGGTTCGCCGACAAATGTCACCACCACCCGGTTGTGGCTGGGATCGGCTTTTACATCCAGCAGTTTGACGTTGGCGACTTGGCGGACTTCTTCGGCAATCGCCTCGATGACTTCCGGGCGACGGCCTTCGCTAAAATTCGGTACGCATTCGACGAGTTTGGACATAAGGTCAGCCTCCTCTATTTCTTTTTCGGTTGCGGCAGTTGTTGCAGTCCCTGGCGGAATGCTTCCACGGTTTCGGCGGTCTGGTCCAGCAGGTAGATCCGGCCTGGATTACCTGCCGTATCGAGGTCGATGCCGCTCCACCAGACGGCGACTTTAATCCGCGGGTAGGCGGGCAGCTCCTGGAACATTTGCCTGATCCAGGCCGGTTTGTCGCCACCGACGGAATTGGAACCGAACTCGGTGATCATGAACGGTTTGTCAAACCATTCGCTGTAGTCCACGTCGACCGGTTTGTAAATGTCATGGAAACTGCGCCATTTTTCTCCGGGGAAGTAGGTGCCGGTGTTGTAACCGGTGATGCCGATGATATCGACGACATCATCGCCGGGGTAATACATCAGCGGGTGGTTCCATTTGAAATCCGGCAGCGATACGTCATGCGGGTTCCAGACCCACAGGACGTTGTCGACGCCGACTTCGTCGAACAGGCGGTGGATGTGCCGCCACAGCGCCTTGTAGATGTCGGTGTCCTTGCCGGCGTACATCGCCGAGTACCAGCACCAGTCGCCGTTCATTTCGTTGTTCAGCCGGAACAGCACTGGGTGGCCGAATTCCTTCAGCGCCTTGGCATATTCACGGAAGTAACCGTCGTATTTTCCGTCGAGTATATTATACACGATGTCCTGATTGCCCCGCACGCCGCCGGCATAAAGCGCATTGACCGCATCGGCGTGGATGGTGTGCAGCGTCAGTTCAGTATAGCGTCCGTCCGCAAAGGCCGTTTTGAGTCCAGAGATGGCGGCGACCTCATCAAGCGTCTGATAACGAAGCACGACGGAAAATTTGTAGTTCAGGCGCGCTTCCAGTTCGCGGATGCCGCGTAGCCGTTCCGGCGCGTCCGAATCGAACAGGCCGAATCGCAAGGGGCTGTCCGGGCCGAAATACTGGTCGCGGAACTCTCGGGTTTCTTTATTGAGCTTGGTGAGCGACGGTTGTATCCGGCGAAACACGCCTGGAGAGCCGCGCCGTTCGACCAGACGGAAGCTGCGCAGGATATCCAGGTCATTATCGATCGGCTGAGCCGATTTAATAAAGATAGTATAAGCTTCATTCGGGTAACGCAGCAATTCCAGACTGGCATAGTGATTGCGGTCTTCTTTCAGGGACGCCAGCGGGCTGCGGGTCCACTTGATCCGGTTGACGGTGAAGCCGTTCCAGCCGAAGGTTTCCTGCAGCTGGATCGAATGACGCCGACTGTCCGGCAGGAAGCGGTTCGCATATACCATATAGGCGGTGGGGTGGGAGATGGAGTCGCGAAAATCGTCGTAGTACAGTTCAATTTGGGTCGGGCTATCGGCAAAAACGCTGCGGACCGCCGACAAGGAAAAGTCCGGCTTCAGCCCGGTCGGAACACAGACAGAATAACCGCGTGGATGATCGGTGAAACGCTGATAGCCATCCATCGCCTCACAGGCAGTAAGTTGCTTGACATCGTTCAGCGGTTCGCCGGAATCGGCTTGGGCCGGTTGGCTGTTGATGTAATAAGGGGCCGATCTTGGTATTGCCGGCGCATCTGGTGCAGCAAACACCGGAGCAGATAGCGGGGTAGCGAAGATTAACAGTAAAAACAGGGCTGTTAGAAAATGTTGCATTAGAAACCTCCTGCTGATTATCACGTTTCAGTTTTCCTATTTCGGCGCGGGTTCTCTTTCTTCATAAGCCATGCAAGGCTTGCCGGAAGCCTGGAACACCATCAGGTAAGGCATCGTTTTTCCCTTGAACCCCATGGCCTTGCATCCATAGGGGAAGGATCGGTCCCAAGTGACGTAAAAAAACTTGCACTTTTGGCAGGAAATTCGCGGCGGGGTATGGGTCATGATTACTCTCCCTTGTGTAAGATTCCGTCAAGATTAAAGTCGGGGATGAATTTTTCGCTGGCGCTGCCTGCCTCTTGAATGAAGCCGTTTTCTAGCCCTAACGACAGGGCGAAGTCGATCAACTCGTCATACTCGTCCGTCGTTAATCGACGTGCCAGTTCGAGCGGCATCGCGGTATCCGCCGGTGGCGTGTACTGATTCATCAAGCTGAACCAACTGTTTGCACCGAAATTGTCGCGAATCGCCGCGAGGATCCGGTGTGAATCTTCCGCCTGACCTGGCAGAGCCAGGTGGCGGATCAACACGCCACGGCGTAGCAATCCGTCAGGGTTGAACTCGCATTCGCCGACCTGGTTAAACATCTCTCGGATGGCCGCTGACGCATGCGGAAAATAATCCGCTACACCGGACAGGCTGATTGCCAGCGCATCGGAAAAATATTTGTAGTCCGGCAGGTAAATGTCGATCCAGCCCTGCAAAGCCTGAATCGTTGCCGGTGATTCGTAGGCGGAGCTGTTATAGACAACCGGTAGCGAGAATCCGGCTTGCCGGGCCAGGTCCAGCGCGGCAATGATCTGTGGGACATAAGGCGTGGGCGTGACCAGGTTCAGATTGTGGGCTCCTTGCGTTTGTTGGGCCAGAAAAATCTCGGCCAGTCGTTCGCAGGAAACGCTTTCGCCGAAATCCTGCTGACTGATTTGCTGGTTTTGGCAAAAGCAACATTGCAGATTGCAGCCGGAGAAAAAGACGGTGCCGGAACCGCGCAAGCCCGAAATACAAGGTTCTTCCCAATGGTGAAGTGACGCCAGTGCGACTTTGGGCAAGGCGCCGGCGCGGCAGCGTCCGGTTTCGCCGGCAAGCCGGTTGACGCCG
This sequence comes from uncultured Veillonellaceae bacterium, assembly GCA_964647865.1. GTDB lineage: Bacteria > Bacillota > Negativicutes > UBA1444 > UBA1444 > UBA1444. The sequence goes on along the minus strand of CAZYJK010000021.1, from coordinate 17,132 downwards.
CACTGGTGCGGACACAACGTGCAGGCGGATAACATCGATTCAACAAGGGCCAAAATGCCGGGACTGTTTCTGTTTTCCATACTGTTAATATTGTACGGAAAAAGCGTTGTTTCCTGCTTGCAATCTCGATTATTTCAGCGGTTCCCTAGCAGGTCTTTGCCATGGCCATCAAGAATTATCATTCATTATGAAAAAGACAAATGCAGCCCGACTGCTCGACAAACTGAAGATTGCTTACGAAATCAAAGAATATCCGGTGGATGAAAGTGATTTGAGCGCCGCCAGCGTGGCGCGCAAGGTCGGCCTGTCGCCAGGGCAGGTGTTCAAGACCTTGGTGGCCAGAGGCGACAAAACCGGCGTAATCATGGGAATCGTGTCCGGGGAGGCGGAAATCGACCTGAAAGCTTTGGCGTCGGCTAGTGGTAATAAAAAAGTTGAAATGGTACACTTAAATGAAGTGCTGCCATTGACCGGTTATATCCGGGGTGGCGTATCACCATTAGGCGCCAAAAAGAATTATCCGGTTTATCTGGACCGTTCTGCGCTAACACCGTCAATCATCTCGATCAGTGCGGGCTTGCGGGGGATGCAGATTTTTCTGCGACCCGATGATCTGGTGAAGGCGACAGGCGCAGCGGTTTGCGATATTGGCAGGGTTGTCGGCGAAATTGGGGAAGGAAACGAATGATACAAATCATCAGGCGAAATATAGTTGGGTTGTTGTTGTGGGGGCTTGTCGCCACGCTGATATTTCAGTCGCCGGTTGCCCAGGCGGCAACGGCGCGGGAAGGCGACCAGGGAGACCGGGTGTTGGCGGTGCAATTGCGGTTGATTGACCTCGGTTACAATGTGCCGAAGGCGTCGGGGGAGTTTGATGCCCGGACCGCCCGGGCGGTGATGACGTATCAGAAACAGGCACGGCTGAACCAGACCGGCGTGGTCGATGAAATCACCTGGCATTTTCTGATGGATTACGGCAAAAGCGGCAATTACGGCAAAAAGGATGTAACGCGGCTGCTTAATATCGCGATGCGGTTCGGCGGCGTGCCTTATGTATGGGGCGGCGAGACGCCGGCAGGATTTGACTGTTCCGGCTTCGTCCAGTACGTGTTCCGCCAGATCGGGATCAACTTGCCTCGCACCGCCGATGTGCAGTATGAACTGGGCCGCAAGGTTTTGCAGTCGGAGCTGCAGCCGGGTGATCTGGTGTTTTTTGAAACCTATGAACCAGGCGCTTCGCACAATGGAATTTATGTCGGCGACGGAAACTTTATCGGCGCCAATTCAGGCACAGGAGTCGCAGTGGCGTCTTTGGCATCGCCCTACTGGAGCACCCGTTATCTGGGCGCAAGAAGATTGTTCTGAGCTAAATCTGATGCAAAACGGAAAGGATGAGATTGTGAAAAAGTTGTTGTCCCAAAGCTTACTGGTGCTGTTTCTGTTGGTCTGTTCGATTTCGGCGACGGGGCTGACGGCGCCGGATCTGGATTTTGCCGATCCCTACGTGCCGGTGGTGATCCGGCAAGCGGACGGTACTCTGGTCAAGACCTCGCATACCGGCTTTGTCAGTAAACATGAGGCGCTAGCGCCGCTGGCGGTGGTGACCGATTATCTGAAGAACAGCAACGGAATGGCTCTGTCGGCAGGCCGGACAGGGTTGACGGTATCGCTGGAGCGACCGGCTTTCGAACTGGAAACGCCGGAGTTGACCGCTTTTTTGCAGGAGGGGGTCGAATTTCAGCTGAACGCCACGCCGGTCATGGGAGCGCCGATGCTGAACCTGAGAGGCCTCGAGAAGTTTTTGCATATTGCGATTGAGCAAGCGCAACCGGGGCAGCCGTTGATTGTGCAAAAGTTGCCGGACACTGCCGCCGCAAAGCCGGCCCGACAACTGCAGGCAAAACGGCCGCCGTTCAAACCAAACGGAAAAATAAGCCTGGTCTGGGACCATGTGCTGGCTGAGCAGGCTGATTTGGCCCGTGAGGAGAAAATCCCCGGCCTGACGGTCATTTCTCCGACCTGGTTTGCGGTGACCGACAGTCGGGGAACGGTTGCAAGCAGGGCGGAATGGAAGTATGTCCAGGATGCGCATGACAAGGGCTACAAAGTCTGGCCGCTGATTTCCAACAGTTTCGACCCGGACATGACCAAGGCGTTTCTGGCCGATGAAGCGGCGCAGGACCGGGCGATCCGTCAATTGCTGCTGTTCACGGCGCTATATGATCTGGATGGAATCAATATCGACTTTGAAAATGTTTATGATGACGACAAGGACCGGTTGACGTCTTTTGTAGCCAGGCTGACCGATAAGCTGCGACAACAGGGCATGGTTATGTCGATTGACGCGACTATTCCTTCCGGCGTGCCGATGTGGTCGAACTGCTACGACCGGGCGGCGCTGGGGAAAATCGTCGATTACTTCATGGTGATGACCTATGATGAGCATTGGCGGACCAGTCCGGTGGCCGGCTCGGTCGCTTCACTTGGCTGGGTCGAGCGGGGCATACAGAGCACACTGCAATATGTGCCGAAGGAAAAACTATTGATGGGAGTACCTTTCTACACCCGTGAATGGCGCGAGACAGACCTCGGCAACGGTCGGGTGCTGGTCCGTGCCTCGACGATGTGGATGAACGACGTGGAAAACCGGATTGCCCAACATGGCCTGACGCCGCGCTGGCTGGACAGCGCTGGGCAACATTACATCGAATATGCCGATGACGATTACCGTTACAAGGTCTGGATCGAAGACGCCAAGTCGCTCGGATTGAAAGTCGAACTGGCCAACAAGTATCAATTGGCCGGCGTGGCAGCCTGGCGCAAAGGCTTTGAAAAAGAAGGCATCTGGAGTACGATCCAACTGGCGCTGGGGCAACCGGCTTCGCCAGCGGCGGTTGATCCGTTTGCAGCGGAGCTGGCCGACTGGTCGCTCAAATCACTGATGAAAAAGGCGAAACAGCTGGAAAAGAAAGGGGCATCCGAGTGAAAACCGTAATCGGATTGTTGTGTCTGTTGCTACTGTGGGCCAGCCCGGTTGCCGAGGCGGCGACGGTCGGCTATGTACCGATGGATGACCGTCCGGTAAACCTGGAATATGTGGTCGACAGCGTACGGGCGGCCAGAATCGGCATTGTTACGCCGTCCGAATCTTTGATTGCCGGCCGCGAGCGACCGGGCGACGTGCCCGGGCTATGGCAATGGGTATTTGCCCAGGCCGCGACGGCTGATGCCTTGGTGGTATCGACAGATTCGCTGATTTATGGCGGATTGGTGGCATCGCGCACCCATGAATTGCAGGCCGAGGAACTGCAGCGGCGATTGGCGATGTTTCGGCAACTGAAACAAAAGCATCCTTCGTTGCGACTTTATGTATTCGGCACAATCATGCGCACGCCGAAAATGAGCGCCGGCGCTACAGAACCGCGCTATTACGAACAGTTCGGCCCGAGGATTTTTCAAATCACCGCACTGGAAGACAAGCGTGAGACCGCCGGATTGTCGGCGGCAGAATCGGGGCGTTTGCAACAACTGCTGACGCAGGTGCCGACAGAGCATTTAACAGACTGGCGAAACCGCCGCCAGCAAAATTACCAGGTCAACCTGGCCTTGCAGCAGTTGGTGCGTGAAGGCGTGATCGATTATTTGCTGCTGGGACGCGATGATTCGTCGCCGCTATCCGCTTCAAACCAGGAAGGACGCTGGTTGAACAAGGCCGGTGCCGACATTGGGGCGTCCGGCTATTTGTCGATTCCGGGCGCCGATAACCTGGGCATGAGCATGGTGGTCCGCGCTATCAACGCCGTTACCTTTCAGATGCCGTTTGTCAAGGTATTCTATGCACCAGGCGCCGGCGGAGCAACCGTCGCCTCCTATGAGGACCGGCCGCTGGGCGAAACGATTCCGCAGCATATCCAGTTATCCGGCGGCTTGAAACTGGACTGGACCGACAAGCCGGACTTGGTTTTGGCGGTGAACACGCCGGAAAACGGCGTGACACACGAAGCGAACGGACCGGAAAACAACGGGATCCTCTCTGACGCAACCCGCGATTTCGTCCGGACGCTGCAGCTCGAGCTGGCGGCGGGGCGACGGGTGGCTGTCGGAGACGTAGCGTATGGCAATGGCGCTGACAATGCGCTGATGCTCGAACTGTCCCGGCAACGCCTGCTGGATCGTTTGAACTCTTATTCCGGCTGGAATACGGCAGGCAATACACTTGGCTATGCCGTCGGTCAGGGGATTTTGTCCTTGCGGACGGCAGAGGCGGACCGTTTGAAATTGCTGGCGGTGCGTTACCTTGACGACTGGGCCTACCAGGCCAACATCCGCGGTGAGTTGGTGCAGCAGATCGTCTATCCGGCCGGCAATGACGGACAGTGGCTCAATCAACTGAAGCCTCGGCTGACCAGGGAAGCGGGAGACCGGATTCGTCGTTTTGCCGGGCAGTATCTGTGGCCGATTCCGCCGGATACGATCACTGTCCAGTTCCCCTGGAACCGGATGTTTGAATTGGGAGTTCAACTGCGGTAGACAGGAGGGGTTGCGATGACTTATTTCCCGGGAAATAAAAAATTGGTTGGATTGTTGCTGGCGTTTCTGTTTAGCATGGCCACGCTGGTGTCGGCGTCGCCGGCCGCGGAACTGGGGTTGGGGATGGCTGATGTGCAACTGCTGGATTCATCGATTGTCAGTGATATGCGTTATGCAACGGCAGATAATTTTACCGGCCAGGTTTTATATGCTTCGGACCGCTGCGTATTGCGTGAACCGGTCGCGTTTCGGCTGCTGCAGGCGCAGCGGCGGCTCAAGTCGCAGGGACTGGGGCTAAAAGTGTTCGACTGCTACCGGCCCCTTTCCGTGCAGCGAAAAATGTGGGCAGTGTTGCCTGATGCCAATTACGTGGCGAATCCATCTGCCGGCGGGTCGCGGCATAACAGGGGGGCTTCGGTGGATGTCGGTCTGGTTGATGCTGCTGGCAGGGAATTGCCGATGCCGTCGTCTTTTGACGAATTCTCCGAACGTTCCCATCTCGACTTTATGGCGGCATCGCCGGAAGCGCTGCGCAATCGGCGGATTTTGCAAGAGGTGATGCAACAGGTGGGTTTTTTGCCGGTGACAACAGAGTGGTGGCATTTTGATGCGCCGGACTGGCGCGAATATGAACCGGCTGACGTGGACCCGCGGTTGGTTCCGACCGGTGCGGCCCAGGTTCTGGCAGTCGCCGAACCACGGGCTGGCTCAGTGGAAAGCGTTTTGTGGGGATTTGAACGGACACCGGCCGGCTGGCAACCAGTAATCGGCCCGATTGCCGTTAATGTCGGCCGCAAGGGGATTGCCGCCTTCGATCGCAAACGCGAAGGCGACGGGATGTCGCCGCGCGGCGTGTTCCCGTTGAAACTGGTGTTTGGCTACGCTGAAACGGTCAACACGCGGATGCCTTACCGACAGGCGACGGCGGAAGACGCCTGGATCGATGAGTCGTCATCGCCGCGCTATAATCAATGGGTGCGCGGGATTCCGGCCAAGGAGTCGCACGAAAAGATGCGGCGCGACGACCACTTGTACCGCTTGGGCGTGGTAGTAGGCTATAATACCGATCCCGTTGTCGCCGGTTTGGGCAGTGCGATTTTTCTGCATATATGGAAGGGGCCAGGGCAACCGACCGCCGGCTGCGTGGCGATGGCCGAAAGCGATCTGGAGCGGATCGTTGCCTGGCTGGACCCGGCCAAAATGCCGCAGATCATCCTCGGTCATGCAGGGGCGCGCTGAGATGGAAATGAAATGGTTGCTGGCGACCGCCGGCCTGGTTATATTATTGATGTTCCCACTGCTGCCGTCCGGTATCGCCGCGCCGGTAGGTGACGGGCGATTGCCTGGCGTTGCGGATGCGATGCTGAAAGCCGATTTTTGGCTGGCAAAACTATCTTCGCCCCGGCAAGTGGTTCTGGAACCTGCCGGGATCGTCGCGTTCAATCGGGCGATTGTTCAGGCGTTGCCGCAGGTGGTCGAGGACCTTGATGGATTTCCTCTTGCAGTGGACCGGGCCAGTTTGCGACAATGGCTGGCGGCCGAGCGTCTGCCGCGCGGCCAGGAGCGCTATTCAGACGGAACGTTGTTGACAGCCGGTTTTTATGATCAACTGGAACGGAACCTGAATCTGCAGGCCATTCGCGATGCGAACCCGGTGTCCTGGGGTTTTGTGGTCCGTCGCAGCGACCTGCGAACGTTCCCGACCGACGCTGCGGCCAGTGAAGATGACGAGTCGGATGACTTTGACCTGTTTCAGGAAACCGCAGTCAATATCGCCGAACCGCTTGCGGTGCTGCATCGTAGCGCTGACGGAAAATGGCTGTATGTCCAACTAGTTAACTACCGCGGCTGGCTGAGA
>CAZYJK010000021.1:0-10644 GCA_964647865.1 uncultured Veillonellaceae bacterium | reverse complement strand
CAGGCGTTCAAGATGCTGGGCGAGCATTATGGCTGGGGTGGCCTGAACGAAGGCCGTGACTGTTCTTCCTTTATCATGGACATCTATAATGTGTTCGGTATCCGGGCGCCGCGCAACGCCGACCAGCAGGAGGCGGTTCCTGGCCGGCGAATTGTGCTGCGGGGCATAGGCGATGTGGCAAGTCGCTACGCCCTGCTGACACAGGCGTCTCCCGGCGCGACCCTGCACATGCGCAACCATGTCATGCTGTACCTGGGGGAGCATAACGGCAAGCACTATGCGATCCATAGTCTCGGCAGCTATGGCGACGCTTCCCGGCCGCGTTCCGATGGTAGTTTGCCGAGGATCGGCGTCATGCAGATCGTGGTCGGTGATCTGGATTTGCCGCTTCGTAGCGGCAGACGGTTTATCGAAGTGCTGACTTCAGTCAACAACTGGCAACCTTAACCTTAACATTCACAGCAAAAACGGGAGGGTGTTGAAATGAAAAAACTATCGTGCAGCCTCGTCCTTGTCCTGGTCATGACCATTGGCGTCGTATCTCCGGTTCAGGCGGCATTTGTCTGGTCGACGCCGGAGTGGAACATCCCTTTTCTCGGCACGATGAAGGCGCCGGACGGTTTTTCACCGGTAGAAGTGAAAGAGTTCAGCAAGCTGATCGAGCAGGAAAAAAAGAAACTGAACGAACCGAAAAAGGCGACAACCAAGCCACAGTTGCCGGCCAAACCTGATTTGGCGCCGGAGGGAGCGCCGACTCTGCTCAAAGATGCTTTGCCGAAAGACGAAGAAACTGCGATGAAGCGGTTTGCCCAATCGGACATTGCTTTTTACCACTTGACGATGAACGATGGCGAAGCGATTCACATGGCTTGGCTATTGGCAGCCCGCGACGGCGAAAAATTGCCGCCGAATATTGACTTCTTCACCAAGGACCTTGACGCCTCGCAGACCGAAAAACTGGCTGAATTCAAGACCTGGGTGGACGCTAATATTGAAAAAGCTCAATACACTGACCCGAAAAACAAAGTCAGCATTAAGTTGCTTGAAATGCTCGCGTTGCAACCGCTGCCGATGCAAAACGGCGACAAGGTCTGGACCGCTGGCGCCAGAATGATGGTGACGGTTGATGAAATGCCGTTTGCATTCTTTGGCCGGGTTTACGCACTCAATGTTGACAATCGTCTGGCCTTGGCAATTTTGGGCGGTTTTGACGGTGAGCGGCCGTTCTGGGACCCGGTGGTGCGGGACATGTTGTTGTCGTTGCAAACCAAGCCGGCTGATAAATAAATTTCCTGGCTTATCGATTATTGGCAGGGTTTTTTCCCATGAAGTCGAATTAATCAAAATATGGCGGAAAAAAGCAGACAAGTCAAAATAGATGCTACAATGTGATGGAATTTGTCTGACGCGTAACGTGGAAACTTCCGCAACCAATATGATTACAGGGGGAAAAAGGCATGGACAAAGCGGAAAATCAGGGGAAAATGGTTTATTTGTTTGAGGAAGGCCGGGCCAACATGAAATCGCTGCTCGGCGGAAAAGGTTCCGGACTGGCGGAGATGACCCGCATCGGTTTGCCGGTGCCGCCGGGAATGACGATTACTACTGAAGTTTGCCGGCAATACTACAAAGTCGGCAATCAGTTTCCCGCGGGGTTAACTGACCAGATGAAAGCCGGCTTGGCGGCGATTGAACAGAAAACCAATAAAAAATTCGGCGATGCGACCAATCCATTGCTGCTGTCGGTTCGGTCCGGCGCGATTTTTTCGATGCCAGGCATGATGGATACGATTTTGAATCTTGGTCTGAACGATGTCACGGTCGAAGGGATGGCAACGGCTACAGCCAACCGCCGCTTCGCTTTTGACGCTTATCGCCGTTTCATTCAAATGTTCGGCGATGTAGTGCTCGAAATCCACAAGCATGATTTTGAAGAATTGTTGACCAAATGCAAAGAACAGCAAGGCGTGAAGTTTGACCAGGAATTGACGGCTGAGGCGCTTAGCGAGTTGGTCGCCGCTTATAAAAAACTGGTGGTTGACCGTTCGGGCCGACCCTTCCCGCAAGATCCAATGGAGCAACTGTTCATGTCGGTGGAAGCGGTATTCCGTTCCTGGAACAATGAGCGAGCGATCGTGTACCGCAACCTGAACCGTATTTCGCATGATCTGGGCACCGCCGTGAATGTACAGGCGATGGTGTTCGGCAACATGGGCGATGATTGCGGCACCGGCGTGGCGTTTACCCGCAACCCGTCGACCGGCGAGAAAGCGTTGTATGGTGAATTCCTGACCAATGCGCAAGGCGAGGACGTAGTGGCAGGCATCCGCACGCCCCGGCCGATCTCGGAACTCAAAGACCAGATGCCGGAGATGTACAAGCAGTTTGTAAAAGCAGCCGATACGCTGGAGCATCATTATAAGGATATGCAGGATATCGAGTTCACGATCGAACGTGGTCGCCTCTATATGTTGCAGACCCGTAACGGCAAACGGACCGGTCAGGCTGCAGTACAGGTCGCCTATGACCTGGTGCAGGAAAACATTCTGACGCCAGCCGAAGCGATCATGAAGGTCGAACCGGCTCATATCGAACAACTGATGCACCGCCGGATCGATCCGTCGGCAAAATTGGATGTCATCGCCAAAGGCCTGCCGGCTTCGCCGGGCGCTGCCTCCGGCGCGGTGGTGTTTGATGCAAATTCGGCGGCAAAAAAAGCGGCTGAAGGAGTTAAAACCCTGCTGGTGCGGATGGAAACAACGCCGGAAGATATCCACGGCATGGTGGCAGCCCAAGGTATATTGACCAGCCGCGGCGGCATGACTAGTCATGCGGCGGTGGTGGCCCGCGGCATGGGTAAACCCTGCGTATGCGGCTGCGATGCATTGCGGATCGATTATGAAAAACAGACGGCGACGGTTGCCGGACATGTCATCAATGCCGGCGACATCCTGTCGATCGACGGTACGACTGGTCGGGTAATTTTAGGCGCTGTTCCTGTGATTGACGCTTTGTTCTCCAAAGAATACGACCAAATCCTCAAATGGGCCGACAGCCTGTCGCGGATGAAAGTTCGCGCCAATGCTGATACGCCGGAAGACGCAACCAGGGCCCGCGAATTCGGCGCACAGGGAATCGGTCTGACCCGGACGGAGCACATGTTTATGGGCGCCGACCGCCTGCCGCATGTCCAGCGGATGATTCTGGCCGAAACGCCGGCCGATCGCGAAGAACCGTTGTCGCATATCCAGAAGATGCAGGAAGACGATTTCTATGGAATTCTCAAGGCGATGCACGGATTCCCGGTCACGATCCGCCTGCTTGACCCGCCGCTGCATGAATTCCTGCCGAACTACGAATCGGTGCTGGTGGAAGTGGTCGAACTGCGAATCACCGGCAAAGACCCGCAACGATTGGCCGACCAGGAAAAACTGTTGGCCAAGATCCGTGAGATGCACGAATTCAACCCGATGCTGGGTCACCGCGGTTGCCGTCTGGGCATCACCCATCCTGATGTATACGACATGCAGGTCCGGGCGATACTAAATGCCAGCGTCCGTCTGACTCGCGAAGGTTTCAAGGTATTGCCGGAAATCGAGATTCCGCTGACGATTGATTTCCATGAGATGGATTTCTTTAAGACCCGGATCGATGCGATGGCCAAAGAATTAATGATCAAAGAAAACGTCCATTTCGAGTACTCGGTCGGCTCGATGATAGAGATGCCGCGTGCCGCTCTGCTGGCCGGCGAACTGGCCGAAATCTCCGATTTCTTCAGCTTCGGCACCAATGACCTGACCCAGACGACATTCGGTTTTAGCCGTGACGACGCCGAAGGCAAGTTCATGGATGCCTATCTGGAAAAACGGATTCTCAAAGACAATCCGTTCATCATTCTCGACCGTCGCGGCGTGGGCCAACTGATGCGGATGACGGTAGAAGCCGGTCGGACGGCCAAACCGGATCTGTTGATCGGGATTTGCGGCGAGCATGGCGGCGAACCGCATTCAATCGACTTCTGCCATCAGATCGGTCTAGATTTTGTCAGTTGTTCGCCGTTCCGGGTACCGGTAGCGCGCCTGGCAGCCGCCCAGGCCAATGTGGCCGGAGCGGAGGCAGCTACCAGCAGCAAGTAGCCGACGACTGCGTTACTGTGGTACAATGATACCCATGAACGCACAGTTTCTGGTTTTTTTCACCGTCTTTCTCAGCGTATATTCATTAGCGAATTTCTATGTTGGTCTCCGGGGTTGGCAGGCTTTTCATTCCTTGCCTGCCTTTCCCGGTGGCCGTTTTTATTCCGTCGTGTTCATCCTGGTTGCCTTTGCCTATATTTTGGAGCGGATATTGGGTGATTATCTGCCGGGGCCGCTGAATACGCTGCTGGCGGTCGGCGGCGGGGTCTGGATGGCGGCGCTCTATTATCTGACCTTGCTCTGCCTGCTGTTCGACCTGCTGCGGCTGGCTAACCGCCTGATCGGCTTTGTTCCGGCGAATTGGCGCCTTTCACCGGCCGGGATTGGCGGCGGCATCGTGCTGATCGTTGCCTGCATTCTGGCTTATGGCGCCTGGAATGCGACGCATACGGTCTGGCGGTCTTATGAAATCGAACTGGACAAGGCGGCCGGCGACCTGCAGGAGCTACGGATCTTGATGGTTTCCGACATTCATCTGGGCAAAGTCATCGACAACCATAGGCTGCAGTTTCTGGTAGACCAGATCAATGCCCGGCGACCGGATCTGGTGCTGCTGGCCGGCGATGTGATCGACGAAGACATCGGCCATTTTATCGATCAGGATATGGCGTCCACTTTTCGCAAATTGCAATCACGATTCGGTGTGTTTGCCGTTCTCGGCAACCATGAATATATCGGCAGGGAGACCGAAGCAGCGATCGAGCTGATGCGTAGCGGCGGCATCACTGTGCTGCGGGATTCGTACTTTATTGTCGAAAACCGGTTTGTCGTCGCCGGACGTGACGACTGGGACCGGCAGCGTTTTTTAGGCAGCCCGCGCCAACCGCTGACGCAATGGCTGCAGGGGATCGATCCGGCGTTGCCGCTGTTTTTGATGGACCACCAGCCGCGCGAACTGGCAGCGGCCTTGGCGGCGGGCGTTGATCTGACAGTTTCCGGTCATACGCATCGGGGTCAGTTGTATCCCAATCACTGGGTGACCCAGAGGCTTTATGAAATCGACTGGGGCTACTTGCAAAAAGGCTCGCTGCATGCGATCGTTTCCTCCGGTTTTGGCACCTGGGGTCCGCCGGTTCGGACCAGTGCAAAGTCGGAAATCGTCGAAATCAAAGTGAAGTTTCGCCAAAGCAAAAAATAACAGACGTCTTGTACAAAATTATGATTAGTGGGAAGTGTTCTTGTTAGTGAATGGTTTGCAGTTTCAACGGATACAGTTAAGTGACCGGCCATTATTTGACGCGGCATATCGCAGTTGCCGCCATGAAGGGTCGGAAAGCAGTTTTACCAATCTATTTATCTGGCGCGAACCGCTGGATATTGTCTGGACCCGGATCGGCAACTCCGTCTGCGTGGTGGTGCGGCAGGATGGTCCTGTCTATGCGCTGCATCCCTGCGCTCCCGAGCGCGAGCAATCGGTGCAGGCCGCCCGACTGTTGGCCCAGTGGTTCGACCAGCAGGGACAGCCGCTGCTGATCAAGGGACTGGAGCTTGGGCTGGCGGAAATGCTGGCCGAGGAATTCCCGAGCTGGAAAATCGAACACGACCGACCGGAAGATGATTATATTTATTGCGTACGGGAACTGATTGAGCTCAAAGGCCGCAAATTCGAGGCCAAGCGGCATCACATCAAGACGTTCCTGCGCCAGAATTATAATTACGCTTATGAACCGATGAACGGTCAGAACGCCCTGGAGTGCATCCCGCTGGCTAAAGAATGGCTGGAACGTCAGCGCTGCGAAGACCGGATCATGCAGGCCGAGTTGTTTGCGGTCGAACAGGCGCTGTCGCAGTTTGACGCCTTGAGTCTGAGCGGCGGTATCATTCGGATTGATGGGATGGTGAAATCGTTCACGGTCGGCGAGGCGTTGTGCGAGGACACAGCGGTCATCCATATCGAGAAGGCCGATCCATCGATTGCCGGCTTGTATCAAATGATTAACCGCGAGTATCTGGCGCACGCCTGGCCGCAGATGAGTTTTGTCAACCGGGAGGAAGACATGGGGATTGACGGATTGCGGGCCGCCAAACAATCGTATCGACCGGTGCGAATGGTCGAAAAATACCGGGCCAGCGCCGAATAACAGCAAGTTAAGGAGAGCGAGATGGAATACCGGTTTTGCCGGGATGCGGACTATCCGGCGCTCAGGCGATTGTGGGGACAATGCTTCGGCGAGGAAGAACCATGGACCAGCTGGTATTTTTCCCATCATTATAAAGCGGAACACACCTGGGTTGGCATAAAAGAAGGAACCGTCGCCGCCCAGGCTCATCTGTTGCCGCATCGGTTGTATCTGCGCGGCGCCTGGCGGGATGCGGCGTACTTTGTCGGTGTATGCGTCGATGAAGCGCTGCGCGGTAGCGGCTATGGCCGGGACATCATGTCGACGGCTCTGGCAGAGTTGCGACGAAGTGGCGTCAACATCAGCATTCTGCAGCCACGCTGGCCGGAGTTTTATCGTCCGCTTGGCTGGGATTTTTGCTACTCGCGTCGTTTCTACCATCTGCCACTCGCGGTAGCGGAGGTTTTGCAGGAAACGCCGCCTGCTTTTGGACTGACCTGGATTGCAGATGCCGACGAGTTTGGTGAATTGGCGGCACTATATGCAGACTTTGTTAAACCGCGCCACGGTTATGTCGATCGTAGGCCGGACGACTGGCGGCGAATGCTGGCAGATCATCGCGGCGATGGCGGCAGGGTGGGGTTGCTACTGAACAGGACGCAGCCTGTTGGTTACGTTCTATATAAGATGGCGGATGAATTGCTGCGCGTGCGCGAAATGGTCTGGCGTGATCAAACCGGACTGGACTCGTTGTGGCAGCTATTGCTGGAACAGGCCAGGAACAACGGGGCGAACCGTTTGGAGTGGGAAGATCCCTCGGAAGATTCCGGCGCAGCCCAGTTCGCCGCCTCGCACAGCGAACCGTTCCTGATGGGGCGGTTGACCGACTGTCAGGCGGTATTGACGGCGATGGACTATCCGGCAGGCTTGAAGGCGGATCTGACGGTCGAGCTTGTCGATCCGATCGCGCCCTGGAATAATGGTCGGTTTCGCTGGCAGATCGGTCAGGGTGCAGGAAACTGGTCAGCGGCGGAGTCTGTTGGCGAACCGGACCTTGCGCTCAACGTGGCGCTGCTTAGCCAGCTGTATTTTGGCCAGCGACCGGCGAAGGAGTTGCTCAAGGCAGCTGAGGGATTGCGGGCCGGCGAACGGCAAAGGGATTTGCTAGCGGCGATTTTTCCGGCCTGCCGGAATTTTATCAGTGAATATTTTTAAGGACGGAAACGATGGCGGATTTGCTGTTGAAGGTCACCGAGCTGGCCAAGTATTTTGGCGAGAGGGTGCTCTATTCTGGAATCGGGTTTGAAATCAGGCGGGGTGAAAAGGTCGGTTTAGTCGGTCCGAACGGGGCTGGTAAAACGACGCTGTTGCGCTGTCTGTTGGACGAAGAGCGTTCCGATGGCGGCCAGGTAAGTTGGTTTCATTCCTGTGCCGTCGGCTATGTGAGGCAGGAAGCCGATTTTGGCGGGCGAACCGTACTGGAAGAGTTGAAACAAGCCTATCAGGACGTTCTTGCCTGGGAAGCCCATATGCGGCAAATCGAAGCGCAGCTTGCAGCGCTGGGGGATAACGCGCCGGAATCGCTGTTGACGGAGTATGCCGAGGTGATGGCGCGGTTTGAACATGCCGACGGCTATTCGATGGACAGCCGGATTCGCCAGATCTCGCTTGGTCTGGGTTTTTCCGAGCAGGACTTGGCCCGTAGCGCCGCCGAGTTCTCCGGCGGCCAGAAAACCCGCATCGCACTGGCGCGTGAGTTGGTCCGTCAACCGGACTTTCTCTGTCTGGATGAACCGACGAATCACTTGGATCTGGAACGTTCCGAGTGGTTGGAGGCGTATCTGCGCGATTATCCCGGCGCGGTTCTGGTCGTGTCGCATGACCGCTATTTTTTGGACGCCGTGACAAACCGAACGCTGGAATTGGCGAACGGTTCATTGACAGAGTATGCGGCCGGTTATTCAGGCTATGTCGAGCAAAAAGCGATGCGTTTGACGGCGGCGCTGGCGGCGTATGAACAGCAACAGGAAAAGATCGCCGAAACCGAAGAATACATCCGGCGTTATAAAGCGGGAATCAAATCAAAACAGGCGCGTGGTCGCCAATCCCAACTGAACCGGCTGGAACGGCTGGAGCGGCCGGAAACCCGTGAAGCAATGCAGTTCTTCTTTCCTGACTGCGATGAAGTGCCGGAACGAATGAGCGAGTTTGTCGAAGTGGCGGCAGGCTACGGCAGCGATCCGGTGTTCGAGAATATTTCGTTTTTGCTGCGCGGCGGTGAAAAGGTAGCGTTGATGGGGCCGAACGGTGTCGGCAAAACAACGCTGCTGCGATTACTGCTGGGGGAAATGCAACCGCTGAAGGGGCGGGTGCGCAACAGCCCGCGGGCCAGGGTTGGCTATTACTCGCAGGAATTTGAAGAATTGAACGATGCGGTACGGGTACTGGATGAAGTGGTTTATCGCTGCGGCCTGACCGAGGACCGGGCCCGCAAAGTGCTAGGGCGGTTCTTGTTTCGCGGCGACGATGTGTTTAAGCTGGTCGGCGATTTGTCAGGCGGTGAGAAGGCTCGCCTGGCGCTGTTGAAAATCTTGCTATCCGGCGCCAACTTCCTGGTGATGGACGAACCGACCAACCACTTGGATATTCCGGCGCGGGAAGCAGTCGAAGAAGCGCTGGAGGCTTTCCCCGGTTCACTGCTGCTGGTTTCACACGACCGTTATCTGATCGACCGGATCGCTGATCGGCTACTGGCGTTTGAAAATGGCAAACTGGCTTCGTATCCGGGAAATTACAGTGAATACAAGGCAGCGCAGGCCGCTGCCCAGGCTGCGCTGGTGGAACCGAGCCGAAACACCGGCGCAGAAGCGCGCCCGAAAGCGCCCAAAGGCGAACGTCTGGAAAAGCGAAATACTTCACCGCTGAAACGGCGTCAGGAATGCCAACGTCAATTGACCCGGTTGGAGAAAGAAATCAACGAGCTGGAAATCATGCTGTCAGAGCTGGAAAAACGGATCAACGACCCTGCCTCGCATGCCGACCCGTTGGCCAGCCGCAAACTGGGCGAAGAGCATGAACAGCTAAAAACAGCACTGGATAAGGCTTACCAAGATTGGGAAGCGACCGGTGTCGAACTGGCTGAAATGGAACAGGCGGAAAGCAGCGGCAACTGAACGGGAGGGACGGTAGATGAAGATTACAATCCCGCAAGGGTCGGCGATAATCCGCCCCGTTGCCGCACAGCGACCGAACACGGTCGTTCTGGTAGCCGGCGGGCGAGCGCCTGCACTTGACTGGTTGCAGGAAATTGCCCGAGCATATCCGGTATGGGCCGTTGATCGGGGAGCCGACGTCTGCCGGGACGCAGCTGTAGTTCCCGAGATTTTCATCGGTGACGCCGATAGTAGTGAGGCGTCCTCACGGCAATGGTTGGAAGCACTTCAAGTTCCGACGTTGCGATACCCGGCCGACAAAGATTTCACCGATCTGCAGCTCGCCTTGCAGGAATTGTCTGAGCGGCGTCCTGGCGCTGCAGTGCTGTTGACTGGCGGTTGGGGTGGCCGGTTCGACCATGCCTGGTCCAATGTGTTCAGTCTGTTGCAGGCGACCGACTTGGGAATCAGTATAGCCGGGATTGTCGACCAGGCCGAAGCGATGTTTCTGCTATCAGGCGGTCAGCAACTGACGGTTGACTTCGAGCAATCACCGAAGATCATCTCACTGATTCCGCTGACAACAGTCTGTGAACAGGTGGTCAGCGACGGCGTGCATTGGCCGCTGAACCGCGTCAATCTATCAATGCATGAACCGGCGGCGATCAGCAACCGACTGGCGGAAAACTCGCAAAGGATCCGGGTCGGGTTGCAGGCGGGAGTCCTCGGTGTTTATTGCTGTTGGCAAGAAAAAGGGTTGTAAAATGTTCCGTTAAATTTTACATTGTAACTGAGCGTGAAATCTGTTAGTATTTGGTTGGAAAATATCGCCGGCGCGGGAAAAGAGGATCGTAATGCAGGTAAAAAAAATCAAAAAAATCAAGCTCTACGGATTCAATAACCTGACAAAAACCCTGAGCTTTAACATGTATGATATTTGTTACGCCAAAACTCCCCAGCATCGCCGCGAATACATCGAATACATCGATGAAGAATACAATGCCGAGCGGTTAACCGGTATTCTGACCGAGGTGGCCAAGATCATCGGCGCCAATATCCTGAATATAGCCCAGCAGGATTATGAACCGCAAGGTTCGAGCGTGACGATGCTGGTTGCCGAGGACAAGGAAGCTTCGGAGGCTTTGGTGGCCGAGATCGGTGATGAAATGGAAGAGGATGAGCCGAAAAAGAAAAAGAAGAAGAAAAAGCAGACCGATGCTGTGGTTGCCCATCTGG